>NZ_JBHXTE010000020.1:0-171354 GCF_042677545.1 Streptomyces sp. NPDC127108 | reverse complement strand
GGGCTAGATGATGTGCCGGTAAGTTTCAGCCCCTCCGGCGTTTGAGGAGCGGGGTCTGGGGCGGAGCCCCAGTTTCGGTGAAGGGGCGGGACTGGGGCGCCCCCGCGAGGCACCTCACCCCCGCCCCACGTCCTGAATGATGTCGGCATGACCCTCCGCATCGACATCAGCGGCCTCCCACCCGAGCGGCTCCGCTTCGCCGCCTCCCCGCTGGCCGAGCTGACCGCGATGCTGCACGTGCTCGCCGAGCCGGGACACCACCCGCACCTCGCCGACTGGGCCGCGGACGTGTGGGCGGGGCTGCCGTCGGAGCTGGCCGAGCGGTTGCGGGAGGCGGAGTTCCTGTGGCGGTCGTCGCAGGCCGACTTCCTGCTGCCGGCCCGGCCCCGGCCGACCCTCGCCGAGGAGTTGGACGACGTGGACCTGATCGACGACGAGGCGTACGTGACGGCCGCGCTCATCACGACGTGCGGCGGCAACCGGGCCCACTTCGTCGCGCCGTCCCCCCTCACCGACGCGTCCGCGCGCGAGCGCGCCCTGGACCTGGCGCAGGCACGCGGCCCCCGCCAGGAGGCGTTCGCGGAACGGCTGCTCGCGGACCCAGCCGCCGTACGGGCACGGGTGCGCCACACCCTCGAACAGTGCGCCGGGGCCTTCTTCGACGCGGCCTGGGCGGGCGCCGCCGTGCGCCTCGCCACCGACCTGCGCCTGAAGAACGACCTGCGGCGCCGCCAGGGCCTCGGCGCGGCCCTCGCGTCGGTGTCCGGCGCGGTCGCCCTCGCGCCGGACGGGGACTGCGTCGTCGTGGACAAGCTGCAGGACAAGGCGACGTCCGCCCACGGCACGGGCGTCACCTTCATCCCCAGCGTCTTCGGCCGCCCGCACCTGGTCGTGGTGCACGCGCCCGGGTGGCAGCCGGTGGTGCAGTACCCCGTGGCCGAGCCGGATCCGGCGGAGCCGGTGTCCCTGGAGACGGTCACCCTGCGCCTCGAAGCGCTCAACCACCCCGTACGGCTGCGGCTCCTGCGCACCCTGGCCCGCGGCCCGCACACCACCCGCGAGCTCGCCCACGCCTGGGAGCTCTCGCCCCCCGAGGTCTCCCGGCACCTCGCCGTGCTGCGCCGCGCGGGCCTGCTCACGCCCGAGCGGCACGGCCGTTACGTCCGTTACAGCCTCAATCTGCCCGACCTGACGACCCTGGGCAGCGACCTCCTGTCGGCCGTACTGCGCTGACCGACCCGGCCGACACCACTCCGTACACCCCGACTTCACCCCCGTACAACCGTCCCTTCGCCCCGCACGTCTCCTCAAGTGGCAGCCCCCGCGGCCCCCGTCCCCACAGAAGCCACCACCGCCACAGGAGGATCAGTGCGACGCTCCCTCAGGACAGCCCTCGCGATCACCGCGGCCACGGCGGCCGCCACGCTCGCCGTGCCCCTCGCGGCGAGCGGCACCGCGGCGGCCGCACCGGGCGCATCCGGCGCACCCGCCGCCCCCGTCCCGCCCCGCACCCCCCTCACCGACTTCAACCACGACGGCTACGCGGACCTCGCGATCTCCGCCCCGTACGCCACCCTCGGCGGCAAGACCAACGCCGGGTACGTCACCGTCGTCTACGGGTCCAAGGACGGCCCCGACCACGCGCGCCCGACCGTCATCGATCGCGGTACGGCCGGGGTGCCCGGCGAGATCACTCAGGACGGGAACTTCGGGTCGCAGGTGAGCGTCGGGGACCTGGACGGGGACGGGTTCAGCGATCTGGCCGTGGGCAGCGGGTACGGGGACGAGCTGCTCGTGCTGTGGGGATCGCGGGACGGGCTGAGCGGGGCGGGGGCCGCCGAACTGCCCGCCACCTCCGCCGGGTTCAGCACCGGGGACTTCAACGGCGACGGCCACCGCGACCTCGTCTCCCACGACTTCCCCGAGAACGAGGACGACCGGGCCGGGATGACCGTGTCGTACGGACCGTTCACGCGCGGCGGCAAGCCCGAGCGGCAGGAGGCCGTCTACACCGGCCAGACCTTCGGACCCATCGACCTGATCCCCGGCGACGTGACCGGCGACGGCGTCGACGACCTCGTCACCAGCCACGGCTTCGAGGAGTCCGCGTACCCGAGCCGGGTCTGGAAGGGTACGAAGGACGGGCTCAGCCAGGACACGAAGAAGCTCAAGTCGTCGCTGGGCGGGGCGATCGCCGACGTCGACGGGGACGGGTACGGGGACTTCGTCACCCGCGACAACGGCTCCAACAACGACGACAACGAAAGCGACAAGGGCACCGTCTGCGTCGACTACGGCAGCAAGGACGGGCCCGGTGCCGGGCGCACCGCGAAGATCACCCAGGACACGGCCGGGGTGCCCGGCGTCGGGGAGACCGGGGACCAGTTCGGGGCCGACATCAGTGCGGGGGACGTGAACGGGGACGGGTACGCCGACGTCGCTGTGGGCGTGCCGAACGAGGACATCGGCAGCGGCTCCGCGAAGGTCGCCGACGCCGGTGCCTTCGTCCTGCTCAAGGGGGCTCGGGCCGGGCTGAGCGGGGCCGGGGCGCAGGCCTTCGACCAGTCGAAGCCCGGGGTGCCGGGGGCCTCCGAGGCCAAGGACTGGTTCGGGCATCGGGTGCTGCTGTCCGACGTGGACGGGGACAAGAAGGCCGACCTGACCGTGGCCGCGCACGGGGAGGACGGGACGTACAAGGACTCCGGGGCTGCCTGGGTGTTCCCCGGGGCGCGGGGCGGGCTCACCACGACGGGGGTCGTGTCCTTCGGGCCCAAGGGGTTGGGGGCGCCGGAGCGGAACGCGACGTTCGGGCAGGACGTGGGGCGGCACTGAGGTTTCTGGCGGGGGCGCCCCAGGTTGTGCTCATGCCTCGGCTGCTCGAACTTGCCGGCACTTTGAGCCCGGCCGGGGGCGCCCCCGAATCGGCGCTCCGCGCCTCGTCCTCAAGCGCCGGACGGGCTTTCTCCCGCCCGCCCGCCCGTACTTGCACCGGCCTGGCCGACAGCCCGGCACCTTCGGCCCTGCGGGGTCGCCCCTGTATCGGCGCTTCGCGCCTCGTCCTCAAGCGCCGGACGGGCTTTCTCCCACCCGCCCGCCCCCACCTGTTCGTTCGGTCGGGCAGTCGGCACCTTCAGGGCCGTCCCGCAGCGCCTCTCCGGCCCGCCCGGGGACGTGGTTTTCAGCCCGTCCGGCGATTGAGGACGAGGCGCGGAGCGCCGATCGGGGGTGACCACGGCCACCCGAAGGGAACACCCACCCCCGGGGTCCAGGGGCGCAGCCCCGGTCTCGGAGAAGGGGCGGGATTGGGGAAAGCCCCGCAGGGCCTACCCGGCCAGACACCCCCCATCCCCGCCGATTGACGGTGTCCGTCAACCCACGGGCCGGTACCGGCACCCCACCGCACCGTTGCCCCCATGCCAACCACCACCAAGACCCGCCACCAAGCCCTGATCAGGGCCTCCGGCGGCCCCCGCTACGCCGTGGCCCTGGCCGTGGACTCCCTCGGCACCGGCCTCCTGCGCCCCTTCCTCCTGCTCTACGGAGTGACGGTCCTCGACCTGTCCGCCCCGGCCACCGGCATGGCCATGACGGCCGGCATCGTCGTGGGCCTCGGCTGCATGCCCGCGGTGGGCCACTGGCTGGACCGGGGCGCGCGCAGCGCGGTCGTGGCGGCGTCGATGCTGGTGCGGGCGGCGGGCGTGGTGCTGCTGCTCGCCACTCCGACGGGGCACGTCTGGCTGTTCGGGGCGGCGGCGCTCGTCCTGGGTGTCGGCAACCAGGCCTGGCCGGCGGCCCACGCGGCACTCGTGGCGACGGTGGCCCACGGCAGCGAACGGGACGCGGCGCTCGCGGCGGGCCGGGCGCTGCGCAACGCCGGGATGGGGGTGGGTGCGCTCGTCGCGACGGCGTGCCTGGCGGGCGGGGCGGGGGCGTTGCAGGTGCTGGCGGGGCTGACGGGGGCGGCGTACCTGTGCGCGGCGGGGCTGGCGTGGTCGGTACGGGTGGACGCGAGGGAGTCGACCGGGAACGCCGGAGGCGAGGCCAACGCCGGACGCGGAGGCCAGAGTTACGCGAACGCCGGAGGCGAGGCCAACGCCGGACGCGGAGGCCAGAGTTACGCGAACGCCGGACACGAGCCCAACGCCGGACGCGGAGGCCAGAGTTACGCGAACGCCGGACACGAGGCCAACGCCGGACGCGGAGGCCAGAGCCACGGCAACGTCCCACGCGAGGCCAACGCCCCCGCCCCCCGCCTGCGCAAGCTCCTCACCGCCAACATCATCTACGTCTTCTGCCTCAACGTCCCCGAAATCGCCCTCCCCTTGGTCCTGGTGACCCAACTGCACGCGTCCCCGGTCTGGTCGGCGATCATCTTCGTCGCCAACACGGTGCTGGTGGTCACCCTCCAGGTACCGGTCACCGTCCTGATGTCGCGCCGCTTCCCGAGGCGCACCGTCCTCGCCCTCGCCGGTGTCGTACTCACCGTCTCGTACGCCGGTTTCCTCGCGGCCACATCGCTGGGAGGCGGCTGGGGCGCCCCGGCCGTCGCGGCGGTGTCCGTGGTCTGCACGCTCGGCGAGATCGTCTACGCGGGCAGCGCCACCGCGCTCGTCACGGCGCTCGCCCCGCCCCACGCCCTGGGCCGCACCCTCGCCCGCTTCGAACTGTCCACGGGATTCGGCCTCGCGGTGTCCCCGGCGGCGATCACCGCGCTCGCCCCGTACGGCCCGACGGCGCTGTGGGGCAGCCTGGCGGGTGCGACGCTCGCGGCCGCGTCGGCGGTGGCGACGGATCCGAAATTGACCCATGATTCCGTTACGAAATTGAACTAAAGCCCAGGTCATTGGGCGCATAGAGTCATGGTCATGAACACGGACAAGAACGCGAACGAGACCACGAGCAACGCGGCGGCCAGCGCCACGACCAGCGGCAATGCCCTCCAGGCCGTCCTGACCCGCAGCGCGGAGGCCGAGACCTGTGCCGACCCGAGCAGCGTAATGACCCTGCTCGGCGAGTCGTCCGGCGCCGTGGGCTTCACGAGCTACCGGTCGACCTTCGCCACGGGCGCGGTGGGGGCGCCGTCGCACTTCCACACCAAGGCGACGGAGCTCTTCTTCGTCATCAGCGGCTCGCTCCAGGTCCTCGTGGACGAGGAGGTCAAGGTCCTGAACGCGGGCGACTTCCTGGCGGTGCCGCCGCACACCCCGCACGCCTTCGCCGCGGCCCCCGGCTGCGAGGCGGACGTCCTGTTCGTGTTCACGCCGGGCATGGACCGCTTCGACTACCTGCGCCTGCTCGGCAGGGTGCTGCGCGGCGAGGCGGACCCGAAGGAGATCGCGGAGTCGTCGGAGCGCTTCGACAACCACTACGTGGACAGCCCGGTGTGGCGGGAGGCCCTGGAGTCGGCGAAGGCGGAGGCCGCGAAGCCGGCGAACGCCAACTCCGAGGCCAAGAAGGCGGAGGCCGCGAAGTGATCGACTCCACGACCCACGTCCGCGTGGCCCGCCCGTCCCGTGACATCGCGGCCGCCGAACGCTTCTACGTGGACGGCCTCGGCCTCGACGTCCTGTGGCGGACCACCGAGCGCGTCCCGGGCAAGCACGACCTCATCATGGTCGGCCCGCGCGGCGGCGCCTGGCACTTCGAGCTGACGCACGACCCCGAGGCCCCCCTCGACCCGACGCCGACGGTGGACGACCTGTTCGTGGTGTACCTCGGGGCCCCCGTGGACGAGGAGTTGGTGACCCGCCTGACGACCAGGGGCGGAACGCGCGTCCCCGCACACAACCCTTACTGGGACGAGTACGGGGTGACGGTCGAGGACCCGGACGGCTACCGCCTGGTCCTGTGCGAACGCACGTGGGGCTAGGGCCTGTCCGGTTCCCCGCTACGGCGCGGTGACCGGCGTGTTCTGAGCCATGCGGATGCGCCACTGCCCAGTGGCGTCCCGCATCAGCGTCATCGAGAGGATGCCCTCCATGGGATCGCGGGACTGCTCCGCCTGCCCGTCCGCTCCGGCGGACCTCTGGCGAGCGTGAGCCACCGCGACCCCGGGGGTGAGGAAGGCGATGTTCTCGACGGTGTAGCGCACCGTGATGTCGGCCAGGGGGCCGCCTTCGGCGAAGACGAAGGACTGCGCCTGGTAGAGGCGTTCGGCGCCGCGCACGAGGGTGCCGCTGAAGTTGACGAAGACCGTGTCCGGCGAGAAGAGGGCGTTCATCGCCCTGGCGTCGTTCTCATTGAACGCGGCCTCGTAGCGTGCCACGACCTCGGCGATCTCTGCCTCGCCGCTTGAGGCACCGGTCTCTTCTTGCCCGTACATGGTCGTCATCGGAAACCCCTAACTATGTGCTCCGGACTGTGTGCTCCGGCTTCGAGATCAAGCCTCGTACCTCAAGCGAACTTGAGGTCAAGGGCGCCCCGGCGCAGGGGGTCTCAGCGGCACAGAGCGGTGTCGACGACCTTCTCCACGCGCTTCATCTCCGCCTCGCTCCCCGGCATCTTCGTCACCGCGACGTTGGCGGCGCGACCGTCCTTGGTGACGCCGCCCCGCGTCTCGTAGCCGTCGATGTCGCCGCCGTGGCCCCAGGAGACGCCGCCGCAGGACAGCGGCCTGCTGACGAGTCCGAGGCCGTAGCCGACGCCGGGGCCAAGGCGTTCGGCGGGGATGGTGGTGCGCATCTGGTCGAGCTGGGCCTTCGGCAGGAGGCGGCCGGAGAGCAGTGCGCCGAAGAACCGGTTGAGGTCGGCGTTGGTGGAGATCATCTGCCCCGCCGCCCAGCCCCAGGAGGGATCCATGGTGGTGAAGTCGCGCGGCGGCCCGCCCTGCGGGTCGGCGACGTAGCCCTTGGGGTGTCGTTCCCGGATGGTCTGGTCGCCGACGGTGGGGAAGTAGGTGTGGCGCAGCCCGACGCGCTGGACGACGCGCTTGTCGATCTCCTCGGCCAGGGGGCGTCCGGTCACCTTCTGGATGATGAGCCCGGCCAGGACGTAATTGGTGTTGTTGTACTCCCACTTCTTGCCGGGGGCGGAGTGGGCCTTGTGCTTCAGGGCGATGTCGAGGAGTTCGCGGGGTTCGAAGTACCGGTGCTGGATGGCCGGGAAGTCGAGGTGGTCGGTGTAGTTGGGCAGTCCGCTGGTGTGCTGGAGGAGTTGGCGGACGGTGATGCGGCGGCCGTCGATGCCGTCGCCGCGGACGAGGCCGGGCAGATAGGTGTCGACGGAGGCGTCGAGGCGGACCTTCTTCTCGGCGACCAGCTGGAGCACGACGACCGCGGTGAAGGTCTTGGTGTTGCTGCCGATGCGCACCTGCCCGTCCTTGGGCACCTTCGCACCGGTGGCCAGGTCGCCGACGCCCGCGGTGTAGCTGCGGGTGCGTCCTTCCTGGTCCTTCACGCTCGCCAGGGCACCGGGCGGACCGCCGTCGCGCACCAGCGAGTTCAGCCCCTTCTGCACGGCGTCGGGTCGGGCCGCGGTGGCCGCCGATGACGCGGATGCCGATGCCCCCGACGCCGCGGACGCCGCCGACGGGGCCAGGGTGCCGAGAGACACCACGCCGGCGGCCACGGCGGCCGCGGCCATCACGACGCGGCGTCGGCCGCCGCTCCGCTGCCGTCCGGAAGAGCGGAAGTTCTGTCCTGCCTGTTCGCGCACGAGTCATCCCCTGGGAAATCGCTGCCATATCGCCGGTAAGTGCTGATCCCAAGAATTTCCGGAAGCGATCGTTCGGGGCGATCCGGCTAGCTGCCGACTTGAGTTGGGGGCATCCCCAGGGACCAGGGTCCTGGGCCCTCCGCGGCGATACTGCCGGAGGTGTACGGGGCGTACGCCTCGGGGTGGAGCAGGGGGCGGAAGGCGAGCCTCAACGCACCGGGAACCCGAACGAGTAGCCCTGCTGCTTCAGCCAGGGCAGGAGCTGACGCAGGGCCTCGACGGTCTGGGCGCGCTCGCCGCCCGCGTCGTGGAACAGGATCGTCGGGCCGTTGGACACCTCGCGCTGGACGGTGGAGACGATGGCGTTCGTACCGGGGAGCTCGAAGTCCTTGCTGTCCACGTTCCAGCCGAGCGGGCGCATGCCCCGGGAGGCGGCGAGCTTGCGGCTGTCGGGCGTGAAGGCGCCGCCGGGTGCCCGGTAGTACATCGGCCGTACGCCGCCGGACGCCTTGGTGATCATGCGCTCGGCGTCGAGGATCTGCTTGGACCGGTAGGCCGCGGACTCCTTGTCCATGGCGGTGTTGTGCGACACCGAGTGGTCGCAGAGCCGGTGCCCCTCCGCGACGACCTTCTTCACGAGGTCGGGGTGGGCCTGCGCCTGCGTGCCGACCATGCAGAACGTGGCCTTCACCTTGTACTGCCGCAGCAGGTCCAGCATTTGCGGGGTCCACTTGGGGTCGGGGCCGTCGTCGATGGTGATGTTCACGCCGCGCTTGCCAGCGTCGGAGGCGTGCACGATGGTGTCGTCGACCGGCTTCACGGCACTCGGCGCGCCCGGCTTCTTCGGCGAAGGCTCGTCCGCGTCCCCGGCCTGCGCGGTCCACACCGACGCGCCGGTGGCGAGCATCATCACCCCGAGCGCGGCCCCGATGACCTTGCCGTACCAGCCCCGCCCACCGCTGTGCCGTGCCATGTCCGCCCCTTTGCGAAGTCCCTCAGTGCGCCCCGGCCGCTCCCCGGCCACCAGGCAGGATGAGGCGGATGGGCCGGGGGATCCGTCTGTTACGGATCACGGACAATTCCGGGGAAGTACGCGGACATCCGCCCGCGAACGGCGGCCGGAAGCGCGTGGGTTGGCTCGATCTCGCTTCGGCTTCGGCCCGGCTTCTCGTTCGAGGGAACTTCGCCGTGGGCGGGAGGTGGTGGGAGGGGCGCTGGGTAGGTCTCCCTGTCTTTGCTGGTCTGAGAGTGGGAGGGGAGCCATGTCTGAGAGGCCCGAGGAGACCGTGGAAGTGCAGGAGGCGTCGTCCGGCACGCGCGTCATGAGCGGTGCGCGCACGTCTGTCGCGGCGTTTCTCGCGCAGTCCGTCGACGCGGAGGAGGCGGGGGAGCCGTCGGCGCGGCGGATCAGGTCGTGGAAGGAGTTCCATGACTGCGCCGCGATCACCGGCGGTTCTCCGGACGGGGAGCGAGAGGCGTCGCGGGTCCGGGTGTCCGGGGCGCTCTGGGCCGCGGTGTATGGGTGGTTCGCCAACGGGGGCGGCGAGTGCTATCTGGCCCCTTTAGGTGGCAAGGGCGGGATCGCGGGTGCGCTCGAAGTCCTGGAGCGCGTCGAGGAGATCAGTATCGTCGTCGCCCCGGATCTGTGGAGCGAGGCCACGGCGGAGGACTCTCGTGCGGCGGCCGGTCTGATCGCGGACCATTGTCAGCGGACGGGTAACCGGGTCGCGGTCCTGCACGTGCCGGACGGGGCCCCGCTGGAGAGCGCCGCCGAGATGCTGGGAATCGATGCCGACGCGGCTCCGTATGTCACGGTCTACTACCCATGGATCAACGTCCTTGACGCGGACGGAGAGACGTCGGCGGTTCCTGCGACCGGGCACGTGGCCGGTGTTTGGGCGCGCGTGGACGCGCGTCGGGGCGTGCACAAGGCACCGGCGAACGAAGACCTTCGCGGTGTGGTCGGCCTGACCCGTGAGCTCGACGACCCCGAGCAGGAGGTCTTGAACGACCAAGGGGTGAACGCACTCAGGAAGTTCCCCGGCACGGCCCCCCTGGTCTGGGGTGCTCGCACGCTGGCCGCAGCCGATCCCTCCGACGTCGAGAATTCCTACCTCAACGTGCGGCGCACGGTGAACTTCATCAAGCAGTCCATCCTCCAGAGCACGCGGTGGGTGGTCTTCGAGCCGAACGACGACCGCCTCGGGACCTCCGTGACCGCCATGATCACCAGCTTTCTCACCGGGCTGTGGCGGCGCGGAATGCTGGTCGGGGCCAACACCGAGCAGGCGTTCTACGTGGTGTGCGACGAGTCCAACAACTCGGAGGAAGAGGTGTCGCAGGGCAAGCTGAACGTCGAAGTGGGCGTCGCCCTCGTCCGCCCGGCGGAGTTCATCACCTTCCGGGTCTCTCAGAGCGTCGATCAGAGCGACTGACACGACCGCCGCGCCGGGTCAGCACGTCGCCGCGAACCCGACGAAGTCCGCCCAGGCAGCTCCGGCGACGGTGAGGTGGGGGGCTGCCGTGTTTTTTGAGTCGCGTATGTGGACGGTGGTGTGGGTCGGGGCTATGGCTATCTCGACGCAGTCTGCGTCGTCGTTGCCGCTATGGCTGCTCTTGAACCACGTCAGTGCGGTGCGGGCGTCGGGGGTCATCTCTCTCCCAGTACTTTTTCGATGAAGGCCAGGGAACTCCGGGGCGTGAGAGCCTGCGCCCGGATCATGCCGTAGCGCATTTCCAGGGTCTGGACTTCCCGCGGGTCTGTGATCAGCCGCTCGTACAGCTGGCCTGCCGAGTGTCCCAACGCTGTGCCGTCCTGGAGCTTCAGTACTCGGAACGGGCCCATCATCCCCGCGTGGTCCTCCTGGTTCGTAGGCATCACCTGGATCTGGACATGCCGCAACTTGCCGACTTCCAACAGGTGTTCGAGCTGCTTCCGTAGGACCAGTTTGCCCCCGAGAGGACGCTTGAGCGTCGACTCTTCCTGGACGAAAGTGACCAGGGGCCTCGGTACGCGATCGAAGACGGACTTCCGCGCCATGCGTGCGGCAACGTGGCGCTCGATCTCATCCTCCGTGTACGAGGGCCGCCGCTACCTCGTCCGCGTTGTCGAGGAACTCCGGCTTGGGGATCCGCCGCCCCCGCTCCACCGACGACACCATCTCCTCTCCGTACCCGATGGCCGCGCCGAGTTCCGACCTGCGCATCCCCGCCGCCTCGCGCCACGCCTTGATCTGGCGGCCCACCGCCTTGAGCACCGCCAGCGGCTTCCTCGTCCTCCATGCGGTCCACCTCCCGCGCTGAGTGATCCCAACCCCGAAGTCACACCGAGTCGTGCCTCTCCGCGACCCGGACAGCTTCTGACCGGGTCGCGCGAATCCAGGACCCGGACAGTCCCGACGCCTCAAGAAAAAGACCGGGGAAATTACCTACCCAACCCCACCAGCCCCGTCGCTCACCCTCGCGAGTGAACATGGCCAACTCCGCTGGCATATACGGCAGTCGATGGTGCAGCGTCAGCGGCGACAACCCAAGACATGAAACGGCCCCCGCCGGGACGGCAATCCCAGTGCGAGGGCCTGTTCACCGAGGAAGCCGAGACCTTCCTGATGACTGCACGGCAGCCTAGCGCGCCCACGCGCGCGCAGTCCGGCCCTTCGGCCGGACGTTTCAGCGCCGGACTCCACCACGTCACCGAGCGCCACCCCGACCGCTTCACCGTGGTCGGAAACCACCTCGCCCAGCACCACGAGCTGTCCCTCACCGCCATCGGCCTGGCCGTCCACATCCAGTCGCTGCCCGCCGGATCGCGGATCGGGGTGAAGGTGCTTGCTCAGCGCTTCCCCGAGGGTGAGATGCGCATCGCCGCCGCCCTGCGGGAGTTGGAGGCCCACGGCTACCTCGCCCGCACCAAGGAGCGCCTCCCCTCCGGCCGCATCGTCACGCGCACGGTTTCGTACAACATGCCGCAGGTGTACGTCCGGTCACAGGCGGCGGTGCCAGTGCCGGTGCCGGTACCGCAGCCGACGCCAGCCGCGAGGCCAGCCGCGACACCTGCCCCCGAACCGGCACCCGGCCGCCCTCCTCGCGCACCGGCTCACGGAGCGGATGCCGCCACCCCTGCCCGAGGGGGCGGAGCCGCAGAGGGCGGTCGGCAGACCCCTGCCGATGCAGACCTGTGACGGGTGCGAACGGGCTTTCCGGGGGGAGCGGCCGGGGCGGTGCAGGGACTGCCGCCCGAGTCGAGCGGCGGCGTAGGCGCGACGGAGGGAACTAACGGAGTGAGTCGTCACTCATTGACGGAGTGAGTGCTCACTCCGTACTCTCGGAGTCATGACAGCACCCAAGGAGAACCAGACGGCCCAGGCGCCCCAGACGAACCAGACCGCCCGTCGCCGCGCCCCCGCCATGTCGCCGGAGCGGCGCCGCGAAATGATCATCCAGACCGCGATCCCGCTGATCGCCGAGTACGGCGCCGCCGTGACGACCGCGAAGGTCGCCCGCGCCGCGGGCATCGGGGAGGGCACGATCTTCCGGGTCTTCGCCGACAAGGACGAACTGCTGCAGGCCTGCGTGGCCGAGGCGCTCTCCCCCGAGCACGCGGTCCGCGAGCTCGACGCGATCGACGCGTCCCAGCCGCTGCCCGACCGGCTCGCGGAGGCGGCCGAGGCGCTGCAGGCGCACATGTCCAGGATGGGCGCGATCCTCGGCTCGCTGGGGCACGGCGGCGGCAAGCACCCCGGCACGGTGCGCGGCGCGGGCCGCGACGAGTCGATGACCCGTATCCGCGCGGCCCTCGTGGATCTGCTGGAACCCGACAAGGCCACGCTGCGCCGACCGCCGGAGCAGATCGCGGCCCTCTTCTTCGGGCAGCTCTTCACCCAGCCGCGTACGGACGACGAGCCCGACCTGACCCCGCAGGAACTGGTGGACGTCTTTCTGCACGGGGCGGTTTCGGGGGGCGGCGCCAAGTGAGCGTGCGGAGGAGGCGTCTGGGGGTCGCGGCCCTGGCCGTCCTGGCCCCCGTCCTGGTGTGGCTGGTCGCCGACCCGCTGCTGGGGCACCGGTCGCGGATCGCCGACGGCGGGGAAACGCTCGACATCGGGGCCGTGCCGGTCGCGGCTGTCGCACTGCTCGCGTCGCTCTCCGGCTGGGGACTGCTCGCCGCCCTGGAGCGGTTCACGGCTCGGCGCGCCCGCGCCCTCTGGACCTGGGCGGCCTGCGCCGGACTGGCCGTGTCCTTCCTGCCGTTCATCGGCGACGGAATGGACGGCGGCACCCGGGTGTCCCTCGCTCTGATGCACCTGGCCGTGGCGGCTGTGCTGATACCGGGGCTGCGCGGCAGCCCCTCCGACCCCGGAGTGCCAGACGTGGCGTGACGGACCCTCACGAGGGTGTACGATCAATACGTAACTTCGGTGCAGCGCACGGAAGTCACGCGTCTGTGGTCCAAGGAAAGACGCCCATCATCCGATGGGAAATGTAGGTGCAAGGCCTGCCGGGCGCTCCGTAAAGGTGAAGGCCCCCTCGTCGATGACGAGGGGGCCTTCATCGTGTTCATGGGCGTGACCGGCCCCGCGCCCCCGCCCGTGATGGAACACTTGCCCGCACGGGAACGCGCACCATGCGGGAGTGGAGCCGATGGCGTCGGACGCGGGCAGGCAGCCGTCCATGCAGGAACTGATCCGGCTGCGCAAGCGCGCCGGATTCGTGGGGCGGCGACACGAACTCGCGGCGTTCCGAGAGAACTTCGACCTGGCGCCCGAGGACGAGCGGCACCGCTTCCTGTTCCACGTCCACGGCAACGCGGGCGTGGGGAAGACGTCCCTCGTACGGGAATGGCGGCAACTCGCCGATGAGCGAGGCGCCTTGACCGCCTACGTGGATGAGTCCGTGGGGAGTGTCGCGGACGCGCTGGGGGCCCTGAGCGCCGAGTTCGGGCGCAAGGGCGGCAAGTTCAAGGAGCTGGACCGGCTGCTCGTCACCCACCGGGAGCGGCGGCACGAAGCCGAGTCGGCGGCCCTCGCGGCGCTGGGCGGGCCGCAGGAGGAGCAGGCCCTCCAGGCGATGCAGGCGCCTGACCCGTCCGCCGGAAGCATGGCCGCCGCCCGCGCCGGCCTCGCCGGGCTCGGGCTGCTGCCCGGCGTCGGAATGCTCGCCGGTGCCGTCGACCCCGCCCAACTCGCCCACGGCGCGGACCGGTTGCGAGCCGGGCTCGGTGCCCGCTTCCGGAACCAGGACGACGTGCAGCTGGTCCTCTCCCCGGAGCGGGTCCTCACGCCCGTGTTCCTGAAGGAGCTGGAGGGCGTCGCGGCCTCCGTGCCCTGGGTCGTGCTCTTCTTCGATACGTACGAGAGGACCGCGCCCTTCCTCGACGGGTGGCTGTGCGACCTCATGACCAGCGAGAAGTACGGGCAACTGCCCGCGAACGTCGTGGCCGTCACCGCCGGGCAGCAGGGATTCGACACCGCCCGCTGGGGCGACTACGCCGACTTCATGGCCGACGTACCCCTCGAACCGTTCACCGAGCTGGAGGCGCGCGGACTCCTCGCGGGCAAGGGGGTCGTCGCCGAGGCCGTCGTCGAGGAAGTGCTGAGGCTCTCCGGCGGGCTGCCCGTCCTCGTGTCCACCCTCGCCGAGAACCGGCCCGAGAGCGTCGACGACGTCGGTGATCCCTGCGCCTCCGCCGTCGAACGGTTCCTGAAGTGGGAACAGGACCCCGTGCGGCAGGCCGTCGCGCTTGCGTGCGCGCTGCCCCGCAGGCTCGACGCCGACGTGTTCGCCGCCGCCGTCGCGGGCGTGTGCGCGCAGAGCGACGCGCCGGGGCTCTTCGCGTGGCTGCGAGGCCTGCCCTTCGTGAGCGAGCGCGGCAACCGGCTCCAGTACCACGACGTCGTACGAGCCCCCATGCTGCGGCTCCAGCGGTGCCGCTCGCCCCGCTGGTGGGCCGGTACGCACCGGCAGTTGGCGGAGGCGTACGGCGAGTGGCGCGCCGAGGCCGGGACCGGGCTCGACCCCGAAGGCCTCTGGGGCGACGAGCGGTGGCGGGAGCTGCGGCTCGCGGAGATGTATCACCTGCTCTGCTCGGGGGAGCGGGGTGCGCTGTCGGCTGCTCTGCGGAGTGTGGTCGAGGCGGGCGGGTGGGACGAGGAGGCCGCGCGGGGGTGCGCTGATGTGCTGGTGGTGGCTGGGGAGGACGCCGACGCGCGGGACGTCGGGGGGTGGGGGAGCGATCTGCTGCGGGGCCTTGAGGGCGGTGGGTTGCTGGGTGCGTTTGAGGTGTTGCTCGATCGGGGTGGGCTCGAATCGGCGGTGCGGGCGCTCGCGCATGCCGTGCGGGGGCGGGAGCTGCGTGTCGGCGGGGACCACCCGGCCTCGATCGCGGAATACGACCTGGCGCTCGCGGCCGATCCGGCCCTGGTGCGGGCCTGGTACGGCCGGGCCTACACCCGGTTCCTGATGGGGGCGTACGACGACGCCCTCACCGACCTGGACCGCGCCGACGCGCTCGCCCCCGACGACGACTACGTCCTCTCCCTGCGCGGCCGGGTCCACCGCTCCACGGGCGCCTACGACAAGGCCCTCGCCGACCTGACCCGAGCCATCGATCGCGCCCCGGAGGACGCGGGGAGCTGGGCGGAACTCGGCGAGACCCACAGCGCCCTCGGGCAGTACGACGAAGCTCTCGCTGCCCTGAACCGCGCCCTGCGCATCAAGCCGGAGTACGTGTGGGCGCGGGCCCGCAGAGCACGGCTGCGCCGCAACCTCGGCGAGTTCACTGAGGCCCTCGCCGACCTGGACCGGTGCGCCGAACTCGCCCCGGACGCCTCCTGGGTGGCCTGCGAGCGGGGCGACCTGCTGCGGATGTGGGGCCGTGCCGAGGACTCCCTCGACGACTACGACCGTGCGATCGGGCTGAACGCCAAGTACGCCTCGGCGCACGCGAGCCGTGGGCTCTCCCTGTACCTCCTCCACCGGAACAGGGCGGCCCTCGCGGACTTCGACCGGGCCGTCGAGATGGACCCGGACTACGTCTGGGCCCTCGTCCACCGGGCCTGGGTCCACCTGGCCCTGGGCGCCCCCGACCAGGCCGTCGCCGACGTCGACCGGGCCAAGTCCCTGCTGCCGGACAACGGCTGGGTCCTCTACGAGCGTGCCTTCGTGTTGCACAAGCTGGACCGTGATCAGGAGGCCCTCGAAGAGCTGGGCAAGACGGAGGCGCTCGAACCGGAGTCCGCTCCGGCCCTCGCCCTGCGCGGCGCCGTCCTGTACCGACTCGACCGCTACCGCGAGGCGTGCGTCGACCTGCGCCGGTCCGTGGAACTCGACCCGGACCTCGCCTGGGCCCACCGGCGGCGGGCCCTCGTCCACCTCGCCATGGGCCGCACGGACGAGGCCCTGACCGACCTCGCCCGGTACGTCGAGACCGAGGGCGAGGACCTCTGGGTGCGGCGCACCACCGCCGAGATCCACATGTGGTGCGGCCGCCCCGACCTCGCCCTCGCCGAGCTGGAAGCCGACAAGGACGGTGCGGCCGCCGACGAGTTGAGCAAGGCCTGCCGCATGGCCGGGCAGTGGGACCGCGCCCGCCGCGTGGCGCTCGCCGAGTGCGAGGACGACGAGGTGTACGGCCTGCACCTGCTCGCCCTCGCGGTGCTCGGCGCCGAGGGCTTCGCCGCCGCACGTCCCCTGTGGCAGCGGACCCGGCGGCTCGCCCTGGCCTCCGACGAGCCGCCCCCTTGGCACGACGATCTGCACGCCCTGATCGCCTTGTCCCTGTCCGACTGGACGGACGCGGACGCCCGCCTCACCCACGTCCTCGCCGCCGAAGCGCCCCACTGGGCCGACCTCGCCGACCTCGCCGACGACCTCACCACCCTCCTCCACGCCCCCGGCGCCGACCGCGCCCGCCTCGGCCCCCGCCTCGCCCGAGTGATCGCCGCCAGGGACGCCGTCCGCGCCCAGTACGCCGACCTGTTCAGCGAGGGCGAGCCGGAGTCTGCACAAGCACCGCCCCGCCCCGAGGCTCAGGGGTGAGCAGCAGCGTCACGCCGTAGTGCGTCAACTGGCCGTCGCGTACGGCCAGTTCGACGGTGCGCGGCGCGAAGTCCCCCACCGACCGGCAGTCCCACCACTCCTCCAGATCGGGCCGCTCGGCGCGCAGCCGGGACGTCAGCTCCCGGAAGCGCGCCGACAGCGGGTCGCGGTCCGCGCGCGTGCGGAAGTGGCGGTAGAGGTCCATCGCCAGGGGCTGCCAGGCGGGCAGGAGGCGCTGGTGGTGGGGGTCGCCGGTGAGGAGGAGCAGGAGGTTGCGGCGGTCGGGGGGTACCGCTGCGGGGTCCGGCCAGACGGTCGCGTACGCGGTGTTCCAGGCGAGGAGGTCCAGGGCGGGGCCGAGGAGGAGGGCGGGGGTGGTGGGCCAACTGTCCAGCAGGTGCTGGTGGTTGACCTCCACGGGCTCCACGGGCTCCACGGGCTGCGGGGTCTCCGGGGCTTCGAGCCCGTCCGGAGTGAACCCCGCCAAAGCCAGCGCATGCTCCCGCGCCGCCCCGTCCATCCGCAGCGCCCGCGCCACCGAGTCCAGGACCTGCCGGGACGTGTCAACGCGCCCCTGCTCCAGCCACGTGTACCAGGCCACCGACACCCCCGAAAGCGCCGCGACCTCCTCGCGCCGCAGCCCGGACGTGCGCCGCCGGGCGGTGCGCGGCAGCCCCACGTCCGCCGGGGCGACCAACTCGCGGTGCGCGCGCAGGAAGCCGCCCAGCTCGCGCCGCAGCGCACCCCGTGCCCGCTGGGCCGTGTCCGTCATCCTGTGACCTCCGCTCACCCCATGAACGCCAGCCTGGCAGCGCCCCATTCCCCGCCGGATGCTTGCCGCATGACCGAAGCGACCAGCACCTCCGACATTCCGGTGGTCATCCGCCGCCACAACGACTCCTCCGACCTCACCGAACCCCGCACCCTCATCCGCGTCTACACCCCGCCCGGCACCCTGGACTCCGTCACCGCCTTCTACGAGCGGCTGCTCGGCGTGGAACGGGACATGTACTTCACGTATCCCGCCAGGGAACTCACCCTCGCCGTCGTCGGAAGTTTTCTGCTCATCGAAGCCACGGAGGAGGTCCTGGAACCATTTCGGGCCACCGACGGGACGCTCCTCGTCGACTCCGCCGACGCGTATCTGACCCGGCTCGCCGCCGAGGAGGGCACGGAGATCCTGGTACCGGCGCACCGCGTCCCCACCGGCACCGGCTTCACCGCACGGCACCCCGACGGCACCGTCATCGAGTACGTCGAACACCGGCCAACCCCTGACGGGAGTTAAGAGAAAGGGCACCTCCGTACAAACCACTTGGGCCCTGAACCCACCGTTCCCGTTCGATTACAGTGCTGCGGAGTCGGACGCCAGGGCACGGGAAAGGGGGTTCGGTGAGCACTGCAGCAGCCACCGGGGTGTGGGGCCGCACCGAGCAGCAGGACTTCCGCAGCCGGGTGCGCGGGACGCTGCTCGGCGCCGCCGTCGGTGACGCGCTCGGCGCGCCCGTCGACGGCCTCGGCCTCGGCGCGATCCGTGAGGCCCACGGCGCCGAGGGGCTCACCGAGCTCGCCGCCGCGCACGGCGGCGGGCGCGGCACCGTCACCGCCGCCACGCAGCTGACGCTGTTCACCGTCGACGGCCTGATACGCGCGCAGGTCCGCCGCGACACCGGGGCCTGGCACCCGCCGACCGACCTGCACCGCGCGTACCGCCGCTGGGCCGCCACCCAGCGCGACTGGGGGCCCGACGAACGCCGCAAGGAAGACGGGTGGCTGGCCCGCGAGGAGTGGCTGTACGCCCGCCGCGGCCCCGCCCGCGCCTGCCTCACCGGGCTCGCCGACGACCGCATGGGCACCCTCGACGTACCGAAGAACCCCGGCGACCAGGGGCCGGAGGCCGCCACCCGGTCCGCGCCCTTCGGGCTGCTCGTCGGGTGGGAGCCGCAGCTCGTCCTTCAGCTCTCCGTCGAGTGCGCCGTCCAGACCCACGGCCACCCCGTCGCCTACCTCACCGCCGGGGCCCACACCGTCCTCGTGCACGGCCTCGCCCGGGGCGAGTCCCTGGACGGCGCCATCCAGCGCACCCTCGCCCTGCTCGCCGCCCGGCCCGGACACCAGCCCGTCACCGACGCCCTGCGGCACGCACTCGGCGCCGTCCGGCAGGGCATGCCCACCGCGAGCCGCGTGGAGGAACTCGTCGGCGAGGGCGAGGCCGTCGGCGCGCTCGCCGCCGCCGTGTACTGCGCCCTCGTCGGCGAGGACATCCGCCACGGCCTGCGGCTCGCCGTCAACCACAGCGGGGCGTCCGCCGCGGCCGGCGCGCTGTGCGGGGCGCTCCTCGGCGCCCTCCACGGCGAGACCGCGCTGCCGCCGGGCTGGCTCACCGAACTGGAGGGCCGCTCGACCGTCCTCGAACTCGCCGACGACTTCGCCATGGAGATGACGCAGGGGCCCGCCCTGCACAGCCCGGCGGGCGCCGCGCCCGGCTGGCTCGCCCGCTATCCGCGCGGCTGAAGCCGAGACCAGGACAAGAACTGTCCTGGTCTCGACTGTCCGAACTGCCCAGACCGTCTCGGCTGCCTCAGCTGTCGGGGCCCGACCCCCGTCCGGGCCCGCGCGCTCACGCCTGCGAATCCTCCACGATCTTCAGGGCGCGGGCCTTCAGCTCCTCGCTCGCCTCCTGCGCGTTCCCCGCGTCGAACGGCGGCCGCGGGTCGTACTCCACGGCGAGCTGGATCGCCTTCGCCGTGTCCTCGTCGGTCAGCCGCGCCGCCAGATACAGGGCCATGTCGAGGCCCGCCGAGACGCCCGCCGCCGTGATGAACTTCCCCGACCGGACGTAGCGTTCGGGCACGTAGGTGATGTCGAAGGTCTTCTCCATGTACGGCGCCGACGCCCAGTACGTCGTCGCGCGGCGGCCGTCCAGGAGGCCCGTCGCCGCGAGGACCAACGACCCCGTGCACACGGACGTGGTGAAGCGGGTCCGGCGGTCCGTGTGCCGGATCCACTTCAGGAGCGTCCGGTTCTCCATCGCCGCGATGAGGCCGCGGTTGCCCGCGCCCGGCACGAGCAGCACGTCCAGGTCGCCCGCCTCGTCGAGCGAACGCTCCGCGAGGACCGCCACGTCACCGGTGTCGGTACGCACGGGGCCGGGCCGCTCGGCGACCATCGTGACGCTCGCGCCCGGGACGCGGGACAGGATCTCGGCGGGGCCCGTGGGGTCGAGGAGGCTGTAGCCGTCGTAGAGGAGGATGCCGATGCGGGGGCCCTGGGGCGCAGTGCCGGTGCGGGATCGCGCAGGGGTCTTCGAGGGGTACGGGGTGGTGTCGTCCGCGTGGGCGGTCGGGGCGAGGGCCGCCGTGGCGAGCGTGGCCGTGGCTGCTGCGGCTGTGCCGCGCAGGAGGGTGCGGCGGGTCGTCGGCTGTGTCATGCCACGGGAGTCTCCGCTCCCCGCGGCGGGTGTGGGCGGGGCATGTCCGGCATCCTGCGAATCCTGTCCCCGCCCATGCCGTAGTGGTCGAGGAACGCCTGCCGTAACGTCTGCGCCGAACCGAAGCCGCAGCGGCGCGCTATCGCCGCCAACGGCAGTTCGCTGGAGCGCACCAAGTGCGCGGCCGCCTCCGTGCGGGCCGCCCGCACCGCGCGCGCCGGAGTCGTGCCCAGGTGAGCCGAGAACAACCGCGTCAGGTGCCGGGTGCTCACGCCCGCGCGGGCGGCCAGCGCCGTGGGGGACAGGTCGTCGGCCAGGTGCGCGTTGATGTGGCCCGACAGGTCGCGGACCAGGCGGTCGCCCGGGGGCGGCGCCGCCAGGAACATGCTGATCTGCGCCTGGTCCGCCGGGCGGTGCAGATACGAGACCAGCTCGCGGGCCACCGCGCGCGCCAGCGTCGGGCCGTGGTCGTCCTCTATCAGGGCGAGCGTGAGGTCCAGGGCGCTGGTGACGCCCGCGGACGTGTACACGTTGCCGTCGCGCACGTACAGCGGGGCCACGTCCACCGCCACCGTGGGGTGGCGGGCCGCCAGTCTCTCGCCGTAGCCCCAGTGGGTGGTCGCCCGGCGGTGGTCGAGGAGGCCCGCTGCCGCCAGGACGTACGCGCCCGTGCACACGCTCGCCACGCGGCGGCTGTGTTCCGCGAGGCGGTGCACCTGGGCGACCAGGCGGGGGTCGGCCGCCGCCTCCTCGTAGCCCGCGCCGCCCACCACCATCAACGTGTCCAACTCGCCCGTCACCGTCTCCAGTTGCTGGCCCGCCGCGAGGGCTATGCCCACCGAGCTGCGGGCCGGGCGGCGGCCCACCGTCCCCAGGTCTATCTCGTACGGGGGGTTCGCGCCGAAGCGGTTGGCTATGTCCAGGGCGCCGCTCGGGCAGGCTATGTCGAGGATCTGGGCGTTGTCGTACGCCACGATCAGTACGCGTCTCGCGGTCTGCATGGGGGGCATCCCACCACGAGCCGCCCCCTCCGGCTGCCCTCCGGCTGCGCCTGGCCGTTCGCCCCCCTCCCACCCGCCCGCCCGTTTCCACCCGACCGGACGGTGGACGCCGCCCGTGGACCCACCCCACCGTCGGCGCCTGCGGCTGCCCGGTGGGTTTCCCGCCGCTATCGCGGCGGGTTGCTCTCCCACCCGCCCGCCCGTTTCCACCGGACCGGATGGTGGGCGTCGCCTGTGGGGGGTGGATCGCCGTTGGCGGCTGAGGGTGGGGGCGTGCTCTCCCTCGACCGGGGGCAGGGCGCCCGCCCCGCCGAGGACGGGGCGTACCCTCCCCGGGGGCGGGGTGTGTGCCCCCCCCCGCGAGGGCAGGTCGTGCCCCGTCGAGGGCAGGGTGTGTGCCCCCAGCCGCCAACGGCGATCCACCCCCACAGGCGACGCCCACCGTCCGGTCAACCAGCAATGGGCGGGCGGGTGGGAGAGAGCCCCGCCGCGGTAGCGGCGGGGCTTTTGGGGTGCAGGGGCTGGCCCAGGGGCAGTCGACCGAATTGGGTGCCGGGGGCATTGAGGGGGCTCCGGCGGTTCGGCTGGGACTGCGGTAATGGGGGCTGGGGTGCAGGCCCAGGGGCCAGGGTCAGCTGACGGTTTTGGGCGAGGCGGGCTCCTGCTGGGTGGGAAGAACCGCCGAGGCCGAGCCGTCGTCGTCCGTGTTGATGCGCTCGATCAGCGCGTCCCGCTCAGGCGTGTCCTCCGGCTTGATGTAGCCGATCGCTATGTAGAGGATCAGGGAGACGGCCAGGGGGATCGAGACCTGGTACTGGAGGGGCACGCCGCCGTCGACGTTCCAGTGGATGGGGTAGTTGACGAGCCAGAAGGCGAGCAGGCCGAGCCCCCAGCTGGTGAGCGCGGCCGTCGGGCCGGAGCGGCGGAACGGGCGGAGCAGGCCGAGCATCATCGGGATGGCGATGGGGCCCATGAGGCCGGCCACCCACTTGATGACGACGGTGATGATGTCCTTGAAGGCGGGCGAGTTGACCTGCGTGGCCACGGCCATGGACAGGCCGAGGAAGACGACGGTGGTGAGCCGCGCGGCGATGAGCCCGGCGTGGTCCGTCCAGGCGCGGGCCCGCTTGGAGAGGACGGGCGCCACATCACGGGTGAAGACGGCCGCGATGGCGTTGGCGTCGGAGGAGCACATGGCCATGGTGTGGGAGAAGAAGCCGACGATGACCAGGCCCAGGAGGCCGTGGGGGAGCAGCTGTTCCGTCATGAGGGCGTAGGAGTCGGAGCCGTCGGGCTTCTTGGCGTCGACGAGGAGCGGCGACATCCACATGGGGAAGAAGAGGACGAGCGGCCAGACGAGCCAGAGGACGGCGGAGAGCTTCGCGGAGCGGGCGGCCTCGCGGGCGTTGGCCGTGGCCATGTAGCGCTGGGCCTGGTTGAGCATGCCGCCGTTGTACTCGAAGAGCTTGATGAAGAGGAAGGCCAGGAGGAAGACGGTGCCGTAGGGTCCGACCAGCGGTTTCGCGTGGCCGTCCAGCTCGGGCTCGTCCCACACGCCGAAGAACCCGCCGTACGGTCCGAGCTTGGCGACGACCGCCACGAACATCGCGACACCGGCGAGGAGCTGGATGATGAACTGCCCCAGCTCGGTGAGGGCGTCCGCCCACAGACCGCCGATCGTGCAGTAGATCGCGGTGATCACGCCGGTGATGAGGATGCCCTGGTTGAGGGAGACGCCGGTGAAGACGGAGAGCAGGGTGGCGATGGCGGCCCACTTCGCGCCGACGTCCACGATCTTCAGGAGCATGCCGGACCAGGCGAGGGCCTGCTGGGTCTTCAGGTTGTAGCGGTTCTTCAGGTATTCGAGGGGCGACGCGACGTGCAGGCGTGAGCGCAGGCGGTTGATGCGCGGTGCGAAGAGGCGGGCGCCGATGGCGATGCCGATCGCGATGGGGAACGACCAGGTGATGAAGGACGTGACGCCGTAGGTGTAGGCGATGCCCGCGTAGCCGGTGAACATCACCGCGCTGTAGCCGGACATGTGGTGCGAGATGCCGGACAGCCACCAGGGCATCTTCCCGCCGGCCGTGAAGAAGTCACTGACGTTGTCCACGCGTTTGTGGGACCAGACGCCGATCGCGACCATCACGCCGAAATACGCGATGAGCACGGCCCAGTCGAGACCGTTCATTGCCCCTCCCAGGGGTCCGACTTGTGAACTCGGTCAACTCCGCTGAAACGGCGCCCACTTCCTTGTGACGACGCCTGAACGGCCGCGAAGTGCCCGCTCATAGTCGGTTCGGCGGGAGGGCGTGGACAACCGCCCGCATGGTCAAGAGGAAGTAAAATCGTTCGAGTTGACGACCTTGGTTCAGATACGTGACTGAGGGAGGGGGGCGAAAGCCCCCGAAGAGGGACCTGTCGGCCACCCCTCGGGGGCGTGTCCGGGACCGGGCCTCAGCGCATCAGCTCGCCCGCGTTCACCAGCAGTGACTGGCCGGTGATGGCCCGCGCCCGGTCGGAGGCGAGGAACACGCAGGCGTCCGCGACGTCCCCGTCGGTGGCGAGCTCCGGCAGCGCCATCCGCTCGGTGAGCCGCCGCTTCACCTCCGCCTCCGGCACCCCCTCGGTGTGCGCGGTGAACTTCACGTACGCCTCCACCGGCGGCCCCCACATCCAGCCCGGCTGGACGGTGTTCACCCGGATCCGGTGCGGGCCCAGCTCGCGCGCGAGGGAGTACATCGCCGAGACGAGGGCGCCCTTCGATGCCGCGTACGCCGCCTGCCGCACCTGCGAGGGCGCGGCCACCGACGACTGCGTGCCGATCAGGACGACCGAGCCGCCGCGCTCCTTGAGGTGCGGCAGACAGGCCCGGGTCATCCGTAGCGAGCCGAGGAGGTTCACGTCCAGGATGCCGTCCCAGGCGGCGAAGTCGGCGTCCTCCAGGCCGCCGAAGTAGCTGTCCCAGGCGGCGACCTGCACCAGCGCGTCGATCCGCCCGAACCGCTCGACGGCGAGCGCGGCCAGCGCCTCGCACTGGCCCTCGTCGGTGATGTCCGTCGGCCGGTGCGCGACGCGCTCGCCGTCCGGGTCGATCTCGGCGGCGGACCGCGCGAGGTTCTCCTTCGTGCGCGCGCCGAGCACGGCGTTGCCGCCGTCGCGCACCACGGCGGCGGCGACCTCGTGGCCGAGCCCCGCGCCGACCCCCGAGACGATCACGGTCCTGCCGTCGAGCAGTGACATGAGGAACCTCCGGACTCTGGCAGTTTTCCTGACGGGGCGTCAGAGTATGGGCGTCCAACGGAGGAAGGAAGGGGAGATCTGTGACTGAGGACACCCACGCCGAGGTGTACGGCGAGCTGGCCGCCGTCGGTCCCTACGGGGTGCGCCCCGGCCATGCGCTGATCACCATGGTCGAGCCGCACCCGGGCCAGGAGTACGCCTACAACCGCTGGTACGAGGACGACCACTACTACGCGGGCGCGATGGCGATGCCGTGGATGTACGCGGGACGGCGCTGGGTGGCGACCCGCGATCTGCAACTCCTGCGCCTGCCCGAGAAGTCGGCGGTCGCCCAGCCCGTGACGGCCGGCTGCTACCTCTCCACGTACTGGATCACCGAGGGCCGCTACGACCACCACATGAAGTGGACCGTCGGCATCAACAAGCGCCTCAACCGCGACGGCCGCGTCCACCAGGCCCGCACCCACGTCTTCACGGCCTTCCAGGACCACGAGGCCACCGTGTACCGGGACGGCGCCGCCGGGCCGCGCGACTTCCACGCCCTCGACCACCCCTACCAGGGGCTCGTCCTCGAAGTCATCGACGCCGAGAGCCCCGAGCTGCGCCCGGAACTCCTGGAGTGGCTGCTGGCCCGGCGGCTCCCGCGCGCCCTCGCGGGCTCACCCGCCGCCCTGGTGACGGTCTTCAGGCCGACACCGCTGCCGGGCGACCGGATGACGTACGTGAAGCAGGTCGAGGGCGTCGACACCCGGCTGACCCTGCTGTGGTTCCTGGAGTGCGATCCGCGCGAGTGCTGGGACGGGCGGTTCGCCGGGGCCGTCGAGCAGGTCGCCGAGTCGGGCCTCGGGCGGGTGGAGCTGGTGGCGCCGTTCGTCCCGACCGTGCCGGGGACGGACCGGTACGTGGACCGGCTCCGCTAGCGGACAAGCGGCGGGCAAGGCCGAGCCCCCTCGGCCAGGACGGCGGACCAGTCGAGAGGGCTCATGCGGTGGTGCTATGCGGTTGTGTCGGTGGCACGTATCACCCGCGGTCGTGGTTACCGTCCCGGACCTCGGCCACGAAGACGTTCCAGGAGTCCGCGGGGAAGGCGATGACCGCGCCGTCGGTGACCTTGGAGTCACGCACGGAGATCGCGTGCGTCACGGGGGACTTGACCTCGACGCAGGCGCCGTTCCCGGTGGAGTAGGAAGACTTGGTCCAAGCGTGCGAGGCACCTTGCTGGATTGCCATGTTTGCTCCGTTTTGCGCAGTCGGTGAATTGCTGTAACCGCCTGAGAGCGGTATACGCCAACGTTCTTGCTGTTGGCGTGAATGACGCTACTCGCCAACATCGACCGGCGGATGGGTCGTTCACTCAACCGGATGGCATATTCCAGAGGGGTCTTCCATCACGCTGTGGCGAAGGTGTACTGTGCGGCGCTTTCACGAGCTGGGCCTCAGCGGGCGTACTCCTTGGCGATGTCCGCGATCAGCTGACGGGACTGATCCACATTCAGCGCCTGTGCCCGCAAATGCTCGTACATGACGCTGTATTGCTGCACGTCATTCGCCTTTTCCAGATACAGGTCGCTCGTGACGCCCTCGATGTAGACCACGCTGGAATCCGAGGCGTCCGGGAACTCGAGAATCGCGTACTGACCGTTCAGACCCGGATGCGCGCCCATGTCGAACGGAATCACCTGCACCGTGACGTGCGGCAGCTGGGACTGTTCCACCAGATACTCCAACTGCTCACGCATCAGCGCCCGGGTGCCGACGACGCGGCGCAGCGCGGACTCGTCCAGGACGGTCCACAGCCGCAGCGGATTGTCCGGCGCCGCGATGCGCTCCTGGCGGCGCATCCTGACCTGCACCCGTTTCTCGATGTCCGTCGGAGTGGTCTCCGGCAGCGCGCCGGTGATCAGCGCCTCCGCGTACGGCCTGGTCTGGAGCAGGCCGGGGACGACCTGCGGATCGTAGACGCGCAAGGACGCCGCGTCCGTCTCCAGGCCGATGTAGACGCTGTACGGGATGTCGCCGAAGGAGTGCCACCAGCCCTGCTGGCGGGAGTCCTTGGCCATCTGCATGAGCGAGTCGACGATCCGGTGGTCCTCGACCTCGTACACCCCGCAGAGGTCGCGGACGTCGCGCTGGCTGATCGAGCGGCGGCCGTTCTCCAGGCGACTGATCTTCGACTGCGAGACCAGCAGCCGCTCCGCCACCTCTTCGGCCGTCATGCCTTTCAGCTCGCGCAGCCGACGCAGCTCCTGGCCGAGCCGGCGTCGCCTGACGGTGGGATTGACGTTGGACGCCACGGGACGTGCACCTCCGGCACTATGCCTCTACTTTGCGTGTCTGCTGCCATGCAGAGTGCCACCACGGGTCAACTCGGCGCTGGGAAACAGCAGAACAGCGGCGTGTGGGGTGCCGGCGCGGCGTGCGCCGAGCGCAACGCCCCAACAGGCGTGCCCCATGAGGCGGTTGCGGCCGCGCGGCCGGGGCACCGGCGTCCGTCGTGGACGCCGCGGTGCCCCGGCCGCGCGGCTCAGCGGCTCCCGAACCGGGTCTGGGGGACTGCGGTGCGGTGGCGCGGATGACGCGTGTGCCGCGGGCGCGGCCGGTTCAGTGGGCCACGGCGCGGGCCATGGCTCCCGCACCCCGGCGTGGCTGCATCGGAACCCTGCCGGGGTCCGGTGCGGTCCGCGCCGTCTGCGCGGGCTGACGCCCGCCGCCCTGCCCCGCGGTCGCGGGACTGCGGCGCGGTTGCGCCGCCACACCGTTCTGGACGTCCATCACGGCGTGTGCCACGAGGCCGCCCATCGGGTCGTGCCTGATCAGATCGCGCAGCCGGGAGCGGGACGAGCGTCCCTCGTTGCCCGGATACAGGTGCTTGCCGAGTCCGACCGCGTGGGCCAGCGCGGCGAGCGCCGCGGTCCGCGGGTCCGGCGGGACGCCGGTGCGGATCGCCGAATCCAGCCGGGACCTGATTTCCCGGCTGATCGCCGTGTCCGTCGCTTGATAGCGAGTCGTCGGCAGTACCCCGCACATCTGACCCGCCACGGCATGCACCATGCCGCACCGCTCCAGATGCGAAAGGTAGGTCTGGCGCAGCCCCAGGCGGGGCCCGCCGATCCAGTGGACGGCCCGAACCGGGCTGCCGCGCCTGCGCAGCAGTTCCAGTGCGGAGTCCAGAGTCGGATCTCCGGTCGGCCGTGGCATCACCACGGCGATACGATCCCCGTCAGGGGCTATCCGTCCGGCCAGTGCCAGCTCTACTAGCTGCGCTCCGGCCAGACCCAGGTCGAGCGACTGCGGCTGCGCTGTGGTACCCGTGGCCGGGTCCAGAGCGAGCAGCAGAAGCTCCTCCGGAATTGTTCTGCGGCTCCTGCCCATCCATGCCTCCCCGCGTGGATGAATGACAGGGTGACCCCTCTCACATTGGTCTGTCGAGAGTGCGTGGGCGGTACGTACGGGAACCAGTAGGTATGTCGTTCTCGTCTACCACGGGGGTTAAGCCCTCACACAGGACACTGGGACATGGTTCGGACAGCGGGTCCGGGCCATGGTTGGGCGTGGCGAGTACGGCAAGTACGAGGAGGCATCGGTGGCGGGCGAGTTCCCCGACGGGTCTAAGACGGTTTCTGGCGGGGGCGCCTCGGACGGTGCGGACGACGCCTCGTCGGCGTCCGGTTCCGCGGTCGGCTCCACGCCGGGCGACGCCAAGGGAGACGCACGACTGCGCGCGGCGGTTGCCGCGTGGGTGGCGGGATCCGAGGAAACCGAGTCCGGCGCCGAGTCCGGGGCCGACGCTGAGTCCGGGTCCGGGTCTGGCTCCGGGGCCGCCTCCGGGGCCGGGTCCGCTTCTGGGGCGGATGAGGCCGCTGAGGGTTCCGGCCCGGCTGAGGGGGAAGGTTCCTCCTCGGTCGAGTCCGTCGAGTCGGTCGAGCCGGTCGAGCCGGAAGGTTCCTCCTCCGGCGTGGCCGGGGGTGACGACGAGGACGACGCCGAGGCGGCGGGGTCCGCGGTCGACATGGCCACGGCCGTGTTCACGGCTGCCCGGCCCGAGCCGCGGGTGGACGACGCCGAGGACGCCGACGACGACGCTGACGGTGCCGACGAGGGCGCGAAGGCCGAGGCCGACGAGTCCGCCGACGCCGGGGACGCCCCTGGTGACCCCCGGGTTGACCGGGCCACGGCGGTGTTCACGACCGTGCGGCCGGGGGCGAACGGGAAGTCCGCCGCCGAGCCGGAGGCTGCCGCCGAGCCGGAGGCCGCCGAGGAGCCGAAGGCCGACGCCGACTCGAAGGCCGAAGCCGAGCCGAAGGCCGACGCCGAGCCCGGGAGCGCCGCCGGGACGGACTCCGACGCCGACCCGGAGCCCGCCGCCGAGGCCGACGCCGCGCCGAAGCGCCCGGCGAAGTCCGACGCCACCCTGACGCTCACCGCGAAGTCCGCCGCCGAGCCGAAGTCCGCCGCCGATCCGAAGCCCGAGCCCGAGGCCGACCCGAAGCCCGAAGCCGACGCCAAGGGTGATGCCAAGGCCGACGACGAGCCGAAGGCGGATGCCAAGGCGGACGCCAAGGCCCCGGCCAAGGGCGACGACAAGCCCGGCGCCAAGCCCGACGCCGACGACAAGCCCGACGCCCCCGGCAACGGGCTCGACCAGGCCACCGCCGTCTTCAAGGCCGTCCGCCCCGGCTCCGCGGGCGTGGACCAGCCGACCACGATGCTCAAGCTCGGCGACGTACCCGAGCGCAAGACCGCGTCCGGCGACGCGTCGAAGCCCGCGGCCAAGCCCGCAGGTGCACCCGGGGCAGCCGAGTCGGAGTCCGAGCGGACCAGCAAGTTCGTCGCGCTCAAGCCGCTCGACGAGCCCCGCGTGAAGCCCGAGCCGAAGGCGCAGCCCGCGCCGGGCACGAAGCCCGGCCGGGAGGGCAAGGCCGTGCCCGCGTGGGCCGCCGCGCAGACGCCGGCCCCGGCGGGCACGCCCGAACAGGCCCCGCCGGGAGCGGGCACCCCCGTCCAGGCGCCCCCGCCGGAGGACCGCACCAGCCAGCAGCCCCTGCCGCCCCTCCCGCCGCTCGACCTGCTCGCCGAGCTGACGAACACGCCGCCGCCCCCGGAGACCCCGACCCGCACCATCGTGCGCCGGGTCAAGATCTGGACGCCGCTCGTCGTGCTCCTCGCGATTGTGTTCGCAGTCGCACAGGCGTTGCGTCCGCTTCCCGAGCCGAAGCTGACGCTGACGGCCGCGACGACGCACTCCTTCGAGGGCGGCAAGCCGTCGATCCCGTGGCCCGAGGACGGCCAGGCCGCCATGGACGTCGACGGCATCGGCAGCTTCGGCTCGTCCGGGAACCAGAAGCCCGTGCCGATCGCGAGCATCGCCAAGGTGATGACGACCTACCTGATCCTGCGCGACCACCCGATCAAGAAGGGCGGGGACGGCAAGACCATCGAGGTCGACGCCGAGGCGCAGCGGCACTACGAGAAGGGCAAGCCGGCGAACGAGTCCGTGGTCAAGGTGACCAAGGGCCAGAAGCTCACCCAGTACGAGGCCCTGCAGGCCGTGATGCTGCCGTCCGCCAACAACGTCGCCCGGCTGCTCGCGCGCTGGGACGGCAAGGGTTCCGAGGACAAGTTCGTCGCCAAGATGAACAAGACCGCCAAGGAACTCGGCATGAAGAACACGCACTACACGGACCCCAGCGGCCTCGACAAGACGACCGTGTCGACCGCCGAGGACCTGGTGAAGCTCGGCCGCGTGGCGATGGAGAACCCGACCTTCAAGGAGATCGCGGGCCAGCGCAGCTACGAGGACATCAACGGCGACCGGCAGGACAACTACTTCGGTCTCGTCCCGACCGTCGCCATCGGCATCAAGACCGGCACCACCTCGGCCGCGGGCGGCAACATCCTCTTCGCCGCGGAGAAGCGGGTCGGCGGCAAGACCCACATGGTCATCGGCGCGGCCCTCGCCCAGTTCGGCTCGAACGGCGTGGCCAACATCGACCTGGTCACCAACGTCACCAAGGACCTGATCGCGGCCGGGCAGGACGCCCTCAAGGCCAAGACCGTGGTGAAGAAGGGCGAGGTCGTCGGCGAGATCGACGACGGCCTCGGCGGCACCACGCCGGTCGTCGCCACCAAGGACGTCACCGCCGTCGGCTGGTCCGGCCTGACCGTCAAGACGGAGCTGTCGGACGGCGGCAAGACGCCCCCGCACTCCGCGAAGGCCGGTACGGTCGTCGGCCGCCTGCTCGTCGGTGACGGCACCACCAGCGGCGCGATCAAGGTTCCCGTGGCCCTGCAGAAGAACCTCTCCGAGCCCGGCCTGGGCGCGAAGCTGACCCGCGTGAGCTGACGCGGGACGAAAAGGGGGTGGGGGCGAGCCGGACGGCTTGCCCCCACCCCCTTTGTCGTACGCCCGATCCCGTACGCCCGGTCTCGTACGCCTGACGCGCTAGTCCTTGTCGGGCTCCGGCTCGCACTTCGGCTGCGGTCCCGACGGGCCCCCGTAGTTGGACGCGATCCGCACGTCGCCCGGCTTCTTCACCGTCAGGCGCGTGAAGTCGCCCTCCTTGTAGAGGCAGCCGCCCTCCGCCCACAGCCACGGCGAGTAGGCGACGCGGACGGTGACCGAGCCGGGCTCGGACATGCGGACGGTGAGGTGGGCGCCGTCGGCGGTCACCACGGAGCCGGGCTTGTCGACGAGCGGAACGGCGTCCTTGACGCGGTAGATCCGCCAGTTGTCGTCGTGCCAGACCTGGTCCAGATAGCTCGGCTCGCTGGTCACCAGGTCGTGCTCGCGCTCGGCGGCGCCGTCGGGGCGGCCGTCGCCCTTGTAGAGCACCACGAAGCCGACGGCCCAGTGGTTCAGCCAGGCGCGGTAGGAGGACGACGAGAACATGCCCTCCTTGACCTCGGAGACCGGCCGGCCCTCGTAGAACAGGCGGCCGCGCTCCACGTCGGCCTGCCGGTTCCAGCCGCGCGCCATGTTGATGTACGGCGACAGGACGGCGGCCTCGCGGTGGTCGCGGGCCGGGACGACCTCGACGCGGGTGCGTTCGGCGCCCAGGCGGTTGAGTTCCTTGACGACTCCGTCGGTCTCGACGGCCCAGGTGGGCACCTTCGTGTACGCCACTATGTCGGCGGTCGTCTTCACCGACACCCAGATGAGGGACAGGACGATGGCGCAGATCAGCACCGTGCGCTGCCAGATGTGCCGCGGTTTGCCGCTCGGCCGCAGCAGCCGCACGGAGGGGAACTTCCGGTTCAGGACGGCGGCGAGCAGTATCGGCGGGGCGGCGATCTCGGCGAAGCGCTCCACGTTGGTGCCGATCGGCGTGGGGATCAGCCAGGTGAGCACCACGCCCACCGCGTACACCCCCGCGCCCATCTTCAGCAGCTTCCAGGAGCGCGGCGCCGCGAGGATCACGACCCCGCAGAGCAGCACCGGCGGGAAGATCCGGATGAACGCCATCGGCTGTTCGCCCTCGAAGGGGAACAGCCAGGTGGTCAGGCCGACCACGACGAACGGCGGCAGGATCAGGGCGAGCGCCGGGCCCCACTGGCGTTTCAGCAGGTGGGCGGCGCCCACCACGACCAGGAACAGGCCCGCGACCGGGCTGCCCATGGTCGCGAGCGCCGCGCAGGCCGTGGCGGCCGCGACCCGCAGCCGGTTGGTGGGTCCGGTGGCCGCGAGGACCGCGCCGACGCCGAACGCGACACCGAGCATGAAGGTGGCGCGGCCGCACACGACCTGGCACCACAGCGAGAAGCCGACGACGATCGAGGGCCACAGCGGCTTGCGGATGCCGCTGCGCATGATCAGCGCGATGGCCATCCAGGTGGCGGCGAGCCCGGAGGCCGCGGCCACCGTCCGCACGCCGAACGCGGCCATGAGGTACGGCGAGATGACGCTGTAGTTGGCGGTGTGCAGACCGCCGTACCAGAAGAGGCTGTACGCCGAGCCCGGGTAGCGCCGGGCGAAGCCCGCCCAGGCCTCCTGCGCCGCGAGGTCGCCGCCGCCGGTCGCGAAGACCGTCCACCACAGCAGGTACAGCGGCAGCAGGCCCGCCATGATCATCAGCGGCATGCGGTACCGCTCGTACCAGGGTTCGCGCATGCCGCTGCCCCGGTCGGCTCGGCTGAGTGACGGGGAGGACAGTTCGGCAGAGGCCACGGTCGGCGGTCCGTTCGGCTGGCTGGGGCAACTCCTTCGGAGTAGACGCTAACCGCTGCGGAATGGTTGGCAGACAGCGACCCCGTGGGCCCGGTCCACGCCAGTATGCAACCGAATGTCTGTTCCTGCAGGTCATTCCGGGCCAGGTCGGAGGGGGCCGCGGGGCGGACGTGTGGGGCGGCTCACCCCGTCGCGGGGGGTGCGCAGAGGAGGTCCGGGGCGAGGGTCCCGCCGCCGGTCTCCGCGCGGACGGTGTCCAGCTGGCCGAGGAGGGTGTCCAGGCGGGCGGCCGAGGGTGCCCGGAAGTACCGGAGCACCGCGCGGTGGAAGGCGTCCCGCAGCGCGGGCGGCATCGCGTCCGAGGCGTCGAAGCACAGTGCCTTCGCCCCGCCCGTGAGGATCGCCGCGACCTCGTCGCCGCCCGGGTCGGTCGGCCGGGGGTCGCCCGCGCCGGGGAAGAACGGCCGCAGCTCCGGCTCGGCCTCCTCGTGCCAGAGCCGCCGCGCCTCGCCGCCCGAGAGCCGCTCGACCAGCTCCCGGGCGGCCGGGCCGCCCCGGAAGGCGGCCGCCATGTCGCCCGCGACCTCGTACGCGTCGTCGTGGGCGGCGGGTCCCGGCAGGAACCGGGCCGAGGGGTCCACCCGCACACCCCCGCCACCACTCTCTTTTGCGCCCTCTTTACCCTTTGCGTTCGCATACAGATAGCGAATGAAGGCGCTCTGGTGCTCATGCGTGCAGTCCAGCTCCGGCGAGTTCAGGAGCCCCCGCGGGCGCGGCCGCTCCGCGTCCGGATCCGGGGTCCCCTCGTACGAGGTGGTGAGCGAGAGGTCGACCGTCTTCTTGGACCGCTCGCCGAGCAGCCGCGCCCACGCGGTCCAGGCCCCCCGCACCTCGGGACTGCGCCAGCTCAGCCGGCCGGCCGCCCACCGTGCGTAGACGTCGGGGCCGGACCGGTGCAGGACCAGATCCTCGATCCAGTCGGTGCCGGGCCAGCCGGAGGTGGCCTGCGAGGCGAGCCCCACGCACCACCGGGGCACACCACCCCGCCCCCCACCCCCCTTCTCCTTCTTGCTCCAGACCAGACTCTTCAGGTCGACCTTCAGAGGGACCCAGTAGGTGCGGCGGGAGCCGTTGATGTCGACGCGGGGGGCCCAGGGCGGATGGCCGGGGGTGTCGAGGGGTTCGAGGCGGTTGCCGCGGGCGTACTCGGTCAGCTCGCCCAGGCTGTTGAGGACGGCGACGTCCGGCGGGTCACCGGCCTCCAGCTGCGCGACCAGGGTCTCGCGCAGCGAGCGGGTGCCGCGGTAGGCGTACGTCTTGCCGGTGCCGTCGTCGAGCCGCTTCAGCATCGCCTCGAACGCGATGCCCTCCGCGCCGGTCCACGGACCGAGGACGACCAGGGTGTCGCGGCCCTCGGTGGCGCAGCCGCCGCTGGTGAGGGCGGCGAGGAGGGCGAGGGCGGTGAGCCCGGACGCGAGGGCCGTACGGCGGGTGCGGCGGGTGCGGCGGGTCATGGGGCGGCCCCCGGGCGGGTGAGGCGGACGTACTCGCGCCGGTAGGAGTGCAGGGTGGCGCCGGTGACGGCGGCGCTGAGCAGGCCCGCGGGGAGCACCCAGGCGGGCGCGGCGTCGAGGAAGGCGAGGCGGCCTTCGGCCAGTTCGCGGTCCACGGAGTCCTCCAGGGCGGCGATGACGTACCGGTCGGGGGCGGTGAAGGGGTGGGCCTCGGCGGCGGACTCGATGCGCGGGGAGGTCTTGGCGGACAGGGCGTGGGCGGTGGACTCGGCGGCGCGCTGGGACCGCTGCACCAGGACGGCGTCGGTGGCGAGCAGGGGCAGGGCGCACAGGGGGAGGGCGGCGGCTAGCAGGGGCAGGCTGACGTAGAGGCGGAAGCGGTGGTGGAGGAAGACCTGGGTGCGCCACAGGCCGTGGACCAGGAACAGGACCGCGACGCCGGAGACGGCGAAGGCGGCGATGACGTCGGCGCCGGGGGCGGCGCGGTCGGCGATGCGGTCCTGGAGGGCGCGTTCGAGGGCGGTGACGCGGTCGACGACGGCGGTGGCGGTGGAGCCGGTGGCGGGGCGGCAGACGAGGGTGTCGGGGTCCTGGCGGGTGGAGCACAGGATGCTGCGGGCGTACGCGAGGGAGGCCTCGCGCAGGGCGCGGTCGGAGGCGTTGGCCTGGGCCCAGGCGGTCCAGGTGCCGTAGTCGGCGACGAGGCCGGAGACGACGTCGAGGTCCTGGCGCTCGGAGGTGGACAGGGCGCCGCTGCGGGCCACCTGGTTCAGGCGCTGGGTGGCGCGGGTGGTGCGGGTGCGGTAGCGCTCGCTCAGACCGCTGAGCTCGACGGCGCGGCCCGCGCGCAGGCTGTCGGCGGCCTCGCCGTCGGCGATCTGGAGGGAGGCGCGGGCGTCCGCGAGGTCGCCGAGGGCGGGGGCGGCGCGGTCCTGGATGTACGCGGCGTCGGCCCGGACGGTGCTGTAGGCCCAGGCGAAGGGGGTGAAGGCGAGGGCGGTGAGGAGGGGCAGCGCGAGGAGCCGCTCCCGCAGGTAGGCGTGGTTGCGGCAACCCCGGACGCGGGGCGCCCACACCCACTTCCACAGGACCGACGCCTTCACGCGGGCCTCCGGCCGCGCCGCCGCCCCGGCCCGGCAGCTTCCGCGCCTGGCTGTGTCGGGCCCGAGCCCGGCCCGGCCGCGCCCGTGCCTGGCTGTGTCGGGTTCGGGTCTGGTCCGGTCGCTTCCGTGCCTGGCTGTGTCGAGCCTGAGCCCGGCCCGGCCGCTTCCGTGCCTGGCTGTGTCGGGCCCGAGCCCGGCCCGGCCGCTTCCGCGCCTGGCTCCGTCGCGCCCGAGCCCGGCCCGGCCGCGCCCGCGTCCGGACCCGCGCGGGCCGGGAGGGCCGGGGTCATCGAGGGCCCCTGTGGTGGCGCAGGCCGAAGGGGCGGATCGCGTAGGCGCGGTCCAGGAGGAGTTCGGCCAGGGGGGTGCCCGGGTCGCGGGCCGCCTCCTGGGCCAGGCCCACGCAGAAGCGGGAGAGGTCGACCCGGACCTGCCGTTCCGACCCGGGGAAGCGCAGCCGGACGTCCGCCCCGCGGGCCACGTCCCGCAGCCCCTCGGCGGACACCGCGCCCCCGCTCAGCAGCGCCCGGGCCACCTCCCACACCTGCGCCCGCATCCGCAGCCGCGCCTGCTCGTCGGTGAGCCCGTGCGCGTAGAACAGCCGCCCGAGCCGCCGCACCACCTCCGCGAGGTCCTCGGCGCCCCGCGCGTGGTCCGCGCACACCCGCACCGCCGCGACCCGCGCCGCCGTCCGGTACCGCGAGTGCTGCGCCACCGCGTCCAGCGCCTCGACCGCGTGGGCGAGCGCCCTCGGCCCGCCCAGGGCGATCCGGGCCCGCGCCGCCCCGAACGCCGCCCCGCCCAGCGAGGGATTGCGCACCCGTACCGCCTCGTGGAACGTGAGCGCCTCCCGCCACCGCCCGAGCCGCTCCGCGCAGTGGCCGAGTGCCAGCTTGGGCGCGTACTCGCCGGGAATGGCGGCGTACACCCGGTCGAAGTGCCCGCGGGCGAGCGGTACGTCGTCGGCGGCGAGCGCGAGCAGCCCGCGGTGCCAGGCGAGCCGCCAGTCGTACGGGGCCGCGCGGGGCCCGATCGCCCGCTCGGCGCGGACGAGGGCGACGGAGGCGTCGTGGAGGCGCGGCGGCACCTGCGCGCCCGGCCGCAGCGCGACCCGCAGCAGCAGGCGGCAGCGCAGCAACTGCACTTCGGGCGACCCCGGCCACTCCGCGGTGTGCTGGAGCAGCGCGTCCGGGTCGTCGTCGCCGAGCCGGCTCAGCTCCGCGTGGTGGGCGTCGTCGGGATCGGGCCGGGGGACGGGCAGCTCCTTGGCGAGGTCGCCGGGTCGGGGGGCCTCGTAGGGGGCCGGGCCGGGGTGGGGGGCCACCCACCGCGACAACGGCGGCGGCACCCCGAGGCCGCCGTCGAGCGCGTACGCCGACTGGAGGAACAGCGGGGACGGCTCGAACGTCTCCGTGTGCAGGCGCAGGGAGCGCAACTCGCGGAATACGCCCCGCAGTTGCTCGTCCATCTCCCGGGCCGTGGCGAACCGGTCGGCCCGCTCGGGGCGGGTGGCCCGGCGCAGCGCGCGGGCGAGGGAGAGCAGGCCGAGGCCGAGGCCGTCGGGCGGCAGCGGCACCGTCATGCGTGGCGTGGCGTGGTCCGCGGGCGGCCGCGGCGGCTCCGGCGGGTCGTCCGGGCCGGGCAGCGGCGGGAGCGCGGCCAGCTCGTCCAGGTCGCCGAGCCCGCACAGGTGGCGCAGCGTCTCGCCGAGGCTGAACAGGTCGTCGGGGCCGGTGGACTCGCCGCACGGGCCGACGGTCGGCGCCCGGTAGTCCGTGGAGGTGAGCCCGGGCGCCCCGGCCCGCCGCACGCTGCCGACGTCGACGAACTTGACGGCGGACCCGTCGTGCATGACGTTCGACGGCTTCAGGTCCCCGTACACCTTGCCGCGTTCGGGAGCGTGCAGATACCCGAGCCCGGCCAGGAACCGCACCCCGTACGCGAGCACGAACTCGTAGAAGCGGGAGCCGCCGAACTCCTCCGGGTACAACTGGGCGCGGGCCCGCACCTCCTCGAGGGTCGGACCGTCGACGTACTGCAGGACGAGGAAGTCGCCCACGTCCGGATGGTGCCCGTAGTTGAAGACCCGGATGATGTCCTCGTGGTTGAGCTCGACCAGCTCCTGCCGCTCGCGCGCGAGGGGGTGTTCGGAGGAGTCGGGCGCGGCGCGCGGGGCGGCGCCCCCTCGGCAGACGTCCGGGGCGTTCTCCGGGCGCAGGATCTTGATGGCGACCTCGCGCCCGCCGACCCTCGTGTCGAGGGCCAGATACACCTCGCCCATGCCGCCGTACCCGAGCGGCCGCACCACCCGGTACTGCCCGGCGAGCAGCCGGTCCGGCGGCAGCGGCAGGCCGTCGAGCGCGTCCGGGTCGTCGCCGCGGGAGACCGCCCGGTCGAGGAGGGTGATCTCCGGCAGGACGGTCGGGTCGGGGCTCTCCGGGGGCAGCACCACCCGGGCGGCGCGCAGCGGGGGACCGGCGACGAACAGGGGCGGCAGCGACGACTCCGGGCGCGATTCGTCGCCCCAACCCGACTCGGTCCCCGTCGAGTTGGGGCGGGTGCCGGTCCCGTCCCCCTTCATGTCTCACCAGGATAGGTGCGGCGGGCGGGCGTTGACGCCCGTGCGGCATCAAGTGAAGTACGGCAATCCGTAACGGAAGTGACTGACCGTCATGTCCGGCACGCGGCCACCCGGCGCCGCGCCGGACCGCTCACGCCACCGGGTACGCCACGTCGCACACGTCGTCCCCGGGCCCCGCCGCGTCCCAGTCCGTGAAGTACACCTCGCGGCAGGGGCCCGCCTGGCCCAGCCCCTCCCGCTCGATCCACTCCTCGACGGCGTCGTACGCGCCGATGATCTGCGGGTAGGCGACCTGCGCCTTGGTGATGCGGGCGTAGGCGAGGCGCCGGGCGGGCTCGACGCGGGCCCGGACGTCCCGCTGCCGCCCCTGCGCCTCGGCCCAGGCACGGGCCGCCGCCGGGTCGGCGACGGGCACGCAGGCCTCGGCGGGGCCGTCGCTGTCCTCGGTGACCTCGGAGTGGTAGATGACGAACGGCGCGGCCGTGACCCCGCCGCAGAGCTCATCGGCGACCCGTTCGAGGCGCTCGAAGGAGGCGTCGATCCAGGTGGACAGCTCATGGGTGAACACATGGCGCCGCTCGCAGAGGACGAACGCCTCGGGGACGTCGGTGGTGCGGATCTCGAACTTGCCGTACATGGCGGGACTCCTTCCTGCCAGCCGGCCACGGAGGTAGTCCACAAGGGTGCGCTGGGCGGCGATCCGCTCCTCGACCCCGGCCCAGTACGTCCCGAGCGCCGCCGCCGCGGCCGCGCCGTCGAGCCCCACGACCGCCCCGATGTCCGCGAGCGGCATGTCGAGGCGCCGGAGGAGCGCGACGGCACGGGCCCGCTCGACCTGTTCGGGCCGGTAGTAGCGGTAGCCGGTCGCCCCGTCCACGTACGCCGGGGGAAGCAGGCCCTGGCGGTCGTACAGGCGCAGGGCCTTGGCGGACAGACGGGTGCGGGCGGCGAAGGCGCCGATGCTCAGGAGTCCGGGCTCCCTGCCGGGTCCGGGCTCTTTGCCGGGCTCCCGTCGTCCGCCGGGCTCCGGGTCTCCGCCGGGTGCTGGGTCTCTGCCGGTTGCGTCCACGTGGTCATCATCCGTGACCGGCGGTCACCGGTCACCGAAGGCGGCTGCCTTCGGCGCCCCGAGCTTCGACCCTGACCCAGGGGCAAGGTCAACGCCGAGCAGGGAGTCGCGCCAGATCCGCTCGGTGAGGGCGTTGCCGTGCCGGGACCCGCGGCCGCCCACGTCGGACAGCGGCTGCAGCAGCGGGTCGCGCGGGCGCAGCCGGAACAGGGTCACGGCGGTGGACACCTTGGGCGTGTACCCGGCGAACCACGCCGACTTCAGCCGGTCCTGGTCGTTGGTGCGGCCCGCCGCGACGGGAGCGCCGTCGACGGTGGAGACCTTGCCGAGGCTGTCCTTCGCGACGTCCCGGAGCACGGTGTCGACCTGCGTGGCGACGCGGGAGTCCAGGGCGCGCCGGGTGCGCGGCGGTTCGAGCCCCTCGATCTGCTCGCGCTCCTCGCCGTCCCCCTCGGCGTCGCCGTCCCGGGTCACCGACGTCACGGAGTACGGGTCGTGCTGGAGGCCGCCGCGCGCGAACGTGCCGTACGCGCTCGCGAGCCGCACCGCGCTCGGCGTGGACGTGCCGAGCGGGAACGAGTCGTCGGGCCGCGCCATGCTCGCCTCCAGCATCCCCGCGTCCACGGCCGTGTCCCGCACCCGCCGCATCCCGATCTTCTTGCCGAGCTGCTGGTACGTGGCGTTGCCGCCCTCGACCATGGCCTCGCCCGGAGTCAGCCCGCCAGGGCCCTTGCTGTCGGCGCGCAGCCCGTCCTGGAGGGCGGCGGCCAGCACGAACGGCTTGAACGCGGAGCCCGCGGGGACGCCGGAGGTGTCGGCGTTGTTGCTGAAGTGGCGGGTGGCGTCGGGGCCGCCGTACACGGCGAGGAGCGCGCCGTCCTGGGTGCGCACGGAGGCCGCGCCGACCTGGACGCCCTTGTCCTGCGGGCGCTTCTTGGGGTCGAGGCCGTCGAGGGCGCTCCGGGCGGTGCGGGCGAGCTGGTGCACGCGGCGCTTGTCGAAGGTGGTGTGGATCTTGTAGCCGCCGCGGGCGAGGTCCTTGTCGGTGAGGCCGGTGCGCTGCTTCAGGTACTTGTTGGCGATGTCGACGAGGTAGCCGGTCTGGCCGTAGTGCCCGCTCAGGCTGGTCGAGCGGGACTCCTTCTGCGGCTCGGGGAACTTCTTGTACCGGGCGCGCTCCTCGGCGCTCATGCGGCCGACGGCGACCTGCCGGTCCAGGATCCAGGCCCAGCGGGCCTTCGACCGGCGGTGGTTGGCGGCGCCACCGGAGGGGTCGTACATCTCGGCGCCCTTGAGGAGGGCGGCGAGCACGGCGCCCTGGCTGGCGTTCAACTGCCGCGCGGGCACCCCGTAGTACGCGTGCGCCGCCGCCTCGATGCCGTAGGCCCCGCGCCCGAACCAGCTGCTGTTCAGATACCCCTGCAGGATCTCGTCCTTGGTCTTCTTCTGGTCCACCTTCAGCGAGATGACGAACTCCCGCACCTTGCGCGTCATCGTCTGGTCCTGCGACAGGTAGGTGTTCTTCACGTACTGCTGCGTGATGGTGGAACCGCCCTGCGTCTCCTGCCCCTTGACCATGTTGACCACGGCCCGCCCGAGCCCCATCGGCGACACCCCGGAGTCGCTGTAGAAGCTCGCGTTCTCCGCGGCGATGACGGCGTCCCGTACGGACTCCGGGACGTCGTCGAGCTCCACGTTCTGCCGGTTGACGTCCCCGGTGCTGACCATCTGCGTTCCGTCGGCCCAGTAGTACACGTTGGCCTCGCGGCTGGCCGCCGCGTTCTCGTCCGGTATGTCCACGGTGACGTACACGTACGTGAAGAGCCCCGCGAGTCCGCCGGTGCCGAGCAGGAGACTTCCCAGCCACTGCCGCCACGACGGCAACCACCGCCGTGCGCCCCGGCGTCCTTGTCGCGGATAGTCGACGAACCGCCGCCGCCGACGCCGCGTCCGGGTCGTGATCCTCTTCGCGTGCGCGCGTACGCGTTGCGCGTGTGTCCCCATGATCCAGGAGAGTGCCCGGCGGGGAAGGAGGGTTGTGCGCGGAGGTGTCAGCGGCGCGTAACAGTGGGGCAGGGCCCGGTGACTTGGGGGCACTTGGGCAGGTCAGGCCCGCCTCGTACAGTTTGACCGAGTCGATCGAGGGGGCGCCATGAACGGTAACGGCAGCGGCGGCGGTATCGGTGACGGCGGTGTGGGGGAGACGGGCGGGGCGCGTGCGGGCGACGTGCTCTGGGCGGCCCGCACGGCCAACCCGTGGCTGTACGCGCTCGCCGCGGTCGCGGGGGTGGTGGCCCTGGTCGCCCTCGCGCTGACGGCCGCTGGGGTGACGGGGTCCCTGTGGGGTCTCGCGATCCCGTTCGCCCTTGTCTGCGTGGCGACCCTCTGCTGCGCCTCCGTCCAGGTCCTGGTGACCGGGGACGGCCTGAAGGTCGCCTTCGGCCCCCTGGGCCGGCCCGCCCGCCGCTGGCGCGCCGCCGACATCGAGTCGGCCCACGCCGAACACCGCAAGCCGTCCCAGGTGGGCGGCTGGGGCTACCGCCTCAGCGGCCTCGGTACGACGGTGATGCTGCGGGCGGGGGAGTGCCTGGTGATCCGGGCCCGGGGAAAGGACTTCGCGGTGTCGGTGGACGACGCGGAGCGGGGCGCGGTGCTGTTGAACGGGTTGCGGAAGCGGACGTGAACACGCGGCCACGACACCCCGACGGGACGCCTCAGGCACCAACAGAACGGAACTTCCCCCTCGCCCCTCGGCGATGAGCGGCAGTCTTGAGGTGTACCGGACCACGAGGGGGTACTCGGCGTGGGCCATCGGCAAGCCGGACGGGCCCGGGAAGCAAGGGACTTCGGCGAAGAGGAAGGGCGCTACCGGAACCACACATGACACGACGCGCACGAGGCGCGTCAGGGGGAACTGGGGGGAGCAGTCGCCCATGCGACGCACGAGCACCGATCCACGCGTCTTACACGCCCTACGGGCCCGCACTGCGACCGGGACGTCCCTCGCGGAGCCTGTGGAAGGGCGGTCGAACTGAGGTGGACATAACGAACCACAGGCCCGAGGAGCTGACTCCGTCGCTCCGCGGGGCCTGGTACCGGGCGATGGAGGAGTCGCCCGAATACGCCAACCCGTTCCTCGCACCGGAGTTCGCGGCCGGAGTGGGCCACTGCCGGGGCGGGGCACGGGTGGCGATCATGCACGAGGGCGGGGAGCCGGTCGGCTTCTTCCCCTACGAACGGAACGCCTTCGGCGTCGGGCGGGCGGTGGGCCTCGGCCTCTCCGACTGCCAGGGCCTGGTGCACCGCCCCGGGATCACCTGGGACCCGCAGGAACTCCTGCGGGCCTGTGGTCTCTCCGTCTTCGAGTTCGACCATCTCGTCGAGGAGCAGAAACCGTTCGGCGAGTACGTCACGGGGACGTTCGCGTCCCCGGTGGTGGATCTGAAGCACGGGGACGCGGAGGACGGCGGGGACTTCGAGGGCTCCGGGGACGCCGGGGGCAGCGACTACGCGCAGTGGCTGCGGTCCTCGTACCCCGGACTCGCGAAGACGACCCTCAAGAAGGAGCGCCGCCTCGCCCGCGACCTCGGCGAGATGCGGTTCGTCTTCGACGACCGCGACCCGAGGGTGCTGCGCCGCCTCATGGACTGGAAGTCGGCGCAGTACCGCAGGACGGCCCGGATGGACCGGTTCGCGAAGCCGTGGATCGTGGACCTGGTGAACCACCTGTTCCAGGTCAGACACGAGCACTTCACCGGCGTCCTGTCCGTGGTGTACGCCGGTAACCGGCCGGTGGCCGCGCACTTCGGGCCGAGGTCGCGCACGGTGTTCGCGGCCTGGTTCACGGCCTACGACCCGGAGCTGCGCTACTACTCGCCCGGCCTCATCATGCACCTGAGGATGGCCGAGGCCGCGGGCCGCCAAGGCGTGCGGATCATGGACCTGGGGCGCGGCGACAAGGAGTACAAGGACTGGCTCAAGACCCGCGAACTGCGGGTCTGCGAGGGCTTCGTGACCCGCCCGCACCCGGTCGCCGTGGCCCACCGCCTCTGGCGCCGCCCGGTCCGCGGCCTGCGCAACACGGTGCTCGCCCACCCCCGGCTCCGCGAACCGGCGGACCGTCTCCTGAAGACGGTGGGGGCGGTACGGACGTCGGGGCGGGCGGGTTCGCCGGGCCCCCGCTGAGGGCCTGCGGCGAGTTCCACCGCCCACCCGTGCGTCGGGGTGGAACCCATCCCGGGTTCCACCCCGACAGCCCGGTCAGATGGGCGAGTTGTCCAGGTGCGACTCATGGTGGACGACGTCATGGGCGACGGCCAGGAGGGGGCGGTCGTGGGTGAAGGCGTAGGCCCGTAGCCGGGCGAGGGCCTGGTCGATGGGGATGCCGAGGCGGACCGTGATGGCGCCCGCCGCCTGGTGGATCAGGGCGCGGTGCAGGGGCAGTGGGTTGTCGCTGCTGATGTCCCTGGTGCCCTCGGGGGTGAGCAGGATGAGGGTGGCGGCCTCGGCGAGGGCGAGGGCGTCGGACATGTGTCTACGGGTGGGGCGGCCGGGAGCGGCGCGGTGGCCGGTGAGGGCGCCGAGGCGGATGGCGCCCAGGTGCAGCGGCAGGGCGAACACGGCGCGGAGCGGGAGGCGGCGGGCGGCGGGCAGCAGGGCGGGCCAGCGGTCTTCCGGCAGGGCGCGCAGGTCGGGCACGATCACGAGCTCGCCGGTGCGGGCGGCGTCGCCGGTGGGGCCCTCGCCGAGGGTGTACTGCAGGTCTTCGAAGGCGATGCCGGCGGTGTCGGCGGGGTCGTGCCAGATCAGTTCGAGGCCGGCCTTGTTGAGCAGGGAGATGGTGAGGCCGTCGAGGCCGAGCGCGGCCGCGCAGGAGGCGGGCGGCAGGGCCGCGAGACCCTGGCTGGCTCCGGTGGCCGCGGTGAGCAGCGTGGTGAGGTCGGGTGCGGGCACGGCGGGGCTCCTTGGCTGACGGACGCAGTGCGCGCGGTGATGCGGGCCGCGGTGGGTGGCGGGTGTCATGGGTGCTGCGGGGCGTCGGGAGGCGCGGCGAACAGCTCGATGTCCGCGGTGCCCTCGACGACCTGCGCGCACAGCATGGTCAGTGACCGCCGGTTGCTTCGCGCGTGGGCGCGAAGTCGGCCGAATGCCGCGTCGGGCGGGAGGTTGAGACGGGCGACGAGGACTCCCTTGGCCTGCTCGATCACGATCCGGCTGTTGAGCGCGGTCTGCAACTGGCCGACCCGCTCGGCCTGGTCGTGGGCGAGGCGCTGGTGCAGGATGCCGATCGTCGCCGCGTCGGCCAGGGCCTGGCCGAGGCGCAGGTCGGCCGGGTGCAGGGCGTCGGGGCCGGTGTGGAAGAGGTTCAGCGCCCCGATCACCTCCTCACGCAGCCGCAGCGGCACCGCGGCCACGGCGCCGAACCCGGCGGTGCGGGCCGCCTTGGTGAACCGCGGCCACCGGTCGACGGCCTCCTGCCGGGTCAGGTCGACGGGGCCGACGCTCTCGTGCCGCGAGCAGCAGTCCCGGCACGGGCCCTCGTCGAACTCCACCTGTTCTTCTCCGAGTTGGTGTGCGGTGTGGGTGGAGGCGGTGACGTCCACGAGCCGTCCCTGCGCGTCGACCATGACCAACCCGGCCGCCGCCACGTCCAGCAGCTCGACCACGTGGTCGGTCATGACGTGCAGGAAGTCGACCAGGTGGAACCCGTCCACCAGGGTGTCCGCCAGCTCCAAGAAGGCCCGCGCCAGTTGCTCGTCCCGCTTCGGCTGTGCCATGTCGATCACTTCCCTCGGTACTCGGGCCGCGCCTGGCCCACTCCGACGGGGCACGGCGCACGCCCTGTGGCCACTTTGCCGCCGCCCGTGCCCGCCCGGCACGAGAGCGGCCCATTTTCAGCAAGAAGTGGGGCGGTGCGGGATGCGGGCGGATCCGCTTCGGCGCCTGTCGCGCGCCAGGGCCATGCATCGGGTCCCGTACACGCGTGTGTACGGGACCCGTTCACGGAAGTCACGGTGGTGGCCGTCGGGGGGCCAGCGCCCTCGTCTGTCCTTGTCAGCGGGGGAGTCCCGGCGTCGGCGGGCGAGATGACCGGCCACGCACCAGTCATGCTAGAGAGCGTGGCGCCGCGTTTCATAGACCCAAGTGGGCTGATGAAACAGCTCACTTGGGCCGTTCTGGTCGGCCGTTCGGCCGGGCCGACCGAGCCCGTCCACTCAAGGCTCCGGGGCCCCTCGGTGCTCCTCGGGGTCCTCGGCGGACATCCGGAGCAGCCCGGACCGGACGGCGACGACGACCGCCTCGAGCTGGCTGTGCGCGCCCAGCTTCGCCATGACGCGCTTCACGTGGCCGCGCGCGGTGTGCGGGCTCACCACGAGCCGCTCGGCGATCGCCCCGGGACCGAGACCCCGGCCCATCAGCCGCAGGACCTCCCGCTCCCGCGCGGTGAGTCCGGTCCGGTCGCCGCCGCGCCGGGGCGGGTCCGGGTCACCGGCCGAAGGGCCGAGCGCCGCGACGAGGATGCCGAGGGTGGACTCCTCGACGTACATCGGCCCCTCGGCCGGGGCCCGGATGGCCGCGAGCACGGCGGGGAACGCGCTGTCCTTGGCGAGGAACCCGGCCGCGCCCGCCGAGGTCGCGGCCACCAGCCGGCCGGGGTCGGTGTCCCCGGTGAGCATGAGCACCCGGGTGCGGGGGTGTCCCGCCCTGACCCGCCGGGTGCCCTCGATGCCGTCGGCGCCCGGCAGGTGGATGTCCATGAGCACCACGTCGGGGCTGTGCGCGGCGACGAGGGGAAGGGCCTCCTCGACCGACGCCACCGTACCGACGCAGGTGAGGTCGGGCTGAGCGTCGATCGCGATCCCCAGCGCGTCCGCCAGCGTCCGCTGGTCCTCGACCACAAGTACTCGGATCATGGGAAGTCCTCGTGGGAAAGCCCGAACGGGCCTGTCATCCGATCGTAGCCGCGCGGGGCGCCGCCGTGTCCGAGAACGGCCCCTCCCCGTGCGGCAGGACCCTGGAAGACGTCTGCGTCGCTGCGTAACTTGAGGCAGAGGGGTAAGCCGTAGGGTGGGGGGCTTCGCCATGGGTAATGCCGACGACCCACGAACGCGCCGCGGACCGGACGCGTACTCCTTCACGCTCTTCGTGGCGGGACCGACGGAACGGTCCGACGCCGCGCGGTCGAACCTGCGGACGCTGTGCGAATCCCTGCTGGTGAACGGCTACGACCTCACAGTGATCGACGTCATGCAGCAGCCCGAACTGGCCGAGGAGAACCGCATCCTGGCGACCCCGACCGTGATCAGGCTCTCCCCCCTCCCTCAACGACGGGTCATCGGTGACCTGTCCGACCAGAGCCGCGCCGCGCTCGCGCTCGGGTTGCCCGACCCGGGCGAACTGTTCCGGAAGAGGCGGGGATGAGATGACTGGAAGTGGAATCGAAGGTATCCCGAGGATCCCCACCGGCATCAACGGGTTCGATCAGATCGCGCTCGGCGGACTGCCCTCGGAACGCTCCACGCTGGTGGTCGGGACCACGGGCAGCGGCAAGACCCTGTTCGCCCTCGAATTCCTCGCGCGGGGCGTGCAGGACCACGGCGACCCCGGGGTGTTCGTCACCTTCGAGGAGGACCCCGAGGACATCCGGACCAACGTCGCCTCCCTGGGCTTCCCGATCGGGGATTGGGAGGAGGGCGGGAAGTGGGTGTTCGTCGACGCCTCGGCGAGTCTCGTCGAGGAGGCGCCGACGATCGGGGCGTACGACCTGGGTGCCTTGACGGCACGGATCACGCACGCGGTCCGCAAGGTCGGTGCCCGGCGCGTGGCGCTCGACTCGATCGGCGCGGTCCTGACCAACTTCACCGGCATCGGAGTCGTGCGCCACGAGCTGTACCGGATCGTCTCGGCTCTGAACTCCCTCGGTGTGACCACCGTGCTCACCGCGGAGCGGGCCGAGGAGTACAACAGCGTGTCCCGCTTCGGCGTCGAGGAGTTCGTCCTGGACAACGTCATCATCCTGCGCAACGTCCTGCGCCAGGAGCGGCGCCGCAGGACGATCGAGATCGTCAAGTTCCGCGGCACCTCGCACCGCACCGGCGAATGGCTGTTCACCATCGGCCCGCGCGAGGGCATCGTGATCATGCCCCTCGCCTTCCTGCAGCCGCGCGAGCGCGCGTCGACGGAACGCGTCTCCTCGGGCAATCCCGAACTGGACGCCATGTGCGGGGGAGGGTTCTTCCGGGACGCGATCGTGCTGCTCACCGGCCCCACCGGCACCGGCAAGACGCTGACGAGCCTGTTCTTCGCGGCCGCCGCCGTCAACGCCGGTGAGCGCTGTCTGCTCCAGAGCTTCGACGAGACCCGCGAACAACTCGGCCGCAACGCCGCGAGCTGGGGCCTCGACCTCGACGCGATGGAGGCTTCGGGCCTGCTGCACGTCGTGTCCGAATACCCCGAAGTGGCCTCGCCCGAGGAGCACTTCCTGCGGGTTCGGCGCGTCATCGAGGAGTTCCGCCCCGCCCGCGTGTGCATCGACACCCTCTCCGCGCTCGAACGCATCGTGACCTCGCGCGCGCTGCTCGACTTCGTCATCTCCCTGGGAGCCGTCCTGCGCCAGCACGAGATCACGACCCTGTTCACCTCGGCCCCCACCGGCCGGGTCACCCCGACCGTCACACCGGCGATCGCGATGGAGGTCGCCAGCCTCACCGACGTGACCATCCTGATGCGGTACGTGGAGGTCCAGGGCGAGATCCAGCGCGGCATCGCCGTCCTGCAGACCCGCGGCTCCACGCACGACCACACCATCCGCCAGTTCGCGATCGACGACACCGGCATGCACATCGGCGAACCGATGCGCGGCCTGTCCAGCGTCCTCGGCTCGGTCTATCCGCAGAGCGGCGGTACCCCGCAGCACAGCCCGTCCCTGGCGGGCGAGGGGCAGCAGGGGCTGTGGAACACGCAGAATCCCGGCGCGGAACCCGATGGCTGACTTCGACGTCCCGGCGGGAGCGGCCCCGGAGGCGGTGCCGTACGGCCACCCGGTCGAGGCGGTCGTGGCGGCGGCGCCCGACGGGATCGTCGCCGTCGACGAGGAGGGGCTCATCAGGCTCTGCAACCCGGCCGCGGCCGAGCTGTTCGGCAGGCCGGCGCGCGAACTGCTCGCCGCACCCTTCGGGTTCCCGCTCGCGGCCAGGGGCGTGGCCGAGATCGACCTCGTCCTGCCGTCGGGCTCGGGACGCGTGGTCGAGATGAGGGTCACGGCGACGCACGCGTCCGGTGAACGCCTCTACATCGCCACGCTGCGGGACGTCACCGAACGGCGCCGGGCACAGCGCGCCCTGGAGGCGGCCCTCGCCCGGCAGGACACCGTGATCGCCGTCACCGCCCACGAATTGCGCAGTCCACTGGCCACGATCAGCGTCCTCGCGCACACCCTGCGGGACTCCGGCGCGGATCTGACCGACGAGCAGCGGACGGACATCGCGCTCCGCGTCATCGACGCCACCGGGCGGCTGCAGACCCTCGTACGCAGGCACTTGGCCGCGACGCGGATCGACGGGAAGGCCGCCCACGCCACCCCGCAACCCGTCCCCGTCCTGGAGTTCATCCTCGAACAACTCGGCGCCCTCGACGAGGGCGCCCCCGAAGTGGACGTGTCCTGCGAGCCCGACGTGGTGGCGTACGTGGACCGCGGCGACTTCTGGGAAATGCTCACCAACTACCTGGAGAACGCCTTCACTTACGGTCTTCTGCCGTTCCGGATCGACGTCACCGCGTCGGCGGACCACATCGACATCCGCGTCCAGGACGCCGGACCCGGCGTACCCCCGGAGGCCGTCCCCCGCCTCTTCCAGCGCTTCAGCCGCATCCCCGGCACGGCACCCGGACGACAGGGCACCGGCCTGGGCCTGTGGATCGTCCGCAACCTCGCCCGCGCCGCCGACGGCGATGCCTGGTACGAGCCGGGCGCACCCACGCCCGCCGCCTTCTGCCTGCGCCTGCGGCGGGCGCCTGCGACTCCCGGGCGAGTGCCGACGTCGGCTGACCGCTGAACAGCGCGTGGGTCAGATCTCGCCGAGGTCGATCTCCACCGGGAAGGGAGCCGCTGCCTTGAGGGCGCCCGTGAACACGTCTCCGTCCCGGTAGGTCTTCGTCGCGGGGTCGAGAACGTAGGTGTACACGAGAGGAACGCCTGTCGCGGCCTGCTCGATCCTCCAGTAGAAACCGATGCCCGCCTTGGCATACTGGTCGACCTTCACGATCCGGTCGGTGGTCTCCGAGCCTGGTGACACCACCTCCGCGACCAGCAGCACATGCTCAGGGCGGGTGGGGGTGATGTCGATCGTGTCCGCGCGGTACACGACGACGTCCGGGCGGCGATTGGTGAGCGGGACGTCCTGCAGCCGGACGTCGAAGCCCGTGTCGGCGTTCCACTCCGGGCCGGAGGCCGCATCCAGGGCGTTCGCCAGCATTCGCGCCAGCCTGTTGTGCCGCTTGGACGCACTCGGGCTCACGACGACCATCCCGTCCACGATCTCGATACCGGCGCACTGTTCCTCGGACCAGGACTCGTACTCCTCCACCGTGATCTGCTTGTGCATCCACGCCGGGGCCATCATCTCGGCCGTCATGAAGCGCCTCCCGGACACTGTGCTGCGGGCCCGATCCCGTTGGATCCAGCGTACTGTCTGCTGCCCGGCACGTTGATCTCGCTCACGCAAACGGCCCCGGACGGGAGCCCGGGGCCGAACGGAGCGCGTCCCTTGGGGGAACCTCAGGTCGGAGCGGTCTCTGACCGCACCACTCGGTGGGACGCTGCTCGGGCTCGCGGGGTGATCACGGGGCTTGGCCGGGCAGGGCCGTTTCGGCGCGGAGCGCTTGCAAGGTTTCGAGTTCGCGGTCGATGTCGCGGCGCTTGGCCTCCAGGCGCTCGGCCTCCTGGGCGAACAGCTGCTCCATGACGCCGTTGCGCTCGTCGAGCGGAGCCTCCATGCAGGGGAGCACCTCGTCGATGGTGGAGCTGCCCAGGCCTGCGGCGAACAGGTGCTGGATCATGACGACCCGCTCGACCATGGAGCCGTCGAAGTCGCGCCACCCGCCGGGGGTGCGCTCGGAGCGGATCAGCCCGTGCTGCTCGTAGTACCGCAGGGACCGGGTGCTGACGCCGCTGGCAGCCGCCAGCTCACCGATGCGCATGAGACCTCCTGAACCGTGCTCCGGCTTCCGTTCCTTCGTTCCTTGAAGTTGACGCCGGTGTGAAGTTACACGATCTGGGTGTCGCACCCACCGGGGGTGCCCGGGGGGAAGCGGAGCTCGCCGTGACTGCTCAGATCCATCTGTGGTCGGACTACGTCTGCCCGTTCTGCCTGATCGCCGACGAGCTGATCGAGCGCGCGATCGCCGACCGGCCCGACGTCGAAGTCGTCCACCACGCCCACGAGCTGCGTCCCCGTCCGACCCCCACGCTGCGACCGGAGGACCCGTACCTGCCCGGCATCTGGGAGCGCGCCGTGTATCCGATGGCACGCCACCACCAGGTGCCGATGCGGTTGCCGACCGTCTCGCCGCAGCCCTACACCGAGTTGGCGTTCCTGGGCGCCCAGTACGCCGCCGAGCAGGGGCGGGCCCACGCCTACCACCGGCGCGTGCTCACGGCCTTCTTCCGCGAGGACCTAGACATCGGGGACCGCGCGGTCCTGGCCCGCCTGGCCGAGGAGTCCGGACTCGACCCGACCGCCTACGCCGCGGCCCTCGACGAGCCGGAGTACGCCGAGCGGCACCGGCAGGCGCTGGCCGAGTCGGCGCGGATGAACATCACCGTGGTCCCCACGGTCGTCATCGGCACCCGGCGCATCGACGGGGTCGCCACCGAGGGCGTGATCCGGCGGGCGCTGCGGGAGGCGGTGGCCGTATGACCGGGGAGAGCGGCAGCCGTACGACCGCGGGAAGCGACCGCCGTACGACCGAGGAAGGCGGCCGCCGCCGTATGACCGCCGACACGGCCCGGCTCACCGCGCTGATGGCCGACGCCGTGGAGACCTGCGTCCGCCGGGTCGAGTCCGGCGGGGTCCCCTTCGTCGGACTGCTCGTCGCCGCCGACGGGTGGATCTCCGACCCGGGTGTGAACCTCGTCCACGAGACCGGCGACCCCACCGCCCACGCGGAGATCGTCGCCCTGCGCCAGGCCGTCAGGGACCGCGGCCGCCCGCCCCTCCGGGGAGCCACCCTGCTGGCGACGGGCGAGCCGTGTGCCCTGTGCTACCGCTTCGCCGCCGCTCACGGCATCGCCGCCGTCCGCTTCGCGGTCGATCGCCACACCGCCGCCGCGTGGGGCTTCGACTACCGGGCCGGTTACGAGGCCGCCCCGACCGCCCGGCCGCCCCTGGAGGCAGCGGCCCGGCACCTCCCCGTGGACCGGGGCCTGGCCCCCTTCATCCGCTACCGCGACCTGCACCGCCCCGACTTCACCCGCCCCTAGCCACCCACGACCACGTAACCCACCCCTACATGACCCACCACCCCCACATGGCCCACCCCCACGTAACCCACGTAAGGACCCCGTCATGCACTGGCTCTACCTCTCCCTCGCCGTCGTCTTCGAGATCACCGTCGCCCTCACCGCAGGCCGGGCACAGGGCTTCACCCGCCCCGGCTGGACCGCCGCCACGCTGATCAGCGGCGGCATCGCCACCTACCTACTCAGTCAGGCGCTGCTGACCTTCGAGGTCGGCGTCGGCTACGCGATCTGGACCGCCGTCTCCGGCGTGGGAATCGTCGTGCTCGGGGCCCTCGTGTTCGGGCAGCGCCTGGACTGGCGCAAGTTCCTGGGCATAGCCGCGGTCATCGCCGGAGTCGTAGGCCTCCAGCTCAGCGGAGCGGCCTGACACCCCCGGAATCCACCCGACCAACCCCCGCCGCCCGGCAAAGAACGCCCCTGAGAAAGGAACTCACATGTCCACCACCACTACCCCCAACGCCGCCACCACCACTACGCCCAACGCCACCACCACACCCACCACCACGACACCCGCCACCACCCCCGAGAACAACGCATCCCGCAGCGACCGGGCCCGCGCATGGCCGATCCTCCTCCTCGCCGGAGCCTTCGAGATCGCCTACGCCTTGGCCGTGGGAGGCAGTCAGGGCTTCACGGTGCTGTCCTGGTCCCTGATCGCGGTCGTCTTCTTCCTGCTGACGCTCTTCTCCCTGAGCCTGGCCCTGCGCACCATCGACGTGGGCATCGGCTACGCGGTCTGGGCCGGCATCGGCGCCGTGGGAGCGGCACTGCTCGGCCCGGTCTTCTTCGACGAGACCCTCACCCCGGTCAAGGTCCTCTGGCTCACCCTGATCATCGGCGGCGTCGTCTGGCTCAAACTCTCGGACAGCCCCAAGCAGCCGCAGCCCGAGCAGCCCGCGCACCAGCGGTGACCCCTGCCGGTTGTCGCCCGCAGGCAGAACGACTGAGGCCCAGGCCCGGAGACTCACTCCGTGACCTGGGCCTCAGCTGTTCTGACCTGGTGAACCCAGGCATCCGCAACGCCCTAAGCTCGCTGGGGTGATTGAGACCATCGTCCTCGACGTCGGCGAGACCATCACCCGAGACGATCGTTACTGGGGATCGTGGGCGGACTGGCTCGACATCCCCCGCCACACCCTGTCCGCGCTCGTCGGCGCCGTCGTCGCGCAAGGACGCGACAACGCGGACGCCGTGCGCCTGGCCCGCCCGGGCATCGACATCACAGCCGAGTACGCGGCCCGCGAGGCTGCTGGGCACGGCGAGTTCGTCGACGAGAGCGACCTCTACGACGACGTCAGACCGGCCCTCTCAGGGCTCCGCAAGCTCGGCGTACGCGTCATCATCGCCGGGAATCAGACAGGCCGCATGGGGGAACTCCTGCGTGGCCTGGACCTGCCCGCCGATGTCATCGTGACCTCGGGCGAGTGGGGCGTGGCCAAGCCAGACCCGGAGTTCTTCGCCCGGGTCCTGGAGATCTCGCAGGCTGCCCCTCACGAGACTGTGTACGTGGGCGACCACCCCGCCAACGATCTGTATCCGGCGAAGCGTGCCGGTCTGCGGGCGGCGCACATCCGGCGCGGGCCGTGGGGACACTTGTGGGCGGACGACCCGGACGTTGTGGCGACCGCGGACTGGCGTATCGGCGGCCTCACACAGTTGACGTCCATCATCGCTGACTGACCATCAAGATCCGGCTCCACCCAGGTGTGCGGGTGGAGCCGTTCGCGTATCCGGTGGGTGTCCGCGTGGGTACGGTTCGGAGTGGACGTCCCGGAACTGGAGCCAGCATGCCTGCCGACAGCAAGCGCGAGGTCGGCCGCCGCATCGCCGCCACCCGTCACGCACGCCGGATGACCCAGGCCGACCTCGCCCGCACCGCCTACCTCTCACTCGCCATGATCAAAGGCATCGAGCGGGGTGTCCGAGCGCCGAGCGACGACTCGCTGGAATCCATCGCGGCCGCCCTCGGTGTGGACCCTGGGCGCCTGGCCACCGGCGACGCCATGGCCCTGAGCCGCATTCACACGGCCATCCCCGCCATCGCCGCATGCATCGCCGCGTACGACATCCCCATGGACGCGCCCCGCCGCACGCTCGTCGAACTGCACGCCGCGACCGACGAGGCCGTCAACTGGCGCCTCGCCGCGCAGTACACCCGCATCGCCCGTGCCGCCCCCGCTCTCCTCGACGACGCCCTGCGCTCCCTCCACCACGCGACAGGCCCCGACCGGCAGCAAGCCGCCCGCTTGGTGGTCGGTATCGCGCGCGCCGCCGACGCCGTCGCCTACAAGTACGGACACCACGACCTGTCCGCGCGCCTCATCGAACTCATGCGCTGGGCAGCACGGCAGACCGAGGACCCCCTCGTCGAAGCCAGCACCGCCTACGTGCGCACCGAAGTCTTCTTCGCCGCTCGCGCCCACGCTCCGGGCCTGCGCGCCTTGGAACAGGCCATCCACGTCAGCCCCTCACCAACCAGCACGGAGGCGCACGCAGCCCTCGGAGCGCTGCACATGCGCGCTGCCGTCATCGCCGGGCGTGCCTCGGACGCCGACGCCGCAGACACCCACCTCACCGAGGCGCGCAGGCTCAGCCGCGACGTACCGGAAGGCCAGTACCAGGGCACGGCGTTCGGCCCCGACTCCGTACGCATCCATGAGGTGTCCGTGGCCGTCAGCCTCGGCAGCGACCACGTCAGCCGCGCTCTGGGCGTGGCCGACGAGTGGGCCCCTCCCCGTTGCCTACCGGCTGAGCGGCAGTCCAGCTTCTGGATCGAGCTTGCGCGTGCCCAGCTGTGGGCCGGGCTGCCGGACGATGCGTGGGAGAGCCTGCAGGTTGCCCGCCTCGTCGCGCCCCAGCACACCCGCGGGCACCGGTGGGCCCGCGAGACCGCGGCCACGCTGCGGCGCCTGCGGCGCGGGGGCGCCGAGGAACTGACGGCCTTCGCGGAGTGGATCGGCGCGGTGCAGAGCCCCGGATGAGGGAGCAGAGGGGATACACGTTGTAGCCCTTGCGGCCCTTGTAGCGGCCCATCATCTGCCTGTCCATGGATTTCAGGCAGATGGGAGCGGGGATGGCCAGGGCGAACACGGTCGCGGCGATCCGGGTGGGGCGGGGGAGCATCGCTCGTCAGCACGGCCGGGCGTGCTCGTGCCGAGGCACCGTCAGCAAGTGCCTCGTACCGGCCAGGCACCTCACGTCTCGCAGCGGTAGCCGCATGGGGCCCAACGTGGGGTGCGGCCGGCGCCTGCGGGGAGGTGTCGTATGAGCGCCGCCGTGAGAGCGCAGCTGCCCTGGCTCCCGCCGGTCGGCACGGTGTGGCACGTCGAGGCGGGCGTCCACTTCGATGCTGTCCGCGCGCCCCGCACGCTCGCGCTGCGGGCCATGGACGTGCTGGGCGGCGGGTGCGGGGCTGTGATCTGCGATCCGTGGACGCGGATCCACTACTTCCTGCTGGCTCCGCGGTCGACCGAGGGGTGGGTGCTGCCGCAGACCATTGCGTGTGGGCCGGCCACGTACATCGTGGTTCCGCCGTTGGGGGCGGCGGAGCCCGCCCTGCACTGGGCGGTGGAGCCGTCGAGTTCCCGCGTGCTCACCGACGTGGGGCAGCTGCGCGGCTCGTTGCGGCAGGCCCTCAACACGCAGCGCGGGGAGGGCTCGTGACGGCCACCGACCGAGCCGCGTCCCGCGCGGAGGAGTTGTACCGGATCCACCTCTGCCACCTGTACGCGTGTCCGGTGTGCAGCAACGGTGCCGAGTGCAGGAAGAGCGTCTGCCTGCGTCGTGCTGTTCGCGCGGCCCGGCTCGTCGCCGACGAGGGGCGGCCGCGGTGGACGCGACCGACGTGACTGAGGCTGTACGAGCCTTCCGTGTGCCTGCCCTAGGCACAACGACAGGCTGCTCATACGCCGTCGACCGGCAGCCTGAGGGGGGACTGCCGTCAAATGGTGCCGTCAAAAGGCCCCGGACCATGATCGGTCCGGGGCCTTTTGGCTGGTGCCCCCGGCAGGATTCGAACCTGCGACACCCGCTTTAGGAGAGCGGTGCTCTATCCCCTGAGCTACGAAGGCGGACCAGGACAGCGTAGCGGATCGGGGTGTGGGGCCGGATGGTGGTGGGGGCGGGTGCCGAGGCGCTCTGAGGGTGGGGCCCGCCCGCTCGCGGGTGCTACCCCGCGTCGCCTTCGAGGAGTGCGATCAGTGAGGTCAGCGTGGGCAGGGACGCCGTGGCGGTGCGGTAGACCATGACTATGTGGCGCTCCGGGGGCGGGGTGAGGGGGAGGACGTCCACCCGGGAGGGGCGCAGGCGGAGCATCAGGTCGGTGACCGTGGCGACGCCGACCCCGGCCTCGACGAGCGCCAGCGTCGCCGCCGTGTCCGTCACCTCGTGGTGGACGCGGGGTTCGAAGCCCGCCCGGCGGCAGGCCGTGCGGATCGCCCTGCCGTAGTACGTGGACGGGGACGGCAGGATCCAGGGGAGCGGCTCGGTGGCGGTGAGGGGCAGCGGGGTGGGCGGGCGGTCGGCGTACGTCCCGGGCGGCAAGGACGGTGCGAAGCGTTCCGTGTACGTCCCCGGCGGCAGGGCGAGCGCGAAGCGTTCCGTGCGCAGGTGGCGTACGCGCAGGCCCGGGTCCCGGGGGATCGGTACGTCCGGGTAGTCCAGGCCGAGCGCCAGGTCCACCGTCCCCGACGCCACCGCGTCGTACACGTCGTCCACCTCCATGTCCCTGCTGCGCACCTCCAGGCCGGGGTGCGCCTCGCGGGCCCGGCGCAGCGCCTCGGGCAGGATGTCCGCCGCCGCCGTCGCGAACAGCGCCACCCGGAGGGTCCCGGTGATCTCGGTGCGGGTGCGCTCCACGGCGGCCATCGCCTCCGCCTCCGCGGCGAGGATCCGCTCCGCGTGCTCGGCGAGCGTGCGGCCCGCCTCGGTCAGCTCCACCCTGCGGCCCACCCGGCGCAGCAGCTCCCGGCCCGTGGCCCGCTCAAGGGCCGCGATCTGCTGGGACACACCGCCCGGCGTGTACCCGAGCGCCGCGGCCACCGCCGTGATCGTTCCCCTTCTGCCCAGTTCCACCAGGGAGCGCAGCTGGGCGCTGGTCCAGTTCACGGTGCGGATCCGGGGCGCGGCGCGGGGCCGCGGTCGGGGGTCGGCATCGGGCGGCTCGCTCTCCTCGTTCCCCGGCGAGTTCCTATAGCTGTGCTCAACGGTCACGCGCAGGATCTGTTCATGGACGTCAATGGTCGCGCTGCTGCACGATGACCGGTAGATCGCGTCGAGCCCCTGTTGATTGCCCCTGCTGAGTGGGAGGGATCGCACCTTGACCGCTACGTCCGGCACCCCCTCGACCGTCATCGTCGGCGGTGGCGTCATGGGCGTCTCCATCGCCTTCCACCTCGCCGAGGCCGGGGTCGAGGACATCGTCGTCGTCGAGCGGGGCACGCTCGGCTGCGGCAGTTCGGGCAAGCCGATCGGCGGGGTGCGGGCCCAGTTCTCCGACCCGGTCAACATCGAGCTGGGGCTGCGGAGCCTGCGGGCGTACGGGGACTTCGGGCACCGGCCCGGCGGCGACATCCGGTTCGAGCGGGTCGGGTATCTGTTCCTGCTGAGCGACGACGCGGATCTCGCGGCCTTCGAGGAGAGCGTCGCCACCCAGAACGCCCTGGGGGTGCCCAGCCGCGTCATCAGCCCCTCGCGCGCGCGTGAGCTGTGTCCGTACGTACGTGAGGACGGCCTCGTCGGCGCCGTCCACTCGCCGGACGACGGCCACGCCCGCCCCGGCCTCGTCATCCAGGGCTATGCCCGCGCCGCGGCCCGCGCCGGGGTCCGGTTCCGCACCGGCACCACGGTCACCGGCGTGGACCTCGACGACGACGGCGGGCGCGTCACCGCCGTCCGCACCGACCGCGGCGTCATCCCCTGCTCCACCCTCGTGTGCGCCGCCGGAGCCTGGTCCGCCGGGGTCGGCGAGGCCGCCGGGGTGTGGCTGCCGGTACGCCCCGTGCGGCGGCAGATCGCCTTCACCCGGCCGCTCGACCCGCCCGCCCCGCGCATCCCCTTCACCATCGACTTCTCCTCGACCGCCTACTTCCACAACAGCGACGACGGGCTGCTCGTCGGGCTCGCCGACCCCGCCCAGGAGGAGGGCTTCGACACCACCTGGACCGAGGACTGGGTCGAACTGTTCCGGGACGCGGCGCGACGGCGCGCCCCCGCCCTCGCGGACCTGGAGATCGCCGGGGGATGGGCCGGTCTGTACGAGCTCACGCCGGACCGGAACGCCCTCATCGGACGGGACCCGCGGGTCTCCAACTTCCTTTACGCCACCGGGTTTTCCGGTCACGGGTTCCTTCAGGCCCCCGCCGTGGGAGAGGTTGTACGGGATCTGTACCTCGGGCGGCGGCCGGTCGTCGACGTCACCCCGCTGAGCGCCGAGCGCTTCCGGGACGGCGGCACGGCCACCGGCGGCCGGCCCGAGGCCCACGTCGTGTGACGAGCAGGAACTGACGAGCAGGATCTGGCGGACAGGGAGGCACGTTGATGGATCAGCAGGCAGCGCGTGAGGTGTCCGGAGCCATCCCCGAAGGGACCGCCCGGCTCACCCCGTGGCAGCTCCGCGCCGCCTTCGCCGCCCGCCTCTCCACCATGTACGGGCGCGAGGTCCCCGCGTACACCACCCTCGTCGACGTCTCGCGCGAGGTGAACGAGGACGTGCTGCGCGAGCGCGGCGCGGACGCCGAGCGGCTCGGGGCGATCGGGCGGGTGACCGCCGAGCGGCACGGGGCCATCCGGGTCGGGACGCCCGCCGAGCTGGCGCAGGTCGGCCGGGTCTTCGGCGCTCTCGGGATGCGGCCTGTCGGGTTCTACGACCTGCGCGAGGCCGCCGCGAGCGCCGTGCCCGTCGTGTCCACCGCCTTCCGGCCGGTCGACGGCGACGAGCTGGCCCGCAACCCCTTCCGCGTCTTCACCTCGCTGCTCACCCCGGCCGACCCCCGCTTCTTCGACGCCGACCTGCGGGCCAGGCTCGAACGGTTCCTGGGGGAACGGGAGTTGTTCCCCGCCGAGCTGCTCGCCCTCGCCGACCGGGCCGAGGCGGAGCAGGGGCTGCCGGGCGACCACGCCGAGCGGTTCCTCCAACTCGCCGTCGGCGCCTTCGAGTTGTCGCCCGAGCCGGTCGACCGGGCGTGGTACGAGACGCTGGAGCGGGTCTCCGCCGTCGCCGCGGACATCGGGGGCGTGCGCAGCACGCACATCAACCATCTGACGCCGCGCGTCCTCGACATCGACGAGCTGTACCGGCGCATGACCGACCGCGGCGTCCGGATGATCGACGCCATCCAGGGGCCGCCGAAGTGGGAAGGCCCGGACGTGCTCCTCCGCCAGACCTCCTTCCGGGCCCTCGACGAGCCGCGCGCCATGCGGCAGCCGGACGGGAGCGTGGTCCCGGGGGCACTGCGGGTGCGGTTCGGGGAGGTCGAGGCGCGGGGGATCGCGCTCAGTCGGCGGGGGCGGGCGCTGTACGACGAACTGCTCGCGCGGCTCGACGCGGAGGGGGCGGCAGGGGCGGCCCAGGGCGGCGGCGCCACCCAGGGCGGTGGCGCCGACACAGCCCCCGCCACCCCCGCCACCCGCGCCGACCGAGCCCGCGCCCTCTGGCCCGACCACTTCCCCCGCACCGAGCACGCCCTCGCCGAACGCGGCCTCGCCCACTTCACGTACCACGTCGTCGCCGACCGGCCCCGCGACGGCCGCACCCCGCCGCCGGACCTGCCCGGGCTCCTGCGCGAGGGCTGGGTGCGCGCCGACCCGATCGTGTACGAGGACTTCCTGCCCCGGTCCGCCGCCGGGATCTTCCAGTCCAACCTGGACGGCTCCGGCACCCGCAAGGACGGCGAGGCGGGCGCCGCGTACGACAGCGACTGGCTGTCCGGGGCCGTCGGCCGTGACGTACTCGATCCGTTCGCCCTGTACGAGGGGCAGCAGGAGGAGTCCCTGGGGCGGGTCGCTGAGGAGCTGCGGCTCGAACGGGTAGAGGTGACGTCGACTGTCTGACCGCCCGCCCCGACCCGGACAGGTTCTGACCTGATCCCGGGCCCGGGGGCCATCGACACCCCGGACCCGAGGGCCATCGACACTCCGGACCCGGGGTCATCGGCATCCCGGACCCGGGCCCCGCTCGCCCCCGGCCCGCTCGATCCCGGCCCGCTCACGGCCCGCCGACCCGAAGGAGACCCATGCCCCGCACCCTCCCCACCACCGACGACCTCCGCACCCGGGCCCGCGCCGCCCTCGACCGCGTCGGCGTCACGCTCGACGAAGGCGCGGGCGATGGCGGAACCGAGCGCGAGGTCTGCCACGCCCGTACGCCCCTGACCGGCGAGCGCCTCTTCCCCGTGCCCGCCGCCACCCCGGCCGACGTCGAGGAGGCCGTCGCCGACGCGCACCGGGCCTTCCTCGACTGGCGCTCCACCCCGGCCCCGCGCCGGGGCGAACTGGTGCGCAGACTCGGCGAGTTGCTGCGCGAGCACCAGGAGGACCTGGCCGACCTCGTCACCGTCGAAGCGGGCAAGATCCGCTCCGAGGCGCTCGGCGAGGTCCAGGAGATGATCGACATCTGTGACTTCGCGGTCGGCCTCTCCCGGCAGCTCTACGGGCGCACCATCGCCTCCGAGCGGCCCGGACACCGGCTCACCGAGACCTGGCACCCGCTGGGCGTCGTCGGCGTCGTCTCCGCGTTCAACTTCCCCTGCGCCGTCTGGTCCTGGAACACCGCCGTGGCCCTGGCCTGCGGCGACACCGTCGTCTGGAAGCCGTCCGAGCTGACCCCGCTGATCTCCCTCGCCTGCGCGCGGCTCCTCGAACGGGCCGCCCAGGACGTCGGCGCCCCCGACGGCGTGCACCGGCTCGTCATCGGGGACCGGGCCGTCGGCGAACAGCTCGTCGACGACTCCCGGGTCGCGCTCGTCAGCGCCACCGGGTCCACCCGGATGGGGCGCGAGGTGGGGCCGCGCGTCGCCGCCCGGTTCGGCCGGACGCTGCTCGAACTCGGCGGCAACAACGCCGCCGTCGTCGCGCCCTCCGCCGACCTGGACCTCGCCGTGCAGGGCATCGTGTTCGCGGCGGCGGGCACGGCCGGACAGCGGTGCACCACGCTGCGCCGCCTCATCGTGCACCGCGACATCGCCGACACCCTCGTGGCCCGGCTCACCGCCGCCTACGCCAAGCTGCCCGTCGGCGACCCCTTCGACGAGGCCACCCTCGTCGGGCCGCTGATCTCCACCGCCGCGCTCGACCGCATGCAGGAGGCCGTGGCCCGCGCCCAGGCCGAGGGCGGCAAGGTGCTCGCGGGCGGCGGCCGGCGGTTCGCGGACATCGCGCCCGACGCCGCGTACGTCGAGCCGGTGATCGTCCGCGTCGGCGCGCAGACCGGGATCGTCCGCGAGGAGACCTTCGCGCCCGTCCTGTACGTCATGACGTACGAGACCCTCGACGAGGCCATCGCCCTGCACAACGACGTGCCGCAGGGCCTGTCCTCCAGCATCTTCACCCGCGACCAGGCCGAGGCCGAGCTGTTCCTGTCCGCCGAGGGGTCCGACTGCGGCATCGCCAACGTCAACATCGGCACGAGCGGGGCGGAGATCGGCGGGGCGTTCGGCGGCGAGAAGGAGACCGGCGGCGGGCGGGAGTCCGGGTCCGACGCGTGGCGGGCATACATGCGGTCCGCGACGAACACCGTCAACTACTCGGGGCGGTTGGCGCTGGCGCAGAACGTCAGCTTCCTGTGAGGCCCCCCGGGCCTATGTAATGTCCCGAATGCCCATTACGCGGTGTACCGTCGCCCGGACACGGCCCCCGTCCGGGCGCGGCCCGTCAGGTCCCGGGTGTACGTGATCCCGGGGCGGCCGTCCAGCTCGATCTCGCCCGCGGGGACGAAGCCGCAGCGGGCGAGGACCGCCTCGGAGCCGGGGTTGTCGTGGGTCGTCGAGGCGCGCAGGGACGTCAGGCCGTACTCGGTCGCCGCGAGCGCGCACACCTTCTCCACGGCGGACGTGGCGAGTCCCTGGCGGGCGGCCTTCTCGGCGATGCGGTAGCCGAGTTCGGCCGAGCCGTCCGCCACGTCCACCAGGTTGACCCGACCGAAGATCTCGCCGTCCCCGCCCACGAGGACGTGGAAGTGGCAGGCCCCGGTCTCCTGCTCGGCCAGGAGCGCCGCGTGCCGTGCGTCGAACTCGGCGAAGTAGGCGTCGCCCCGGTCCGGTACCGACGCGGCGAAGTATGCGCGGTTCTCCCGTTCGAAGGCGAGCAGGGCCGGGGCGTGGTCTGGGCGCAGGCGCTGGAGTTCGGGCATGGGAGAACGGTACGGCGGGGCGGGTCCGGAACGGCAGGGCGATCGGCCTGAGTTGTCGACTCTCTTGCGGTGATGGGGGGTTGTGGGAGGGTTTGTCCCTCGTGAGGTGCCGGGGTCCCGCCCGGGCGGGCGCTGGTTCCGGGGCTCCAGGTGGAACCTGAAGTCGGGCGGGCGCTAGTCCCGTGGTTCCAGGTGGAACCTGAACGCGGCCGTCCCAGGATCGAGGGCCGTCACGCCGCCGTCGACCGTGAGGCTCGCGCCGTTCACGTAGGACGCGGCGGGGGACAGCAGCCAGGAGATGGCCTCGGCGACCTCCTCGGGGCGGCCGGGGCGGGCGGCGGGGGTGAGCCGGGTGGCCTCGTCGTAGGCCGCGTCGACCGCGTCGGGCCCGTCCCCGAGCCCCGCGTCCCGCGCGAACCGGCCCATCCGCCAGTCGGCCATCTCCGTGCGCACCCAGCTCGGGCACACCGAGTTGGCCCGCAGGCCGCGCGCCCCGTAGTCGACGGCCAGGGAGCGGCAGAGCTGGAGGAGGGCGGCCTTGGAGGTGGCGTACGCGGCGTTGCCGACGCCGTTGCGCAGCGCGGCGACGGACGCCACCGCGACGACGGAGCCGCGCGCTTCCAGGAGGTGGGGGAGCGCGGCGCGCAGGAGGAGGAAGGGGCCCGTGAGGTTGGTGTCCATGACGGCGGCCCAGTCCTCGGGGCCGATGTCGCCGACCGCGCCGGGGCGGCCGGTGCCCGCGTTCAGGACGAGGCCGTCGAGGCGGCCGTACGTCCGCGTGGTGAACACGACGAGTTCCGCGACCGCGTCGGGGTCGGCGGCGTCGGAGGGGTGGGCGAGGGCGCCGGTCTCCTCGGCGACCCGGTGCAGCGGTTCGGGGCGGCGCCCGGAGACGACCACGCGGTGTCCGGCGGAGCGCAACTGGCGGGCGGTGGCGGCCCCGATGCTCGTACCGCCGCCGGTGACGATGACAACTCGGCTGTCCGTCATGGGTGTTCGGCCCTCCACGTCCCTGGGGTGCTGGTCGGGGCGTCGACGGGCCCCGGCAGCCAGGGTCGCACGCGGCGTTCTGGCTCCGCGTGCGACCCTCCCGCCGCCCGTGCCCACCCCCGCCCGGCTGCCCGTGGGGGGCGCAGTCGGGCGGGGCGGTCAGCTGTGGGACGGGCCGTCCGGGCGCCGGCCGACGCGCTCAGGGTCATCGGCCGACGCGGTTCGGGGGTGGTGCGGGGTTGGTTCGGGGGTGTTGTGGGGGTGACGCGGGGCGCGGGGGTCAGGGGATGTAGACGCTGACCCCGGTCGGGGAGTCGAGCTTCTGGCCCGACGGGACGACGGCGACGGGCGGGCCGAGGCAGTCCGGCAGGGCGTGCACGGCGTGGGCGGAGCCGGGGACGGCGAGGGTCGGCGCTCCCGCCGTGACCAGGGAGCCTACGGTCAGCGTGAACCGGCGCATGGGCGTTCCTCCTGCCTGTGGAGCCGCACTTCGCGTCCCTCACGAGTACTGAACGTACGGGATCACGCACGCAGCGTCACCAGGCGTGCGGAGGCTCAAGATCCCCAGCGGATTGCGCCGTGAGCGCCGTCGGTGTGCTACGCTGCGGTCAGCACGTGTGTACGCCCCCTCTGGGCGCCGGTGCTTCTCTCCCCCGTTTCGGGTGCCGCTTTCCCGGCCGCTGTACTCCACAGCCGAGGCCATCTCCACGTACCACTGCGCATCACCCGCATCACCACCTGCTCCATCTCGTCGGCTCCACCCCGAACCGGGTTCTCGTTCCACTTCACGGCTCGCCCGTGGTCCGCGTTCCGTCGGCCACGCGCCCGCCGGTCCGCCCGTCGTACCAGGCGTGAACTCTCCGCCACGCGGGCCCCCTTCATTCGCATGTCCGCGAAAGGACCCACACTCATGACCAGCCAGATCCTCCACAGCGGTGTCCTGGACATCGCACCCACCAACACCCATCGCAACGACCGCAACGACCGCGCCGACCGAGCGGACCGCAACGCCCCCAACGGGCACCTGCGCGGCGCCCATTGCCTCCCCGGCCCGGCCGACGTGCTCGTCCCGGCCGCCCTCATCCGCCGACTCGGCCTGCGCACCGGCGACTTCGTCGAGGGAACCTGCGGCGAGAAGCCGCGCGTACTCACCGAGGTCGCCCGCGTGAACGGTCGCGCGCCCCAAGAACCCGGCGCCCGACCCAAGTTCGCCGACCTCACCCCGCTGCACCCGCGCGAGCGGCTGCGCCTGGAGACCACCGGCAACCCCCACGGCTCCGTCGCGACCCGCGTCGTCGACCTCGTCGCACCCGTCGGCAAGGGGCAGCGCGGCCTGATCGTCGCGCCGCCGCGCACCGGCAAGACCGTCCTGCTCCAGCAGCTCGCCGCCGCCGTCACCGAGAACCACCCCGAGTGCCACCTCATGGTCGTCCTCCTCGACGAACGGCCCGAGGAAGTCACCGACATGCGGCGCTCCGTACGCGGCGAAGTCCTCGCCTCCACCTTCGACAAGACCCCCAAGACGCACATCGCCCTCGCCGAACTCGCCGTCGAACGCGCCAAGCGGCTCGTCGAGGAGGGCCGCGACGTCGTGATGCTCTTCGACTCCCTGACCAGGCTGTGCCGCGCCTACAACAACTCCGCCGCGTCCGGCGGCCGCACCCTCAGCGGCGGCGTCGACGCGGCCTCCGTCCAGGGCCCCAAGCGCCTCTTCGGCGCCGCCCGCCAGGCCGAGGAGGGCGGCTCCCTCACCATCCTCGCCACCGTCCTCGTCGAAACCGGCTCCCGCGCCGACGACTACTACTTCGAGGAACTCAAGTCGACCGGCAACATGGAACTCCGCCTGAACCGCACCCTCGCCGACCGCCGCGTCTTCCCGGCCATCGACATCACGCCTTCCGGCACGCGACGCGAGGAACTCCTCGTACCGGCAGCCGAGTTGGCGGCGCTACGAGGCCTGCGCCGCGCACTGGACCGCCGAGAGGGCCCGGACGGCGTGGAGGCCCTGCTCGGCCACCTGCGCAAGACGCCCAGCAACGCGGTGTTCCTACGCCAGGTCCGCGAGACGGTGCCTTCGGCGGCCGTGGCGGCGTGAGTCCCAGGGCGCACGAGACGCGGAGCGCGGCGCGCTCACAGCTTCGAGAACCTGGCCCGCCAGGACCAGCCCATGTCGAGCACGGTGTCCCGCAGGTGGTTCTTCAGGTCCGCGGTGTCGTACTCGACCTTCTTCTTGATGCGCCGCTTTCCGTCCGGTCCGAGCTCTCTCGACCAGGAGACGGACGCCCACCGGAGCTGCCCTCGGCCCGAGGTGTACACGCTGCGCGACATCGAGGTGGTCGGGAGCTGCCATTGGTAGTCGAGGGAGCGGACTTGGCACTCGTCCGGCATCAGACGCATCCGCGTCTGCAGGACCGAGTCCTCTGTGGCCGAGTGGAAGTACTTGCGCCAGACAGGGTCCGTGCAGTGCCAGTCCGCCACCAGGTCGGCGCCCTCGTCCGGATCTCCGTCCCGTACGGTCCAGGGGGCGTCGGGCCCGTTGAGATCGAGCAGCGCCTCGATGACCTCCTCCGGTGTGCAGGGCGGTGCGATGTCGTCGGGTGGATGCGTGACGCGTTCGAAGCGGCTGAAGAGACCCATGGGGGCAACCTATTCGGGCGGCGTCCGCCGCATCGCGCCCTCGTGACGGTTTCCTCAGCGGCCCCCGCGCGTGATGTGCACCCGATAATTCCCGTCCAGATCCGCCCCCGCGACCGTCACCCGCACCCCCGCGTCCCGGTCCCGGAACGTCTCGCCGGGGGTGTACGGGGCGTCCGAGAGTTCGGCGTGGACGTTGGGGCTGCGGGTGCAGCCGCCGCTGTCGGGGGTGGAGTCGGAGACGGTGACCGGGCCGTGGCCGGTGTCGACGTCGGCGTCGACGCGGTAGACGAGGACGCCGGGGCGGCAGACGGCCTCGTCGTTGCCGGCGCGGGTGCGGACCTCGACGGCGTAGCCGGTCTTCTTGGTGAGGGGGATGAAGGCGAGCTTGGTGCCGCCTTCGGCGGCCAGGGGGCTGAGGAGGTGTTCCGTGGTGCCGGGGGACGCCGCGCAGTTCACCTGGGTGTCGTCGAGCCAGCCCAGCTTCCACTTGTGCCAGGCCAGCAGGTCGTTCCCCGCGCCCCAGTCCTCGCTCATGATGTCCCAGTGGCCGACCGCGCCCCCGCCGTCCTGCGTATAGAGGTCGGGCAGGCCGAAGACGTGGCCGTTCTCGTGCGGGAGCACGCGGTAACCGGTCTGGTCGTAGCTGCCGGAGCCGTCGTCCTGGCGGCTGTAGACGAAGGACGCGTTGGCGACCGGGACGCCGTCGGCGACGGGTGCCTCGTGGTTGCCCGCGAACGTCACCGAAAGGACGGTGTCGAGCGCGGAGGGGCCCGCGTTCGGGGTGACGAGGATGTTCACCAGGTCGTACTGGGAGAAGTCCACGTCCGGGTCGGCCGCGGCCACGATGTCGTCGACCAGCTCCCGGTAGCCGGGGTCGAAGGGGGCGCCGCGCTCTATCCCGTACTTCTTGAAGGGCTTCGGCATCCGCAGCCAGTCCTGGACGGGCGCCTCCGCGCGGTAGTCCACGCGGCCGTAGGAGCTGGTGCGGAACCAGTCCGTGGTCTGCGGGAAGAACTCCCCGAGCCGGTCGAGCGCGGAGCCCTCGCCGGGGGCGTCGGAGAAGTCGATCATCAGGTTCAGGGCGCGCACCGTGCCGGTGGAGCGGGCGTAGCCGGGGCCCGTGGGGATGCCCTCCGGCATCTGCACCCCGAGGTCCCCACTGATCATGCACGGGCCGAGGGCGGTCGGCCGCGCCTGCGCCGTGGATCCCGCGGCCGAGGGTGTCTCGGCGAGGAGCCGCCCGGTGCTCGCCGAGGCGGTGACCGCGAGGGCGAGGGCCGTGAGCGTGGCGAGGGCCGCCGTGCGTGGCGAGACCCGCCGGGCCGTCGCCCGGGTACGCGGGCGGGGGCGGGCTATGGGCTTCCGGGTCGGCTGCTGCATGCGTGAGCCCTCCACTCCGCGGCAGCCGCCGGTCCTGGCTGCACCCTGTTCGCTCACCCTGTGCCGGGGTGTGCGCGGGCGCTCGCTGAGCGCGACCGATCGTGGGTTTCTGCCGGTGGGAGGGGGTGCGGAGAGGGGGGATTCTGGTGTGACTCAGGTCACATCGGAGCTGGGAAATAAGCGGGGATCGTTTCCCCGTTTAGACCGGTGTCCGTGTGAAACGGGGATCCACTCCCCGGATCGCACACCTCAGTTCTCCCACCGGGAAAATCGTTGGACCCGTCACCGCGGGCCCTGCGAACCTGAGGCCTTTGACCGCTTCGAGGAGTGTTCGCCGTGGAAACCGCCACCGTCGCGCAGCGCCGTGTAACCCGTCCGCGGGCCGACGCCCTGCGCAACAGGGAGCGGATCGTCACCGCCGCCCGCGAGATGTTCGTCGAGCAGGGCCCCGACGTGCCCCTCGACGAGATCGCGCGCCGCGCCGGGGTCGGCAACGCCACGGTCTACCGTCACTTCCCCGACCGCGGCGAACTCGTGCACCACGTCGTCCTGTCGGTCACCGACCGCATCGCGGCCCAGGCCGACGATGCCATCGCGGCCGCCGAGGCCGACTCCGGGGCCGCCTTCGAGGCGCTGCGGGGCTTCGTCCACGCCGCGGTGGACGAGCGCATCGGCGCCCTCTGCCCGATCCTGTCCGAGGCCATCGACCCCGACCACCCCGATCTGCACGCCGCCCGCATCCGGCTCGAAGACGCCGTCGAGGGGCTGATGGCGCGGGCCCGCGCCGCCGGGCAGCTGCGTACCGACATCGCTGTCGGAGATCTGATGGTCGCCCTCTCCCAACTGACCAGGCCGCTGCCCGGCGCCGGCTGCCTGGTGGACTTCGACCAGTTCGTCCACCGCCATCTGCAGCTGTTCCTGGACGGCCTGATGGCACCGGCGCGCTCCGAACTCCCGGGGCACGCCGCGACGTTGGAGGAGCTGCGTCGCGACATCGACGAGCGGCGGCCGCGGCAACCGCGAAACAGCGAGGAGGGCCTGGGTCAAAAGTAGGACCCGACCTCACGACCAGGGGCCCATGCGCTCGCACGCCCATCAGGTGTCTCGTTTACCCCGTACTCACCTCTTTGTCTTCCTAGGTGGACCCACCCATGTCTCAATCACCCGTCACTTCACTCGCGCCAGACACAAAGGACCCAAACCGCTGGAAGGCCCTGGCCTTCATCGCGATCGCGCAGCTCATGGTGGTGCTCGACGCGACCATCGTGAACATCGCGCTGCCGTCCGCCCAGGAGGACCTCGGCATATCCGAGGGCAACAAGCAGTGGGTCATCACGGCCTACGCCCTCGCCTTCGGCGGTCTGCTCCTGTTCGGTGGCCGCATCGCCGACCTGTGGGGCCGTAAGCGCACCTTCGTGACCGGCCTCATCGGCTTCGCCGCGGCCTCCGCCCTCGGCGGCGCCGCGACCGGCGAGGCCATGATGCTCGGCGCCCGCGCGCTCCAGGGTGTGTTCGGCGCGCTGCTCGCGCCCGCCGCCCTCTCGCTGCTCGCGGTGATGTTCACCGAGGCCAAGGAGCGCGCCAAGGCGTTCGGCATCTACGGTGCGATCGCCGGTGGCGGTGGCGCCGTCGGCCTGATCCTCGGCGGCTTCCTCACCGAGTACCTGAACTGGCGCTGGACGTTCTTCGTGAACATCCCGTTCGCGATCATCGCCGCCGCCGGTGCGTACTTCGTGATCCGTGAGCCCTCCGAGGGCCGCAACCGCTCGCCGCTCGACATCCCCGGCGTGGTCCTGTCCACCCTCGGTCTGGTCGCGCTGGTCTACGGCTTCACCCGCGCCGAGTCCGACGGCTGGTCCGACGCCGTGACCGTGACGATGTTCGTCGCCTCCGTCGTGCTGCTCGCCGCGTTCGTCGTCACCGAGGCCAAGGTCAAGTCGCCGCTGCTCCCGCTGCGCGTCCTGACCGAGCGCAACCGCGGTGGCGTCTACCTCTCGCTCGGCCTCGCGATCATCGCGATGTTCGGCCTGTTCCTGTTCCTCACGTACTACCTGCAGATCGTCCAGGGCTACTCGCCGGTCAAGACCGGCTTCGCGTTCCTGCCGATGATCTTCGGCATGATCGTGGGTTCGACGCAGATCGGCACCCGCCTGATGACCCGCGTCGCGCCGCGCTACCTGATGGCTCCGGGCTTCCTGCTCGCCGCCGTCGGCATGCTGCTCCTGACGCAGCTGGAGGTCGACACCTCGTACGCCGGTCTGATCCTGCCCGCGCAGCTGATGCTGGGTCTCGGCATGGGTACGGCGTTCATGCCCGCCATGTCCCTGGCCACGCACGGTGTCGAGCCGCGTGACGCCGGTGTCGCCTCCGCGATGGTCAACACCTCGCAGCAGGTCGGCGGCGCCATCGGCACGGCCCTGTTGAACACCATCGCGGCCTCCGCGACCACCGCGTACCTCACCGACCACGCGGCCTCCGCCACCACCCCGGCGGCGCAGAAGCTGCTCGCGGCCCAGTCGATGGTGGAGGGCTACACGGCCGCCATCTGGTGGGCGGTCGGCATCCTCGTGGCGGCGTCGGCGATCGCCTTCGTCCTGGTCAACACCGATGCCGACGACGGCTCCGCGGCGGCCTCCAGCGATGGTGAGGGCGTCGAGGACGCGGTGAAGATCCCGGTCGTGGCGCACTGACGCCACGTACGACCCGCGAGATCCCGTGGGCCGGACCTGCCCGGCGCTCCTAACGGAGCCAGGGCAGGTCCGCCCCCACGTCCTTGGGCTGAAGTCCCTCGGCGACGATCCTCATGATCTCGCCGAGGGACTTCTGCTGTTGCGGGCTGAGCCGGTCGAAGAGGGCCTGGCGCACCGCGTGCACATGCCCCGGCGCGGTCTCGCGCAGCACCTCGAACCCCTCGTCCGTGAGGATCGCGAACTGCCCGCGCTTGTCCGTGGCGCAGTCCTCGCGCCGCACCCAGCCGCTCTTCTCCAGACGCGCGACCGCGTGCGAGAGCCGGGACCGGGTGATCTTCGAGCTCTTCGCCAGCTCGGTCATGCGCAGCCGCCGCCGGGGCGCGGCGGACAGCTGCACGAGCAGGCCGTAGTAGACGTGCGGCATGCCCGCGTCGCGCTGGAGCTGCCGGTCGAGGAAGTCCTCCAGGAGCGTGGAGGCGTGTATGTACGCCAACCAGGTGCGCTGTTCCTCGTCGTCGAGCCAGCGCGGCCCGGAGGCGTCGACGGCATCCGCGGTCGCGGTGGATGGCGTGTCCATGTATCCCACTGTACGAGGCCTTTCTGTGTGCCTCGGAGCGGCGCTCGCCCGTGTCCCCGGGCCAGGGCACCCCAACTGCTTCAGAGCGCGGGCGGATTGAGCTCCACACCCCGCAGCGCGGCGGCCCGCGCCGTGCGGTCGCCCACGTCCAGGGCGGTGTCCGCGAACTTGATCGTGTGGTCGTCGCCGTGCGCGGCGGCGCGCGCGAAGACCTCGTCGAAGGTGCTGCGGCCCGCTTCCGCGTCGGCTTCGCGGTACGCCTGCGGGGTGGCCGGCGAGTAGGCCGCGGTCACCGCCGCGCTCGCCGCCCAGGCCGCGTCCAGGGAGGCGGGCCACAGCTCGCGGGGGAGCGCGGGCAGGGTGCGCAGGACGGCGTTGGGCGCGGTCGCGGCGTGCACCAGCATGATCGGCTCGCCGTGGCCGTGGGAGGCGAAGCGGTGGACGGCGGCGGTGACGAGGTCGGCGAGGCGGGCGCGGGCGGCTTCGGGGTCGGGGCCGGGGTGGGGGTGCGCCGGGCGGTCGGGTGTGGGGCGGGGCTAGCGCTCGGGGCGGGGCTCGTGCTCGCGGGCCACACCGGGACCGTGGTGAGCTGGGCGAAGCGGTCCGGGAGGCTGCCGTCCTGCACCGGGACGCGCTCCACCGCGGCGAGCGCGACGGCCGCCCCGGGCTCCCCGGGTTCACCGGGCTTCCTGGGTTCACCGGGCTTCCCGGGCTCACCGGGTTTCCCGGTCGACGGCGGCAGGGCGACGGGGGTGCGCGCGGGCAGCGGGGTGTGCCGGGCCGCCCAGTAGCCGAGGCCGTGGGCCAGCTCGGCGACGCGGGGCGCGGTCTCGCCGCCGGGGCCGAGGAGGGTGCGGACGGCGTGGCCGACGCGGATCACCGGGTGCGTGGAGCCGCCCGAGATGCCCGGCAGGAGCACCGGCCACCAGGCGGCGAGCACTTCGCGCCAGGGCCGTTCGGCGAGGGCGCGCTCGAAGTGGCCGATCCAGTCGGCGGCGCGGCGCGGGTCGCCCAGGGCCGTGCGCCAGTTGGCGTCGGTGACCCGGGTGTCGAGGGCGGGCATGTCCTCCAGCTTGGCGCGGTAGTAGTCGAGCCAGCGGTGCACGGTGCGGGCCTGGCCGCCGTGCACCAGGGCCTCGACGGCCATCGGTCCGTGGTTGGTGAGGCGCCCGAGCCGCTCGGGCCCGGAGGCGTGCAGGCGTTGCAGGGCTTCGTCGAGGATTCCGCTGGTGTCGTCCATGGCGGCACGCTAGGCAGGGGCTCGGGGCGTCCGTAACGGTCTGCGGCCCTAGGCTCCTGGCCCCGGTCCGCGGACCTAGTCCCCCGGGCCGAGCGCCTGATCGTGGGCAGCCGGGCGCCTCGTACGGGCAGCCGGGCGCCTGATACAGGAATGCCGGATTTGTCCCGCTGGGCAACCATCAGGCGGCGCGGGCCGTCTTCTGGGTGGGAGAACGGCCAAAGGCGGCCCTCTCCCGGCGGGACCCCGGCAGGAAAGAGCCTGTGCCGATGTGACGGCGGTCTCACGTGCATGGTGGTTGCAGCCGTCGGCGAGGGCTCTGGGGCCGGTCCTGGATCCCGGTCTGACCTGCACTTCTGTACGTTCCGACGGTAACGGCCCGCCCGCTGTGGCGGCACAGGGTACTGCATGATCACAAAAACGGGTGCGCGGCTTGGGAATTCTGTCCGGATTCCAGTCGTTGTTTCCATCGGATGCAGAGCACCTGGGAAGGTGTGCCGTCCACCACAGGCCCGGCCCCCGGGCCCGGACCATCAGGGCCACCGGTCCATGACGGACCGACCAGTGACAACCACGCAAGGGAGCACGCATGGCAACCCGTGCCGTCGCCCGTCGTAAGTCCGCCGCCACCGGCGGGACCGACGCGGCACGCAGTGTTCGCGCCGTAGGCGGCGAGATCGCCGACCGCGACCTGGTCGGCATGTACCTCGACGAGATCGCACGCACCCCCCTGCTCGACGCCGCCAAGGAGGTCGAGCTCTCCCAGATCATCGAGGCGGGCGTCTATGCCCGGCAGATACTGGACGGTGTGCTGGGCCGCGACGCCGACGGGATCGAGGCCTCCGCGGTGTCCGCCTCGCGCGAGGAGCTCGAAGCCCTCGTCGCCGACGGCGAGCGCGCCAAGGACGTCTTCATCCGCTCGAACCTCCGCCTGGTTGTGGCCGTCGCCCGGCGCTATCCGCGCAGCGGCCTGCCCCTGCTCGACCTGATCCAGGAGGGCAACGCGGGCCTGGTCCGAGCCGTCGAGAAGTTCGACTACGCCAAGGGCTTCAAGTTCTCCACGTACGCGACCTGGTGGATCCGCCAGGCCATCACGCGCTCCATAGCAGACCAGTCGCGCACCATCCGGCTGCCCGTGCACCTGGTGGAGGAGCTGGGCCGGATCCGCCGTGTGCAGCGTGAGTTCAACCGCGAGCACGGCCGGGAGCCGGAGCCCGCGGAGATCGCCGCCGAGCTGGCGTCCACGCCCGAGCGCGTGGTCGACGTCCTCGACTGGGCCCGCGACCCCGTCTCGCTGAACATGTCGGTGGACGACGAGGGCGACACCCAGTTCGGCGACCTCCTCGAGGACACCTCCGCCGTCTCCCCCGAGCAGTCCGTCCTCACGCTCCTTCGCAGCGAGGAGCTGGACGACCTCATCGGCCGCCTCGACCAGCGCACCGCCTCCATCATCAAGATGCGGTACGGCATCGTGGACGGCCGCGAGCGGACCCTGACGGAGGTCGGCAAGGAGCACGGGCTCACTCGTGAGCGGATTCGGCAGATCGAGAAGCACGCGCTTCTTGAGCTGAAGAAGTTGGCTCGGGACACCGGCTTCGACGCGGCGGCCTGAGGCCGGCCGGGCGGGCAGGGGGGTTCGTTCCCCCTTGGCCCCGGTTCCCGGCGGTCCGTCTTCCGTGGTGCCGGTCACCCCTATCGGCGCTCCGCGCCTCGTCCTCAAGCGCCGGACGGGCTGGGATGGTTGCCGGGTGTCCGGCTTCCGTAGTGCCGGTCACCGATCCCGGCGCTTCGCGCCTTGTCCTCAAGCGCCGGACGGGCTGGAATGGCCGCCCGGCGGCTGGGTTGGTTCCGCCTCCACCGAGGGAGAGTTCCGCCTCCACAGAGGGAGAGGGGGCGGCTGGGGAGGTTCTCCCCAGTGGCGGAGAGCCGCCATGAGTCCTTTGGCCGGGGCGGCGGTTGGCCGCGGCGGTGGGCTTTTCGTTCGACGGTGAACGGGTGGGCGGGTGGGAGGAAACCCCGCGCGGAGCGCGGGGCACCCCCCACCGGCGGGCAGCCGGACAACGACCTGCCTACCCCACGCCGGAGGCGCGCCGCAGACGCTCGCCCAACTCGCGCACACGCGAGACCAGTTCCCCGGGCCCGTGCACAACGAAATCGCACTCGACCCAGAGGAGACGCGCCGCCACCCACTCCACGGGCTCGGTCACCGTTCCACGCAAGCGGCAGCGTTCGGCACCGGTCGCGACCAACTCGCCCAGCGAAGAAGGGAGACGACCGCCCACCCGGTCGAGGGGGGCGTGGAACTCCACGTCGACCTCGTACGCGGAGGACTCCTGCCGCCGCGCGAGCACGCTCCGCCGCACATAGGCGTCCGCACTCCCACCCGGCAACATCCGCTCGGCGAACCGCACCCCCGTGGCGAACGGCTCCGACACCCGGTCCACCCGGAACGTCCGCCAGTCCTGCCGCTCCAGGTCGTACGCGACCAGGTACCAGCGCCGCCCCGTCGACACGAGCCGGTGCGGCTCCGTCAGGCGCCGCGACGGGGTCCCGTCCTTCGCCTCGTACGCGAACCGCAACTGCTCGTGCGCGGCCGTCGCCGACGCCATCACCGTCAGCGTCTCCGGAGCGATCCGCACACCGTCCCCGGTGGCGAGCGACATCGTCGCGGCGCCGAGCGCGGACACCCGGTGCCGAAGCCGCGACGGCAGCACCTGTTCCAGCTTGGCGAGCGCCCGCACCGACGCCTCCTCGACGCCGTCGACGGCATGCCCGGCCCCGGCCCGCAGCCCCACCGCGATGGCCACCGCCTCCTCGTCGTCGAGGACGAGCGGCGGCATCGCCTTCCCCGCGACGAGGCGGTAGCCCCCGCTCGCGCCGTGCGTGGCCTGCACCGGATACCCCAGCTCCCGCAGCCGGTCGACGTCCCGCCGCACGGTGCGGCGGCTGACGCTCAGCCGGTCGGCCAGCTCACCGCCCGGCCACTCGCGCGGGGTCTGCAACAAGGAGAGGAGCTGGAGCAGCCGTGCCGGTGTGTCCGTACTCATGAGGGGCCTCCCGTACGCCGTGGTCCCGACCAGGTCCCGAGCCCGTCCCGGATCCATCCCGAACCTGATCCCAGGATCCCGTACATCTAGGACGTGACCTGACCTATATGACCCCTAGCCTTACGGCATGACTTCTCCCAGCAGCACCTCCACGTCACCGGGGCTCCAGCCCACGACAGCGGGGTCCCCGACGGACCGGCGCCGCTGGTTCGCCCTCGCCATCGTCATGACAGCCGCCTTCATGGACCTGGTCGACGTGACGATCGTGAACATCGCGATCCCGTCCATCCAGCGGGATGAGGGGGCTTCGTTCAGCCACATCCAGTGGATCACCGCGGGGTACGCGCTCGCGCTCGGCGCGGGCCTGATCACCGGCGGGCGGCTCGGCGACATCTACGGCCGCAAGAAGATATTCCTCGTCGGCATCACCGGCTTCACCATCGCCTCCGCGCTCTGCGGCTTCGCCGCCAACCCGGACATGCTGGTGGCGTCCCGGATCCTGCAGGGCGCGATGGCCGCGCTGATGGTGCCGCAGGTCCTCTCGATCGTGCACGCCACCTTCCCGGCGCACGAGCGCGGCAAGGTCTTCGGCCTGTTCGGCATGGTCGTCGGCCTCGGCGCGGTCTCCGGGCCGCTGCTCGGCGCGCTCCTGACGGAGTGGAACCTCTTCGGCCTCGAATGGCGCCCGATCTTCCTCATCAACCTCCCCGTCGGCATCGCGGGCCTGATCCTCGGCCGCAAGTTCATCGAGGAGTCCAAGGCCCCCAAGGCGCTCAAGCTGGACCTGGTCGGCGTCGTCCTGGTCACGGCGGGCGCGCTGATGCTGCTCTACCCGCTGACGCGCGGGCGTGAGCTGGACTGGCCGGTGTGGGGGTACGTGATGATGGCGGGCGCGCTCGTCGTCTTCGGCGCCCTCGTGGCGTACGAGAAGCACAAGTCCAAGAAGGACGGTTCGCCGCTCATCGAGCTGTCGCTGTTCAAGGTGAAGAGCTTCGCCGGGGGCATCGCCGTGCAGACCGTGTTCGGTGTCTCGCTCGGCATCTTCTTCCTGGTCTGGACGATGTACATGCAGGTCGGCCTCGGCTGGAGCGCGCTGCGGGCCGGTGTCACGGGTGTGCCCTTCTCCATCGCGGTGTCCGCCGCGGCCGGGCTCTCCGTGCAGGTGCTCGTGCCCCGCTTCGGCCGCAAGGTCCTGCAGGCCGGCGCGCTGACCATGGCCGCGGGTGTCCTCATCTACATCTGGGAGGCCGACCGGTACGGCGCCGGGATCGCGTCCTGGCAGATGGCGCTTCCGCTGGTCGTCATGGGCCTCGGCATGGGCCTGATCGTGGCGCCCCTGACGGACGCGATCCTCTCCGAGGTGCCGCGTGAGCACGCCGGTTCGGCGTCCGGCCTCCTCAACACCGTCCAGCAGATGGGCAACGCGTTCGGCCTCGGCCTGGTCTCCGTCGTCTTCTACGGCGTCATCGACGAGAAGGTGACCCCGGACCGCATCCCGGCCGAGTTCATCAACGGCTTCGAGCACGCCCTGTGGTGGGTCGTGGCGGTCCTCGTCGCCATCTTCCTCCTGATGCTCACGCTGCCGAAGCGGCCCAAGCAGCACATCGAGGGCGCGGAGGACTCCGACGAGGAGACGGGCACCGCGACCGAGGACGTGGCGAAGACCCGCGAGCCGGCACTGACCCCCTGACCTGCTGACCCTCTGGGCCCGGCCGCTTCGCGGCAACGCAGCCCCACCCCGTCACGGGGTGGGGCTGCGTCGTTTGCCGCCTCGGAGTCGTTTGCCGCCTCGGACCGAAGCCCGAACATGTCTGCTGCATGCCCGTTCATGTTTACTTTGGGGAGATGGAGTCGTACGCTCCAGGTGAACCCACACAACCGGGCAGAAGCAGGAGGCCCCCAGCCATGTACGGCCCAGAACGCCAACAGGAGATCCTGCGCCTCGCCCGCGAGGGAGGCCGCGTGGACGTCCTCTCCCTCGCCACCGAATTCCAGGTCACCGCGGAGACCATCCGCCGCGACCTGAAGGCCCTGGACCGCGCGGGCCTCCTGCGCCGGGTGCACGGCGGCGCCATCCCGGCCGGCCGCCTGGACTTCGAACCCGACCTCGCGGAACGCGAGGGCACGGCCGCCGACGAGAAGGACCGCATCGCCCGCGCGGCCCTCGCCGAACTCCCCGCCGAGGGCAGCGTCATCCTCGACGCGGGCTCCACGGTGGCCCGCCTGGCCGCCGCCCTCCCGCTGGAGGCGGAGCTGACGGCCGTCACGCACAGCCTGCCCACGGCGGCCCGCCTGGCCGACCACCCGGGCATCCAGCTCCACTTGGTCGGCGGCCGCGTCAGGCACCGCACGCGCGCGGCCGTGGACGCCTGGTCCCTGCGCGCCTACGGCGAGATCCGCGCCGACGTCCTCTTCCTCGCCGCCAACGGCTTCTCCACCGCCCACGGCCTGACCACCCCCGACCTGGCCGAGGCCGCGGTGAAGCGCGCCGCCGTCGCCGCGGCCCGCCGCGTGGTCCTGCTCGCCGACTCCGGCAAGCACGGCCAGGAGCACTTCGCCCGCTTCGGCGACCTCGCCGACGTGGACCTGCTGATCACGGACACGGGCCTGCCCGCGGCCGAGGCCGCCGCCATCGAGAAGGCGGGCACGGAGGTCGTACGCGCATGACGCCCCGCGAGGCAGCAGCCCGCGAGGCCGCAGTCCACAAAGCCGCAGCCGCAGCCGCCCGCGAGGCCGCAGCCGCAGCCGCCACCCCCGAAGCAGCAGAAGGCACCACCCGCATGATCCTCACGGTCACCCCCAACCCCTCCCTCGACCGCACCTACGAGGTCCCCGCCCTCGACCGGGGCGAGGTCATCCGTGCCACCGGCGAGCGCATGGACCCCGGCGGCAAGGGCGTGAACGTCTCCCGTGCCGTCGCCGCCGCGGGCGTCCGCACCCTCGCCGTCCTCCCGCTCGGCGGCGCCCCCGGAGCCCTCGTCGCGAGCCTCCTCGACGAGCAGGGCATCGAGGTCGCTCCCGTCCGCGTATCGGGCCAGACCCGCTCCAACATCTCCGTCGCCGAACCGGACGGCACCCTCACGAAGATCAACGCCCCGGGCCCCGAACTGACCCCCGAGGAGCGGGAATCGCTGCTCGCCACCGTCGGGGAGAAGTCACCGGGCGCCGACTGGATCGCCTGCTGCGGCAGCCTTCCGCGCGGCCTCGCCCCCTCCTGGTACGCCGATCTGGTCGCCCGCTGCCACGCCGCCGGGGCCCGCATCGCCCTCGACACCTCGGGCCCGGCCCTCCTCGCCGCCCTCACCGCACGCCCCGACGTCGTCAAGCCCAACGCCGAGGAGCTCGCCGGGGCCGTCGGCCGTCCCCTCACCACCGTCGGCGACGCCGTCAAGGCCGCCGAGGAACTGCGCGACCTCGGCGCCCGCGCCGTCCTCGCCAGCCTCGGCGCGGACGGCCAACTCCTCGTCGACGACTCCGGCGCGCACTTCGGATCCGCCCACGTCGACGTCGTACGCAGCAACGTCGGCGCGGGCGACAGCTCCCTGGCCGGATTCCTGATCGCGGGCGGCACCGGCCCCCGCGCCCTCGCCTCGGCCGTGGCCCACGGCGCCGCCGCCGTCCAACTCCCCGGCAGCGCCATGCCCACCCCGTCCGACCTGTCCCCGGACACCGTCACGGTCACATCCGAAGTCCCCCTGGACCGCGCCCTGACGGAACCCGCCCGATGACCCCCGCCCCCCGAGGGATACGCGTGCGAAGGAGCCCGCGATGAGCAGAGAAATGATCACCGCCGAACTGGTCGACCTCGAACTCGACCGGTCCGCCGACACCAAGGAGGCGGCGGCCCGCGCCCTCGCCACCCGCATGGTGGCCCTCGGCCGCGTGACCGACCTCGACGGCTTCCTCGCCGATGTGGCCGCCCGCGAGGCCCAGATGCCGACGGGCCTCGACGGCGGCATCGGCATCCCGCACTGCCGCAGCGCCCACGTCACGGAACCCACCCTGGCGTTCGGCCGCTCCACCACCGGCATCGACTTCGGCGCCCCCGACGGCCCCGCCGACCTCATCTTCCTCATAGCGGCCCCCACAGGCGCGGACGACGCCCACCTGACGATCTTGTCGTCGCTGGCCCGCCAGTTGATGAACGCGGAGTTCACGGACGCCTTGCGCGCGGCCCCCGACGCGGAGTCGGCAGCGACCCTGATCCGAGGGGACACTCCAGCGTCGGCTCCCACCTCACCGACCGCTGCGCCCAGCGACGCCGACGGCACCACGACTCCAACCTCCACCGCTGTGGGCAGCAGTTCCGCTGGGGCGATAGGGGCATCCCCTGCTCGAGCGAAGCCGAGAGCTTGGGGAAGGGTGGGCACAGCCCCCGGTTCCGGTGACCGTGAGTCCGACGCAGACAAGACAGCCCCCGGCCCAGGAAGGCCGTTCCGGGTGGTGGCGGTCACCTCCTGCCCCACAGGCATCGCCCACACCTACATGGCAGCCGAGTCCCTGGAAAACGCGGCCCGCGAGGCAGGCGTGGACCTCACGGTGGAAACCCAGGGCTCCGCAGGCTTCACCCGCCTCACCGCAGAGACCATCGAAGCCGCCGACGCAGTCGTGTTCGCCCACGACGTCCCCGTGAGGGACAAGCCCCGCTTCGCGGGCAAGCCCACAGTCGACGTAGGCGTAAAGGCAGCCATCAACCGCCCGGCGGAACTCATCGCGGAGGCAAGGGAGAAGGCGGCCCGGGGCGAGGTCACCACCCCCACGGGGCCGACCCCCGTCGACAACGCGGGGGACGCGGGCGACAGCTACGGCACCAAGCTGCGCAAGTGGCTGATGTCGGGCGTCAGCTACATGGTCCCCTTCGTGGCGGCCGGAGGCCTCCTCATCGCCCTGGGCTTCGCCATCGGCGGCTGGAAGATCGACAAGGCCCCGTCCGTGGCGGACCACTTCGTCTGGACCGACCACACCAGCTGGGCGGCCCTCCTCTTCCAGATCGGCGGCCTCGCCTTCGCCTTCCTGGTCCCGGTCCTCGCGGGCTACATCGCGTACGGCATGGCCGACCGCCCCGGCCTGGTCCCGGGATTCGTCGGCGGCTCGGTCGCCGTCACCATCGAGGCGGGCTTCCTCGGCGGCCTGGCCGCAGGCCTGATCGCGGGCGCGGTGGTCCTCGGCATCCAACGGGTCCGCATCCCGCCCGTACTGCGCGGCATCATGCCGGTGGTGGTGATCCCGCTGATCTCCACGGCGGTCGTCGGCTTCCTGATGTTCCTCGTCGTCGGCAAGCCCATCGCCTCGCTGCAGAGCGCGTTGACGGACTGGCTGGAGGGCCTGAGCGGCGCCAACGCGATCATTCTCGGCGTCGTCCTCGGCCTGATGATGTGCTTCGACCTCGGCGGCCCGCTCAACAAGGTCGCGTACGCCTTCGCGGTCGGCGGTCTCGCCCACCCGACGGACGGCTCGCTGAAGGTCATGGCCGCGGTGATGGCGGCGGGCATGGTCCCGCCCCTCGCGATGGCCCTCGCGACCACCGTACGGGGACGGCTCTTCACCAAGGCCGAGCGCGAGAACGGCAAGGCGGCCTGGTTCCTCGGCGCCTCCTTCATCACGGAGGGCGCGATTCCGTTCGCCGCCGCCGACCCGCTGCGGGTCATCCCCGCGTCGATGGCGGGCGGCGCGGTCACCGGCGCCCTTTCGATGGCCTTCGACTGCACCCTGCGCGCCCCGCACGGCGGTGTCTTCGTGGTCCCGCTGATCGGGCAACCGCTGCTGTACCTGGTCGCCATCGCGGCGGGTGTCTGTGTGTCGACCGTCGCGGTCGTCCTCCTGAAGGGGGCGCGCCGGACGGCGGACCCGACCGGTGACGGCGGCGCGGCCGCCGCGGCGGCGGACGAGTCCCGGGTGCCGGTGGCCGCCTGAGGGCGCGGGGCACGGGCGGGGTGTGAAGGGCGCGTCGGCACCGGCGCGCCCTTCACACGTTCCCGGACGCCCCACGCGTGGGCATACTGCTGGTACTGCGGTTCGAACCCGGGTACGAGCGCCTGGCGGGGGCCAACGTGAGCCACCTTCAGCAGAGTCACCTCACAAGCCTGCTCGACATGGTGGGCCGGCTCACCGAGCAGGCACAGGCCGGCCTGGAGAACGACACCGAGGCGGCACGCGTCTTCCTCGCGGTCTACTCCGGCTTCCTCATCGAGACCGGCACGGGCATCCGCTGGATCCTCGAACCGGACCTGATCGAGCACGCCACCGAGGTCATCAGCCATCGCGCCCCCGACGCCGGTCCCGCCGACGCGGACCTCGCCGCCCGGCTGCTCGCCACCCTGTGGGCCAGTTGCGTCCTCGCGGGCGTCGACACCGAGGACTGGGCCCGCGAGGCGCCCGAACTGCCCGCGATCTGCGTGCGGATGGCTGGTTTCCTCAGCGGAGAGCGCGAAGCGACCCCGGAGAAACGGACAAAAGGCGCGCGCGACGAGTGAGTCATGATGTGCGAGATGCGTCACTTCAGGACCAAAGGCCCATTAATGCCTCTGTTGTAGATCCGGCCGCTGTTGTCTACTGAGCGGCATGTTCCAGGGTGCATCGATCGTTCAGCAGACAGGCATGGTCCTGCTCGCCGCGCTGACCGCCATCTGGGCCGTCACGTTCCTGCATGTGCAGCGACGCCGCGCGGCGGAACCCGCCAGCGGCAGCAGCCCCTCGCTGGGCTCGCTCCCGGTCCAGTCGGGGCCACCACGCGCGGAGTCCGTCGAGCTGACCCCGGACGAGCGCGCCGCGTTCGCCGGTCTGATACGTCAATTCGGCCGGGGCCGACCGTGACTGGCGGGACTGACTAGCGGGACCTGGTCGCCGGATACGCCCGGGCCCGGCGCGCCATCGCCGACCGCGCCGCGCGCTCGCTGGTGTACACCTCGCACATGTGCCGGCCGTCGGTCGTCGCCGTGTGCTCGACCTCCCAGAGGCTGATCTCGGAGCCGTCGAACAGCAGGAACGCGTGCTCGTACAGCGAGAAGCCGAGCCGGGGTTCGCCGGTGCGGCCGAACGCCTGGGTGATCTGGTGGGCGAACGCCGAGCGCAGCAGGCGGGCCATCTCGTCGCCGGGGCGGTCCGCGCCCGCCGGGTTCTCCGCGCGGCGCAGCAGTCTGCGGGCGTGGTCGGCGGAGTCGTCCGGGACGTAGGTGTGCCGGGGCTCGGGCGGCGGGGCCGCCTGGAGCAGGGTGGGCAGGTCGCACGCGGGGGCGTCCAGCGGCAGCGGCAGCCGGGCGGTCGCGACCCCCGCCTCCTCCTCGTCCAGATACAGCTCGTACTGCGGGTGGCTGCCGGGGCCCGTGTTGTGTGCCAACTCCCAGAGGATGAGGGCCTGGCCGTCGGCGAGCAGCCAGGTGTGGCGGTACGTCTCGCGGTGCAGGCCCGCGCTGTGGTGCGCGGAGTGCAGCGAACTGTCGTACGCCAACGCCCGCTCGAGGCGCCGGACGGCCTCGTCCGGCAGGTCGAAGGAGTTCAGGGCGCGGCTGAGCAGTCGCTCGAGGTGCTCCTCGGGGGAGGCTGGCTCGGGCGACTCGGGTGGTTCGTACGCTGTCTCGTACGGAACGCTCACGGATACTCCCGGATGCTTCCGGCGTTGCTGCATGTCACCTTGTGCGTGCATACCGTAGCCCCTGGGTCCGACATCATGTCCGGGAACGGGAAAACGATCGAGCCGCACGGCAAGTTCCCGTGCGGCTCGTTCCGTTGGCGCCCATAAGGCACCATGTGCGCCCTTGCGGGACATCGAACGCGCCCCGCGCTGCGGGCCTTTCAGCCCCTTCGGTGCCTTCCGGCACCTTCCCGTCAGGTGGCGCTGCCCGCCGTCCACTGGCTCCAGGACATGTTCCAGCCGTTCAGGCCGTTGTCCGGGGCGATGGTCTTGTCCGGCGAGCCCTTGACCGTCACGACGTCGCCGATCAGGGAGTTGCTGAAGAACCACGCGCCCGGCGTGCTCGGGTCACCGGCGCCCTGCGCGTCCTGCAGGCCGACGCAGCCGTGGCTGGTGTTGCCGCTGCCGAACGGCGCGCCCCAGTAGTTGCCGTGGATGAACGTGCCGGAGGTGGACAGGCGCATCGCGTGCGGGACGTCCTTGATGTCGTACTCGCCGCCGAAGCCGACCGTCGAGCCGTTCATGCGCGTCTGCGTGAACTTCTCGGAGATCACCATCTTGCCGTTGTACGTCGGGTTCGACGGGCTGCCCGCCGAGATCGGGATGGTCTTGATGACCTTGCCGTCGCGCTCGACCGTCATCTGGTGGGTCTTGGCGTCGACGGTGGAGACCTGCGCGCGGCCGATGGTGAAGGTGACCGTCTTGTTCTGCACGCCGGTGGCGCCGTTCGCGCCCTTCACGCCGTCCAGGGCTATCTTCATCGTGACCTTGGAGCCGGCCTTCCAGTACTCCTGCGGCCGGAAGTCCAGGCGCTGGCTGCCGAACCAGTGGCCGACGACCTTCTGGCCGCTGTCGGACGTGACCGTGATGGCCGACTGGACGTCCTTCTTCTCCGTGATCGCCTTGTCGAAGGTGAAGGAGACGGGCATGCCGACGCCGACCTTGGTGCCGTCGTCCGGCGTGTAGGTGCCGATGAAGCTGTCGGCGGAGGAGACCGTGGTGAACGTCGCGTTCTCCGTCGCCGCGTTGCCCTTGGCGTCCTTGGCGTTGGCCGTCACCTTGTACTTCGTGCCGCGCTCCAGCTGGCTCTTGGGCTTCCAGGAGGCGCCGTCACCGGAAATGGTCCCCTCGACCGCGGTGCCGGACGTCACGGACGTCATCTTCACGCTCGTCAGCTTGCCGCCCTTGACCTTGACGCCGGTGGCGTTGATCGAGGCGTCGGTGGCGCCGTCCTTGGAGGAGATGGTGATGTCGGCGCCCTTGGCCGTCGAGCTGTCGCCCTTCTTGTCATCCTTGGCGTCGGCGTCGCCGCTGCAGGCCGAGAGGGTCAGCGCGCCGACGGCCGCGAGCGCCGCCGTCGCCAGCAGTACCCGCCGACGGCGGCGGGGCTGAGGCTGCTGCGCTGCTATGTCCGGCGTTGTCACGAGCTGCTCCAAGTACGTCGTCTGGTCCAGTACGAGTAAGGAGCGCCCCGGCGACGGAATGGTTCCGGTGTGGGGGTGTGAGTGCAGGCACACCGGAGCGCCCCCGTCCGACGTTAACAACACGAGATTAAAAGGGACTTAATATCCCTTGCCGATGATTCACCGACGCCTGGGCTATTGCTGATAAAGATCCCGGTATGCCAGGAATGTTCCCGCTGGTGTCTCCACCGACTCCGCCGCGAGCAGCGCCCCGACGATCGCCTCCGTGACCATGTCCGCGCCCGCCGCCAGGATCTCGTTCAGCGCCAGCGGATCGGCCTCGTCCAGCGACCGGGTGCCGGTCGAGAGCGCGAACACCGTGTCGCCGTCGTTCAGCAGGTGCACAGGGCGCACGGCCCGCGCCATGCCGTCGTGCGACGTGCCCGCGAGCTTCTGCGCCTGGGCCTTGGTGAGCGCCGCGTCGGTGGCGACGACGGCCAGCGTCGTGTTCAGCGGCGGCGCCACGTTCCGCGCCGCGGCCTCGGCGAGCCGCCGCAGCGCCTCCGCGTGCACCTCGGGCGGAGGTGGGGTCACGAGGGCGGCGGCCCTGGTGGTCCCGGGGGGACCGTCAGCGGCGTCGGCGTCGGCGTCGGCGCCCGTGCGGGCGTCGGTGCCCGTGCCGGTGTCGGCGTCCGGGCCGGTGCCGGTGTCCGTGCTGGTGTCGGCATTGGTGTCGGTGGTGGCGTCCGCGCCGATCCCATTCCCGGCCTCAGCCCCGGCTCCGGCCTCAGCCCCGGTTCCCGCCCCGAAGAGCTGCCCGTACAGCACCCCCGTCCGCGGCTCGATCCCCGACCCCGCCGCGTTCGCCACCACCAGCGCGGCCACCGTGACCCCCGAGCCGAGCACCGTGCTCGCCGTGCCGATCCCGCCCTTGACCTGCCCGACCACCGCCCCGATTCCCGCGCCCACCGCGCCCAGGGCCACCGCGTGCCCGCTCTCCCTGCCTGCCGCGTCCACCGCCGCCGCCCGCCCCGTCGCCGCGTCCGGCCGCGCCCCGAAGTCGCCGCCGCGCCCCAGGTCGAACACACACGCCGCCGGCACCACCGGCACCACGTGCGCCGGGTCGGGGCCGACCCGCACCCCGCGGCCCTGCTCCTCCAGCCACGCCATCACCCCGCCCGCCGCGTCGAGCCCGTACGCGCTGCCGCCTGTGAGGACCACCGCCTCCACCCGCTGCACCAGGTTCCGCGGGTCCAGCGCGTCGGTCTCCCGGGTGCCGGGGCCGCCGCCGCGTACGTCCACGGCCGCGACCGCCCCGCCCTCGGGGGCGAGCACGACCGTCGTGCCGGAGAGCCAGCCGTCACCGGCGCGCCCCGCGTGCCCCACCCGCAGCCCCGCCACGTCGGTCAGCCCTCCGGCCCGCCCGGATTCCTTCGGTACGTCACGTGTCGTCATGCGCCATGCGTATCACGGGTGTTGACGGCACCCCGGCGGCATCCGGCCGCTCGGCCCGCAGGCGACGCCACGTCGGACTCGGCCCACGGGTGATGTCACGCCGAATCGCCCCGCGGGCGGCGTCACGCCGACTCGGCCCGCACCATCCGCGACGTCAGCGTCACCCCGGTCACGACCGCGAGCGCCGCCACGACCCCCGCCGCGAACACCGCCCAGCGGCCCGCGAACGTGCACGCGAGCACCGCCAACGCCGTCACCGGAAGCACCAGTTGCTGCGCGAGGCCGACCTTGAAGTAGCGCGAGTGCAGCAGCCACACCGCGAACATGTACACCGCCGCCGGGATCGTCACCGCCGCCGACGCCGCCGTCTCCGAGATGTGCGCCTTGCCGACGGCCTGCTCCACCGCGACCTCGATGCCCGCCCCGATCGCCGCCGCCGACGCGAAGATCACGAAGTGGCCGTAACCCCACAGGAAGGCCTGGCTGTTGGAGCGCAGATGGCCGTGGATCGGGACCACGAAGTAGATCCACCAGGCGGCGAAGACGAGGAGGAGCCCGCCCGCGGCGATCGGAAGGACCTCGCCGAGCGCGTCGTTCTCGTCGATGCCCGACTTCACCGCGACCGTCGCCGCGGCGATCGTCTCGCCGAGCACGATGATCGTGAAGAGGCCGTACCGCTCGGAGATGTGATGCGGATGCCAGGGAGTCGTCCGGGTCCGCTCCGCCCACGTCGGCACCGCCATCTCGGCGATCGCCATCACCAGGAACGTCCACCCCCGCGCCCCCTCCGGCAGGAGCAGCAGCCCCAGCCAGCCGACCTGGCACAGCGCGACCCCGCCCGCGTACCGCAGCGCCGTGCGCCGCTCGTCCCCCGTCGTCGAGGCCGCCGCCCGCAGCCACTGGGTGATCAGGGCGAGCCGCATGATCAGGTAGCCGAGCCAGACGACCAGGAACTCGTGGTCCTGGAAGGCCTTCGAGACCCCGGCCGCGAGCACCAGGACACCGGCGATCTGGACGAGCGTCACGACCCGGTACAGCGTGTCGTCGTTGTCGTACGCCGACGCGAACCAGGTGAAGTTCATCCAGGCCCACCACATCGCGAAGAACACCATCGCGTAGTTGAGGACCCCCTCGCCCGGATGCCCCTCGGCGACCGCGTGCACCAGCTGCACGCCGGCCTGGGCGACCGCCACCACGAAGCACAGGTCGAAGAAGAGCTCCAGCGGTGTCGCGGCGCGGTGCTCCTCCTCGCGGCCGCGGGCGACCATCGGACGCAGTGGGGGAGGCGGTGCGGGTGGGGCGGTCGCGGCACCCGGCGGGGGAGTGGTCGACGTCATGGGCCAACAACAGCAGAGCCCGGTGGCCAGCCGTCCCGGTGCGAGCCGTGTCGGGGCCGGAGCACCCGAGTGGGTGGTGCGGGCGCCCCCTCACCGCAGTGTCGGCCGCCAAGATATTGTGAATGCCTTCACAAGCGAACACGGGACCAAAGTCCTCCGCGAACCCCCAGCTCACCCCGGATCGCCCCGCGAAACCCGGGCCGCCGAAGGGACTTGTGGCCCTCAAGCCGGGACCAACGCGGCGCCCCTGACCGCCCGTGCGGGAGTGGAATGGAGCCGTAGCGACACGGCGACTCGGAAGGTGCGGGCCATGACTGCGACTCCTGCGGATGCGACTCCGGTGGAAGCGACTTCTGCGGATGCGACTCCCGCGGATCCGACGCCGCACGGCAGGGCCTGGGACGGCTTCAAGGGCGGCCTGTGGCGCGACTCCATCGACGTCCGTGACTTCGTGCAGCACAACTACGCCCCGTACGAAGGCGACGCGGCCTTCCTCACCGGCCCCACGCGGCGCACCACCGCCGTCTGGCAGCGACTCCTCTCGATGTTCCCGGAGGAGAACGAGCGCGGCGTGCACGACGTCGACACCGCGACGCCCTCCCGCATCGACGCCTTCAAGCCCGGCTACGTCGACGGCACCGCAGCCGACCACAAGGACCTGATCGTCGGCCTCCAGACCGACGCCCCGCTGAAGCGCGCCATCATGCCAGGCGGCGGCTGGCGGATGGTCGAGAGCGCGCTCAACTCCTACGGCTACGCGGCCGACCCCGCCGTCAAGGACATCTACACCCACCTCCGCAAGACCCACAACGAAGGGGTCTTCGACGCCTACACCCCCGAGATCCGCGCCTGCCGCTCCGCCGGCCTCATCACCGGCCTGCCCGACGCCTACGGCCGCGGCCGCATCATCGGCGACTACCGCCGCGTCGCCCTCTACGGCGTCGACCGCCTCATCGCCGCCAAGGAGGCCGACAAGGCCCGCCGCTGCCTCGACTGGCCGACCGAGCACGTCATCCGCGACCGCGAGGAGATCTCCGAGCAGATCAAGGCCCTCGGTGAACTGAAGGCCATGGCCCTGTCGTACGGCTACGACATCTCCGGCCCCGCCCGCACCGGCCGCGAAGCCGTGCAGTGGCTGTACTTCGGCTACCTCGCCGCCGTGAAGGAGCAGAACGGCGCGGCCATGTCGATCGGCCGCATCGACGGCTTCCTGGACGTCTACCTCCAGCGCGACCTCGACCGCGGCCTCATCACCGAGTCCGACGCCCAGGAGCTCATCGACGACTTCGTCATCAAGCTCCGCATCGTCCGCTTCCTGCGCACCCCCGAGTACAACGAGGGCTTCTCCGGCGACCCCACCTGGGTCACCTGGTCCATGGCGGGCATCGGCGAGGACGGCCGCCCGCTGGTCTCCCGCACCACCTTCCGCGCCCTGCAGACCCTCTACAACCTCGGCCCGGCCCCCGAGCCGAACCTGACCGTCTTCTGGTCCGGCCGACTGCCCCGCGCCTTCAAGGACTTCGCCGCCCGCGTCGCCATCGACACCTCGGCCATCCAGTTCGAGTCCGACGAGCTGATGCGCCCCAAGTACGGCGACGACACCGCGATCGCCTGCTGCGTCTCCGCGATGGCCGTCGGCAAGCAGATGCAGTTCTTCGGCGCCCGCGTCAACGTCGCCAAGGCCCTGCTCTACGCCATCAACGGCGGCCGGGACGAGCTCACCGGCAAGCTCGTCGTCGACGGCTTCGAGCCGATCGAGGGCGACCACCTCGACTACGACACGGTCGCCGAACGCTACGACGCGATGCTCGCCCGGCTCGCCGAGACCTACGTCCACGCGCTCAACGTCATCCACTACATGCACGACAAGTACGCCTACGAGCGCCTCGAGATGGCCCTGCACGACCAGGACATCCTGCGCACCATGGCCTGCGGCATCGCCGGGCTCTCCGTCGCGGCCGACTCGCTCTCGGCCATCAAGCACGCCCGGGTCAAGGTCGTCCGCGACGAGACCGGCCTCGCCGTCGACTACGAGATCGAGGGCGACTACCCGGCCTACGGCAACAACGACGAGCGTGCCGACGCCCTCGCCCGGCGGATCGTCTCCGACTTCATGGGCAAGATCCGCCTGCACCCGACCTACCGCGACGCCGTGCACACCCAGTCCGTCCTGACGATCACCTCGAACGTCGTCTACGGCAAGAAGACCGGCAACACCCCCGACGGCCGCCGCGCGGGCCTGCCCTTCGCCCCCGGCGCCAACCCCATGAACGGCCGCGACGCACACGGCTACATCGCCTCGGCCCTGTCCGTCGCCAAGCTCGACTACGACGACGCCGAGGACGGCATCTCGCTGACCAACACCATCACCCCGGACGCCCTCGGCCGCACCCCCGACGAGCGGGTCGTCAACCTCGCCGGAGTCCTCGACGGCTACATGGCGAGCGGCGGCTTCCACATGAACGTCAACGTGCTCGACAAGGCCACCCTCCAGGACGCCATGGAGCACCCCGAGAACCACCCCCAGCTGACCATCCGCGTCTCCGGCTACGCGGTCAACTTCGTCCGCCTCACCCGCGAACAGCAGCTCGACGTCATCAACCGCACCTTCCACGGCTCCCTGTGAGCCCCGGGCGCGCCCCGGGCCACGTCCCTGCCGCGCCCCGCCGACTCGCGGCCCCGGGGCCGGGCCCTCACCCCGGCCCCGGGCGCCGCGGCCACCACGTCCCGTCCACGGAAGTCCGGGAGACCCGCCATGACCGTCCTGCTCGGACCCGACACGACCCCCGCGGCAACCCCCGCGACAACCCCTGCGGCCGCCGTCACCCGCCGCCCCGTGACCGGCTCCGTCCACTCCTGGGACCTGTCCACCGGCGTCGACGGCCCCGGCACGCGCTTCGTCACCTTCCTCGCGGGCTGCCCGCTCACCTGCCTGTACTGCCACAACCCCGACACCTGGCGGATGCGCTCCGGGCGCCGGAGCACCGTCGACGACGTGCTCACGGAAGCCGCCAAGTACACGGCGTTCATCGCGGCCGCAGGCGGCGGCGCCACCGTCAGCGGCGGCGAACCCCTCCTCCAGCCCGTCTTCACCGGCGAACTCCTGCACCGGCTCAAGCACGAGCTCGGCCTGCACACCGCCCTCGACACCTCCGGCTTCCTCGGCGCCCGGGCCACTGACGCCCTGCTGCGCGACGTCGACCTCGTCCTGCTCGACATCAAGTCCTGGGACCGCGAGACGTACCGCAGGGTCACCGGGCGCCCCCTGCGGCCGACCCTCGACTTCGCCGACCGCCTCGCCGCCCTCGGCAAGGACGTCTGGGTGCGCTTCGTCCTCGTGCCCGGTCTGACCGACGACCCGGCCAACGTCGACGGCGTCGCCCGCTTTGCCGCCGGGCTCGGCAATGTCTCCCGCGTGGACGTGCTGCCCTTCCACAAGCTCGGCATGGCGAAGTGGGACGCCCTCGGCAAGGACTTCACCCTCCGGGACACCCCCACGCCGACCCCGCGACAGCTGGCGGCGGCCAGGGAGATCTTCGCCGCACGGGGCCTGCGGGCCGTCTGACACCTCCCGCCGCCCCGATGACCCTGGTAGCCCCGGTGCCCCCGGTAGTCCTGGTGTCCCCGGTCGTCCCGGTCGCCTCGGCCACCCCGGCCGCTCCCCGCGGACGTACGCTGGAGTCATGAGCACCGCCCCCGCCCCCGAACCGCGCGATCCGAAGGACGCGAAGCCCCGGCAGGACGCCAAGAAGCCGGCGAACGCGCTGGTCTTCGACGACCCGCTGACGCAGCAGTCCTCGGACGACACGGACCGCGGGTGGGGTGAGCGGCCGACGTCGTCCGGCGACAGCGCCGCCGACCTCGCCCGCTTCCTGGACGAGAAGCCGCCCCACCACATCTGAGCCCGCCCGAGCCCCCGGGCCCACCAGGGCCCCCGGGTCAGAGCCCGGAGCCGCCCGGCCTGCCCTCGCCGCCGGGCGTCTGGTCGCCGCCCTGCCGGTCGTCCCCGCCGCTCCGCTGGGCGACCAGCGCATCGCGGATCTCCTTGAGCACCTCCAGCTCCGAGACCTCGATGACCTCCTGCGTGCCCTCCTTCGCCGCCTGCCGCGCGGCCGCCTTGGCCAAGTACTTCGCCATCGGCATGACCATCAGGAAGTAGACGACCGCGGCGGTGATCACAAAGCTGAGGGTGGCGCTGAGCACCGAGCCCCACAGGATCGGGATGCCGCTGACCGCCTCGCCGTTCTTCACCACGCACGGTGATTTCAGGCAGGAGCTGTAGTGGTCGAGATCCTTGGTGCCCAGGGCGCCGACCAGCGGGTTGATGACGCCCTTCACCACCGAGTTCACGATGTTCGTGAACGCGGCGCCGATGACGACCGCGACGGCCAGGTCGACGACATTGCCGCGCGTCAGGAAGGCCTTGAAGCCCTGCCAGATGCCCGGATCCTTCTTCTCGCTCACCACTGAGCCTTTCGTTGCATGTGCGGATTGTGCGGCAAACCGCCTCGCAACCTACGGCAGGGCGTGGCAGCCCTGTCCAATTCCATAACGCGAACGAGCGACTTGACGGGCGGTCAGCCGTGTCGTACGCACTTCTGCCCGCCGGGCGGGTATGTACCCAGCTCATCGCAGGGTCACCGCGAGCCGGGCCGTCGCGCTCGCCCCGGCGAGCCTGGCCGCCGTCGCGCGCGGCACCGCGAGGACGACCAGGGCCCCGCCCTCGGCCACCGCGTCGGGTGAGTCCGGCACCTCGGACACCCGCGCCCCGACCGCGACCACCCGCGCCTCCCCGCCCGGCCGCGCACTCGCCGCACCGGCCCCCGTGCCGTCCACCTCCGCGCCGCCCGCGGCCACGACGTCCACCCGGTCGCCCGGCCGCAGGAGCCGCACCGTCGCCGCGTCCGCGATGCGCACCGGCGCCGTCACCAGCCGGGCGGCCCGCCGCGTCCGGTGCGGCGCCGGGTCATCGCCGTGCTCCCCGGCGGTGACGGGCGCCGCGGACCCCTGGGGCTGGGGCCGCTCGGGCTCACGCGGCCCCGCGGTCACCAGCGCCGCCGCCGTCATCGCGAGGCCCACGGCCAGCGCCCGCCGTCGGTGCCGCAGCAGGCGCCGCAGTCGCTGCCGCCCACCGCGCACGTGCAGCGGGGAGAAGTGCGGCACCTGGCAGGGCGGCGGCGCACCGCTGCCCCGGCCGGGCGGAGACGTATGTGTACGTGAAGGGACCTGCGGCATGACGACCACCACCCACCGTGAGAGGCCCGGACCCTGATCCCGGTCCGGATTCCGCTCTCACGATGCAGGCCCCCGCCAGATCCCGCTGAGCCCCGTGCACTACTTGCCGGTTGTGGACAACTCCCTCACCCGAAGGGGAAGTTCCACCCGCGCCGACCCGCGCCGACCCGGGCCGAAACCGGCGCGGAACCCCCTACGGCAACCGAATCCCCGTCTCAAGCCCACCCAGCGCCCCCACGCACAGACAGTCCCGCTCCGCGTTCGCCGGCAGCCCCGCCACCGCGTCGAACAGCACGGTCCGCAGCCGGCCCACATTGGCGGCGAAGACCTGGAGCACCTCGTCGTGCGAGACGCCCTCGCCGGACTCGGCGCCCGCGTCGAGGTCCGTGACGAGGGTCAACGACGCGTAGCAGAGCTCCAGTTCACGGGCGAGGATCGCCTCGGGGTGACCCGTCATGCCCACCACGGACCAGCCCTGCGCCGCGTACCAGCGCGACTCGGCGCGGGTCGAGAACCGGGGCCCCTCGATCACCACGAGCGTGCCGCCGTCCACCGGCTCCCAGTCGCGGCCGCGCGCGGCCTTGAGGGCGGCGGCGCGGCCCGTCGGGCAGTAGGGGTCGGCGAGCGACACGTGCACGACCTTCGGCGTGCTGCCATCGGCCAGCGGAAGGCCGTCGAAGTAGGTCTGCGGACGGGACTGCGTACGGTCCACGAGCTGGTCGGGCACCAGGAGCGTGCCGGGACCGTACTCGGGCCGCAGCCCGCCGACGGCGCACGGGGCGAGCACCTGGCGCACGCCCAGGGAGCGCAACGCCCACAGGTTGGCGCGGTAGTTGATGCGGTGCGGAGGCAGATGGTGGTCGCGGCCGTGGCGCGGCAGGAAGGCGACCCGACGCCCGGCGATCTCACCGAGGAACAAGGAGTCGCTGGGGGAGCCGTAGGGGGTGTCGACGTGCACTTCGGTGACGTCGTCGAGGAAGGAGTAGAAGCCGGAGCCGCCGATGACGCCGATCTCGGCCTGAGTCGCGTTCGCCGTATTCACCATGGCCAGCACAGTAGCCGGGCCCGGATACGCCGAGGACCCCGCCGTCGTACGACAGCGGGGTCCTGGGAAGTGCTGGGGTCCGGCGGGAGGCCGGGGTCCCTGTGGGGCCCGGTCAGGCCGCCGAGGAGCTCGTCGACGACGAGGAGGAGCTCGACGACGAGGACGCGGAGGAAGACGAGGACGACGTCGACGAGGAAGAGGACGACGAGGAGTCCGACGACTTCGACGTGGAGGTCGAGGACGACGTCGACGCGGGCGAGCTGCTGGACGACGAGCCGCGGCTGTCGTTGCGGTAGAAGCCGGAGCCCTTGAAGACGATGCCGACGGCCGAGAACACCTTCTTGAGGCGTCCGTCGCAGTTCGGGCACACGGTCAGGGCGTCATCGGTGAACTTCTGCACCGCCTCGAGGCCCTCGCCGCACTCGGTGCACTGGTACTGGTACGTCGGCACTTGCTTCCTCCTGGCACTCTCACTCGATGAGTGCTAACGACGGTCCATAGTGACGTATTCCGCGGGATCAGTCCACCGTCACCGGCACGCGGTGACCGACGCCACGTGCGACGGTGCGGCCCTGGCTCTTCGGAGTGAGCCGGGAGCGCAGCGACAGGAGCACGGCCAGCGCGAGCGCCGTGCCGCCGAGGGGCACCAGGAATCCGGCGCCGTCCCAGAAGCGGTCCTCCAGCTGTCCGGCGACCGTGACGGCCGCCGCCTGCCCGAGCGCGACCGCGCCGGTGAGCAGGGTGAAGGCCTCCGTGCGGGCGGTCGGCGCGACCAGGCTGTCGACCAGCGTGTAGCCGGTGATCAGGGCGGGCGCGATGCAGACGCCGACGAGCAGGCCGAGCCCGGCGAGCAGCAGCACGGAGTGCGCGGCCCACAGGCCGGACGCCATCAGCGTCAGTCCGGCGTACCCGAGGACGAGCCGCCGCTGCGGGGCGATCTTCCAGGCGATGGCGCCGCAGGCGATCCCGGAGAGCATGTTGCCCGCGGCGAACGTGCCGTACAGGACGCCGTTCAGGCCGGGCTGCCCGATGGACTCGGTGAAGGCGGCCAGGGAGACCTGCATGCCGCCGAAGACGGTGCCGATGCCGAGGAACGCGACGATCAGGACGCGTACGCCGGGCACCCGCAGCGCCGAATCGTGCCCCACGCGCGCGTGGCCCGCGGCGGCGGGCTTCGGCTGGGTGCTCTTCTGCGCGGCGAACAGCAGACCGCCGACGAGGGTGAGGCCCGCCTCGGTGAGCAGTCCGGCCGCGGGGTCGACGCCGGTGCACAGCGCGGTGGCGACCAGCGGGCCGAGGACGAAGGTCAGCTCGTCGGTGACGGACTCGAAGGCCGCCGCGGTCTGCGCGAGCGGGGTGCCCTGGAGCTTGACGCCCCAGCGTGCGCGCACCATCGGCCCGATCTGCGGGGTCGACGCACCGGTCGGCACGGCGGCCACGAAGAGCGCCCACAGGGGGGCGTCGGTCAGCGCGAGCACGGTCAGGGTGACGCCGGACGCGGTGTGCACGAGGACGCCGGGCAGCAGGACGGCGCGCTGTCCGAAGCGGTCGGCGAGCTTGCCGGTGAAGGGCGCGAACAGGGCCATGGAGACGCCGGTGACGGCCGACACCGCACCGGCGGCCCCGTACGAGCCGGTGGTGTGCTGCACGAGCAGCACGATGGAGATGGTGAGCATCGCGAACGGCTGCCGCGCGGCGAATCCCGGAAGCAGGAAGGTCCAGGCGCGAGGGGTGCGCAGAAGTTGTCCGTAGCCCGGGCGGGGTTCGGTGACCGTGGACGCCACGGCCCTTGCCTTTCTGCTGCCTGGTAGCGCGGCCGCTTTCCAGGGCGACGGCGCCGAGAGCTGTCCTCTTGCGCAGAACTGCGGTAGATACCGGTCGCCCACTGCGAGGGCGCCGCGGCCGCCATACGGTCGCGCCAGCTCTGCGTCAGACAGAGTTGGTTCGATCAGTGTCGGTACCGAGTGATCGAGATTCGATGCAGTCGGTACGTTCAGAGTGTGCCTTCATCGTACAGGTGCCACGCAAGACACACCTGGGATTACGAGAAGTGAGACCCCCGCCACCTGCGATTGCCCCCGCACTGCCCCCGAGACGCCCCCACGTCTTCCTGCGTCTTCCTGCTCCGGGCCCCGCCCGGCCTTGCGCCGCCGCGACCGTCAGGCCGTCGGCCCCCTCATCGCTGCCCGCCCGGCAGCCCCAGCCAGCCCACCAGCTTGCCGCCCTGGGCGACGGCCCGCAGCCGCTGCTCGGCCGCGTCGCGCACCGGGTCCGTGGCCACCACCAGGAGCTCGTCGCCGTTCCGCAGCACGGTCGTCGGGCCCGGTACGAAGGATTTGCCGTCGCGCACGATCAGGGTGACGGCGGACCCCGTGGGCAGCCGCAGCTCGCTGATCTCGACGCCGTGGAGACGGGAGCCCTCCGGTACGGGCACCGAGAGCAGATGGCCCCGGAGCCGCTCCAGGGGTGCCGACTCGATGCCCAGGTCGGAGGCCTCCGTGCCCTTGCCGATGCCGAGGATCCTGGCCAGGCCGGGCAGGGTCGGTCCCTGCACCAGGGTGTAGACGACGACGAGCACGAACACGATGTTGAAGATCTTCTCGCTGTCGTCGACACCGTTCACCATCGGGATCGTGGCGAGAATGATGGGCACGGCGCCGCGCAGCCCGGCCCAGGACATCAGCGCCTTCTCCTGCCAGGGCATCCGGAACGGCAGCAGGCCCACCACGACGGACAGCGGCCGGGCGACCGCGGTCAGGATGAGCCCGATGATCACCGCGGGCAGGATGTCGTCGAGCAGCCGGTGCGGCGTGACGAGCAGGCCGAGCAGGACGAACATGCCGATCTGGGCGATCCATCCGACGCCTTCGGCGAAGCCGCGGGTGGCCGCCCAGTGCGGCAGCTTGGCGTTGCCCAGCACCATGGAGGCCAGGTACACGGCGAGGAATCCACTGCCGTGGGCGATGGCCCCGGCGGCGTAGGCGGCGACGGCGATGGCCATCACCGCGATCGGATAGAGACCGGACGCGGGCAGCGCCACATGCCGCAGCCCGTAAGCGCCGAGCCAGCCCACCGCGAGCCCGATGGCCGCTCCGATGGCCAGCTCCAGGGCTATCTCCCCGACCAGGACGTACCAGTGGTGCACCGGTCCCGCGGTGGAGAAGGCCACGACGAGGATCACCACGGGGGCGTCGTTGAACCCCGACTCCGCCTCCAGGACTCCCGTGATCCGGGACGGGAGCGGCACTCTGCGCAGCACGGAGAAGACGGCCGCCGCGTCCGTCGAGGACACCACCGCGCCGATGATGAGCGCCTGCCGCCAGTCGAGCCCGACCAGGTAGTGCGCTCCGGCGGCCGTCACGCCGACGCTGACCGCGACGCCGACGAGGGCGAGACAGGCCGCGGCGGGCAGTGCCGGCTTGATCTCTTTCCACTTGGTGCCCAGGCCGCCCTCGGCCAGGATCACGACCAGCGCCGCGTAACCGATGACCTGGGTGAGCTGGGCGTTGTTGAAGGTGACGTTGCCTATGCCGTCCTGGCCCATGGCGACGCCGATGCCGAGGTACAGCAGCAGGCTCGGCAGCCCGCTGCGAGAGGAGAGGCGCACCGCGACGACCGCGACGAGCAGGACGAGCGAGCTGATGAGCAGAAGCTGGTTGAGGTCGTGGACAGACAGGGGCTGATCCTTCCGTCGAGCGAGCCGTGATGCTTCGTTACGTTACCTAAGCTTTAACGCGCTCTTGACGCGCGCCCCTGCACTCCGCCTAGCATCTCCGAACCTTCGTTCGATGCCGGTTTCCGACTCCGCGTCCGGGGCCGTATCGCCCTGCGCCTATGGTTGCTCCAGCACTCCAGGACCCGCACAAGCCCCGCCCTGCCGCTCGCGAAGGACAGCAAGGACAGCGATGCCCTCCAACACCAACGCCTCTTCCGGTCGCAAGTCCGGTAGGAAGAAGGGGCGCCGAGCCCGACTGATCGTGATCGTCCTGGTCCTGGCCGTCGTAGGAGGCATCGGTTTCGGCGCGTACTGGAGCATCAGCACCGTCCGCGCCTCCTTCCCGCAGACCAAGGGCTCCATCGACCTGAAGGGCCTGTCGGGCACGGTCGAGGTCAAGCGCGACGGCAACGGCATTCCGCAGCTCTACGCCGAGTCCGACGAGGACCTGTTCATGGCACAGGGCTTCGTGCAGGCGCAGGACCGCTTCTGGGAGATGGACGTACGCCGCCATATGACCTCCGGCAAGCTCTCCGAGATGTTCGGGAAGAGCCAGGTCAAGACCGATGAGTTCCTGCGCACTCTCGGTTGGCACCGCGTTGCCAAGAAGGAGTACGACTCCAAGCTCTCGCCGAAGACGAAGAAGTACCTCCAGGCGTACGCCAAGGGGGTCAACGCCTACCTCGACGGCAAGGAGGGCAAGGAGATCTCCGTGGAGTACGCGGCGCTCTCCTTCGAGAACGACTACAAGCCGCAGCGGTGGACGCCGGTCGACTCGATCGCCTGGCTCAAGGCCATGGCCTGGGACCTGCGCGGCAACATGCAGGACGAGATCGACCGCTCCCTGATGACGAGCCGCCTCGGCCCGTCGCAGATCAAGGACCTGTACCCGGAGTACCCCTTCGACCTGCACAAGCCCATCGTGCAGGAGGGCCGCTACAACGGGGTCACCGAGAAGTTCAGCGGTGACGACTCGACGAGCGGGCAGTCGGGTACGGGCACCGGCACGGGGACCGGCAGCGGTACGGGTACGGGCACTGGCACCGGGACCGGCACAGGAACGGGCACAGGCACCGGTACGGGCACAGGCACCGGAACCGGCACCGCGGGCACCGGAGGCTCCCCGAACACCGGCAGCGGCCTGCAGTCCCAGCTCTCCGGCCTCTCCGACGTCCTCGACAAGATCCCGGACGCGGGCCTCGGCTCGAACGGCAACGGCATCGGGTCCAACAGCTGGGTGGTCGCCGGGGCGCACACCATCACCGGCAAGCCGCTCCTCGCCAACGACCCGCACCTCGCGCCGCAGCTGCCGTCCGTCTGGTACCAGATGGGCCTGCACTGCAAGTCGGTGTCCGCCAAGTGCCAGTACGACGTCAGCGGCTACACCTTCTCCGGCCTGCCCGGCGTGGTCATCGGCCACAACAAGGACATCGCCTGGGGCATGACGAACCTCGGCGCCGACGTCACCGACCTGTACCTGGAGAAGTTCACCGCCGACGGCTACCAGTACGACGGCAAGATCGTGCCGTTCAAGGCCCGCGAGGAGAAGATCAAGGTCGCGGGCGGCAAGACCAAGACGATCACCGTCCGGGAGACGAACAACGGCCCGCTGATCTCCGACCGCGACGACGAACTGGTCAAGGTCGGCAAGAAGGCCCAGGTCGACGCCTCCGCGCCGGACCGCGGCGACGGCTACGGCATCGCCCTGCGCTGGACCGCCCTGGAGCCCGGCAAGTCCATGGACGCCGTCTTCGAGCTGAACAAGGCCAAGGACTTCAAGGACTTCCGCAAGGCCGCCGCCGACTTCGAGGTGCCCTCGCAGAACCTGATCTACGCCGACACCGAGGGCAACATCGGCTACCAGGCGCCCGGCAAGATCCCCACCCGCGGCAAGGGCGACGGCTCGCTGCCCGCGCCCGGCTGGGACCCCGACTACCGCTGGGGCGACCCGATCCCGCAGGACGCGCTGCCGTACGAGTACAACCCCAAGCGCGGCTACATCGTCACCGCCAACCAGGCCGTGATCGACGACGACGGGGGCAAGAAGTACCCGTACAAGCTCACCTCCGACTGGGGCTACGGCGCGCGCAGCCAGCGCATCGAGGACCTCATCAAGTCCAAGACGAAGAACGGCGGCAAGATCTCCACGGAGGACATGCGGCTGATGCAGTCGGACAACAGCAGCGAGATCGCCCGGCTGCTCGTGCCCAAGCTGCTCAAGATCGACATCAGCGACAAGCACGTCCGTGAGGCCCAGAAGCTCCTCGAGGGCTGGGACTACACCCAGGACGCCGATTCGGCCGCCGCCGCGTACTTCAACGCCGTCTGGCGCAGCATCCTGCAGCTCGCCATCGGCAACAAGCTGCCCAAGGAGCTGCGCGTCAAGGGCCAGTGCCTGTCCGTCGAGCCGACGGGCAACACCCGCCCGGCCGACGAGGAGAACCGGGTGCGCGAGTGCGGCCAGCGTGACGCGGACTCCGCCCAGCCCGACGGCGGCGACCGCTACTTCGAGGTCATCCGCAAGATCCTCGACGACGAGAAGAACGACTGGTGGAAGACGCCGGGCACGCGCCTCGACAAGGAGACCAAGAACCGCGACCAGCTGTTCGCGCGGGCCATGGAGGACGCCCGCTGGGATCTGACGGCGAAGCTCGGCAAGGACATCGACACCTGGAGCTGGGGGCGTCTGCACACCCTCACGCTGAAGAACCAGACGCTCGGCACCGAGGGTCCCGGCTGGCTCCAGTGGGTGCTCAACCGCGGCCCCTGGAAGCTCGGCGGCGGCGAGGCCACGGTCAACGCCACCGGCTGGAACGCGGCCGGCGGCTACGGAGTGATCTGGGTGCCGTCGATGCGGATGGTCGTCAACCTGAAGGACCTCGACAAGTCCCGCTGGATCAACCTCACCGGCGCCTCCGGGCACGCCTACAGCGACCACTACACCGACCAGACCGGCAAGTGGATCAAGGGCGAACTGCTGCCGTGGGCCTACTCGGAGAAGGCCGTCGAGGACAGCACGGACGACACCCTGGTGCTCAAGCCCTGACGGGCACGCACCGGCGGCCCCTCGGGGTCGGGTGACATCGGAAAGGGCCCTCCACGCGCGCGTGGAGGGCCCTTTCGCCGTACGGGACGCCCTGCTCGCCGTACGGGACGCCCTGCGGAAGCTCCGGGAGCACACCCGCCGGTCACGTGAAGCGGCGCACCGCCGACGGCGTCACCACGGCGTGCACCGGCCGGTCGTGCGCCTCCACCGGGACGTGCGCGACCACTTCGGAGTCGTACAGGAGCACCACCAGGGCGGGCGAGACCGCCGCGCGCTCCAGGCGGGCGAGCACCCGGTCGTACGACCCGCCGCCGCGGCCGAGCCGCATCCCGCGCGCGTCCACCGCGAGCCCCGGGAGCAGCACGGTGTCGGCCTCCAGGACGGCGTCAGGGCCGAGGCGCGGGCCTGCGGGCTCCAACAGCGTCATCTTTCCCGCGTGTTGGACGGGCGCGAGGGAGTCGGGTCCGTCGTACGCGGCCCAGTCCAGGTCGTTGTCCGGGAGCAAGACGGGCAGCAGGACACGTGTCCCGCGCGCGTGGAGGGTGTCCAGAAGGGCACGGGTGCCGGGTTCGGTGCCTACGGAGACGTACGCCGCGACCGTGCGGGCGTCGGAGAGTTCGGGCAACTCCAGGGCGCGCTCGGCGAGGGAGGTGGTCGCCTTCTGCGTGTCACCGGGCGTCAACCCGCGTCTTACCGCGAGGATCTCCGCGCGCAATGTGCGCTTGTTTCCCTTGCCCGGGCCGGGTTGATCCATGGTCAACTCACAAATCCTTCCTATTGTGCGCACATGTGGGCCTATATTCCGGAGCCACAGATTCCACACATAGGCACCGGTTAAGGTAACGCTCATGACTGAGTCTCCCCCCAAGATCACCAAGGCTGTCATCCCAGCAGCGGGACTTGGCACTCGCTTCCTGCCCGCCACGAAGGCGACGCCCAAGGAGATGCTGCCGGTCGTCGACAAGCCGGCGATCCAGTACGTGGTCGAAGAGGCCGTCGCCGCGGGCCTGGACGACGTCCTCATGATCACGGGCCGCAACAAGCGCCCCCTGGAGGACCACTTCGACCGCAACTACGAGCTGGAGTCGGCCCTCGCGAAGAAGGGCGACGAGTCCCGGCTCGCGAAGGTCCAGGAGTCCAGCGACCTGGCGACCATGCACTACGTCCGCCAGGGCGACCCCCGGGGACTCGGTCACGCCGTCCTGTGCGCCGCCCCCCACGTCGGCCGGGAACCGTTCGCCGTGCTCCTCGGCGACGACCTGATCGACCCGCGCGACCCGCTGCTCGCGCGCATGGTCGAGATCCAGGAGCGGCACGGGGGCAGCGTCATCGCGCTCATGGAGGTCGCGCCCGAGCAGATCCACCTCTACGGCTGCGCGGCCGTCGAGCCCACCGCCGACGGCGACGTCGTGAAGGTCACCGACCTGGTCGAGAAGCCGGAGGCGGCGGACGCCCCGTCGAACTACGCGATCATCGGCCGCTATGTCCTGGACCCCCACGTCTTCGACATACTGCGCAAGACCGAGCCGGGCCGCGGTGGCGAGATCCAGCTCACCGACGCGCTCCAGCAGCTCGCGGCCGACGAGAAGATCGGCGGCCCCGTGCACGGCGTGGTCTTCAAGGGCCGCCGCTATGACACCGGCGACCGCGGCGACTATCTGCGTGCCATTGTCAGACTCGCGTGCGAACGTGAAGACCTGGGCCCTGACTTCAAGGCCTGGCTTCGCAGTTACGTCACCGAGGAGATGTAGCACTTGAGCAGCAGCGGCACGACGACGCACCACACCACAGGGCGGGACCGGCTCTGGTCGGTGGACGAGCACCTGGACGACGTCCTCGCGACCGTCCGCCCCCTGGAGCCCATCGAGCTCCAGCTCCTCGACGCCCAGGGCTGTGTCCTGATCGAGGACGTCACGGTGCCCGTCTCGCTGCCGCCGTTCGACAACAGCTCCATGGACGGGTACGCGGTGCGGGTGGCCGACGTCGCGGGCGCCAGCGAGGAGTTCCCCGCCGTCCTCACGGTCATCGGGGACGTCGCCGCGGGCCAGGGCGAGCAGCCCACGGTCGGCCCCGGCGAGGCCGCCCGCATCATGACCGGCGCCCCGCTGCCGCCCGGCGCCGAGGCCGTCGTGCCCGTGGAGTGGACCGACGGCGGGCTCGGCCAGGGCCCTGCCAGCGGCATGCGTGCCCACAGCGCGGCCCCCGAGGGCGCCTCCGGCGAGGTCCGGGTGCACCGCCCCGCCGAAGCGCGCGCCCACGTGCGCGCGCGGGGCAGCGACGTCCGCGCCGGGGACCGCGCCCTCACCGCGGGCACGGTCCTCGGCGCCCCGCAGATCGCCCTGCTCGCCGCGATCGGCCGGGGCACGGTCAAGGTGCGTCCGCGCCCGCGCGTGGTCGTCCTGTCCACCGGCAGCGAACTGGTCCAGCCCGGCGAGGAGTTGGCCGAAGGCCAGATCTACGACTCCAACAGCTTCGCCCTCACCGCCGCCGCCCGCGAGGCCGGAGCCATCGCCTACCGCGTCGGGGCGGTCACCGACGACGCCGAGATCCTGCGCTCCACCATCGAGGACCAGCTGATCCGCGCCGACCTGCTCGTCACCACGGGCGGCGTCAGCGTGGGGGCGTACGACGTCGTCAAGGAGGCACTCGACTCCATCGGCGACCCCGACGACGAGGAGGGCCTGGGCGCGGGCGGCGGTGTGGAGTTCCGCAAGCTCGCCATGCAGCCGGGCAAGCCGCAGGGATTCGGCACCATCGGCCCCGACCACACCCCGCTCCTCGCCCTCCCGGGCAACCCGGTGTCCTCGTACGTCTCCTTCGAAATGTTCGTACGGCCCGCCGTGCGCGCCCTGATGGGCCTGCCGGACGTGCACCGGCCCACCGTCCGGGCCCGGCTCACCGCCGACAAGGCGCTGACCTCGCCCGCCGGGAGGCGTCAGTTCCTGCGCGGACGCCATGACGCGGACGCGGGCACGGTGACGCCGGTCGGCGGCTCCGGGTCGCATCTGATCGCCGCCCTCGCCCACGCGGACGCGCTGATCGTCGTCCCCGAGGACACCACGTCCGTGGAGCCGGGCACGGACGTCGACGTGGTGCTGCTCGGCTGACGGGCCCCGTGTCCGGGCGGGCGTGCGGCTCGGGCGGGTCGCCGCCGGGGCGGTACTGTGTCGCGCACAGCAGGCCCGCGCACCGCACCGCGCGGCGCCCGGACCGGGAGCGCCACAGCACATGAGCACGCAGCAGCGACTGACGCACATCGACGAGGCGGGCGCCGCCCGCATGGTCGACGTATCCGAGAAGGACGTGACCGCCCGCACCGCGCGCGCCAGCGGCCGCGTCCTGGTCTCGCCCCGCGTGATCGAGCTGCTGCGGGGTGAGGGCGTACCCAAGGGCGACGCCCTGGCGACCGCCCGCATCGCCGGCATCATGGGCGCCAAGCGCACCCCCGACCTGATCCCGCTGTGCCACCCGCTGGCCGTCTCCGGAGTGAAGGTCGACCTGAGCGTCGCCGACGACGCCGTGGAGATCCTGGCCACCGTGAAGACGACCGACCGCACCGGCGTCGAGATGGAGGCCCTCACCGCGGTCACCGTCGCCGCCCTCACCGTCATCGACATGGTCAAGGCCGTCGACAAGGGCGCCGTCATCACGGACGTGCGGGTCGAGGAGAAGACGGGCGGCAAGTCCGGCGACTGGAACCGGCAGGGAGCGGGGGCATGACGGACCGCGCGCCCGCCGACGCCGGGGCGACGGCCGAGGGAAGCGGGGGCACGGCGTACCGGGCACTCGTCGTCACCGCCTCCAACCGCGCCGCCGCGGGCGTCTACGCCGACAAGGGCGGCCCGATCCTCGCCGAGGGCCTCGCCGCTCTCGGCTTCGCCGTGGACGGCCCGCTCGTGGTGCCGGACGGCGACCCCGTGGAGCGGGCCCTGCGCGAGGGCGTCGCCGCCGGGTACGACGTCATCCTCACCACCGGCGGCACCGGCATCTCGCCCACCGACGCCACCCCCGAGGCGACCCGCCGCGTCCTCGACCACGACGTCCCCGGCATCTCCGAGGCGATCCGCGCGTACGGCCGCGAGAAGGTGCCCACCGCCGTGCTCTCCCGGGGCCTCGCCGGGGTCGCGGGGCGCACGCTGATCGTGAACCTGCCGGGCTCCAGCGGCGGCGTGCGCGACGGAATCGCCGTCCTGACGCCCCTGTTGATCCACGCCGTCGACCAGCTGCGCGGCGGCGACCATCCGAGAACCGACGGGGGTGCGAGCTGAACAGCCCCAGCTGGCCCGCCGAACTGACGGACGGCGACGTCGTCCTGCGGCCGATAAAACTGCGCGACCAGCGTGCCTGGCGGGAGGTCAACCGGCGCAACCGCGACTGGCTGCGCCCCTGGGAGGCCACGATCCCGCCGCCCACCCCCAGCGGCCCGGTCGCCCACCGCCCCACCTACCGGCAGATGGTCCGGCACCTGCGCGCCGAGGCGAACGCGGGCCGCATGCTGCCGTTCGTCATCGAGTTCCAGGGCCGCCTCGTCGGCCAGTTGACGATCGCCGGGATCACCTGGGGGTCGATGTGCTCGGCCCATGTGGGCTACTGGGTCGACGAGTCGGTCGCGGGGCGCGGCGTGATGCCGACCGCCGTGGCGCTCGCCGTCGACCACTGCTTCCGCACCGTCGGGCTGCACCGCATCGAGGTCTGCATTCGGCCCGAGAACGCGCCGAGCCGTCGGGTCGTGGAGAAACTCGGATTCCGCGAGGAGGGGCTCAGGCCCCGCTATCTCCACATCGACGGGGCCTGGCGCGACCACTTGGTGTTCGCGCTCACCGTGGAAGAGGTGCCCGAGGGGCTGCTGCGCCGGTGGCAGCAGGCACGTCCGCAGAACACCCCGTAGGCATGTCCGCAGAACACCCCGTGACACCGCGTGATGCCGTCCGCGGAGCGTGGAACGGGCGCCTGACGGACCGTCGCGCCCCCGACGCGGCACAATGCTGCCACTCTCATAAATGAAATACCTGTTCGAAATTGATCGGTGAGTGACCGTTAAATTCGGGGCCTCGTCGGCCTGTTGATCGCATCAGTCACAAAAAAAGTTCGAGATATCAGCCAGATCGTGCGACACACCGGCTCAATTGGCGGATGGCCTCGACAAAACCCCTCTACCGTGTGAGGCGTGAGCAGCAGCGGCCTCATCTACGCAGTCATCGTCGGGGCCTGGGCCGCCTACTTGGTGCCGATGTGGCTCCGTAGGCAGGACGAGCTCAACGAAGCTCGTCCGACGGAACGCTTCAGCACCGCCATCCGGCTGCTGTCCGGACGGGCGGGAATGGAGCGCCGGTACGCCAAGGACCTGCAAGCGCGCTCGCCTGAGGAGGAGGAGTCGCGCAGCGACCCGGACGCCGTGACCGACTCGGTCGACGTCCGGGCCTTCGCCGTGCCTCCGGGAGCCGAACGCGAGGGGTGCGCCACGGACTCCCGCGCCCGCCCGCCCGCCGGCAGGCCCCAGGGCCGCGCGTCCGCCGCCGAACAGGCCAAGCCCGGCGCGCAGGCGCGCGTCGGCGCGCGTCCGGCCGCCAAGTCGGGGTCCGGGCAAGGGCCCAGGACGGCCGGGGGCTCCGGCGCGGAGCGGGGCCAGGGGCAGGGCCAGGCGCACGGTCAGGGCCAGAGTCACGGCCAGGGCCACGGCCAGAGTCAGAGCCAGGGGCCGTCCGCGGCCGCCCGGCGTGCCGCCGCTGCCGACGCCGCCGCCCGTGCCCGGCGCACGAAGGTGCTCGCGCGTCGCCGCCGCACCACGGTGATGCTGTTCCTCACGTTCACGGTCGGCACGATCGTCGCGGCGGTCGGCGGCTTCGCGTTCCTGTGGGCGCCCGCCGTCCCGGCCGCGCTGCTGAGCGCGTACATCGTCTACCTCCGTCGCCAGGAGCGCCGCCGCTTCACGTACACGATGGACCGGCGCCGGGCCGAGGCCGCCGCGCGGCGGCTGCGTGAGCGGCAGTCGCGCGGACGCGAGGCGAGCGCCGAGCCCGCCGCCGAGGAGCCCGCCCCAGAGTCGGAGACCGGCCTGTCGGCGCTCGCCGCCGACCGCCGCGCCCTCGTCGAGCAGACCGACCACGCCGAGTGGGTCGACCAGCAGCGCGAACGTCAGCACGGCCCCGGCCGCGCCGACAGCTGGGACCCGGTCCCGGTGCCGCTGCCGACCTACGTGACGGCGCCGGTCGCCCCGCGCGCCCCCGGCAGCGTCGACCTGGGCGCGCCCGACACCTGGAGCTCGGCCCGGTCCAGCACCGCCGAGCCCGCCGCCGACCGCGGGTCCGTGCCCGAGACCGCGGCGCCCGCCGACGAGCAGCGGGCCGACGGCGGCGAGGGCGACGAGAGCGGGGCCGACGGCGGCCGCAGCGACGCCCGCCGCGCGGCCTCCGCCCGCCGCTCCCGCGAGCGCGGCCGCACCCCGCTGTTCGACCAGTACGACGAGGGCGCCGACGGGCGCCCGCGCGCCGCCAACGAGTGACGGGCGGGCCCGGCGACCTCCTGTGGGGCGCCGCGGGCCCGCCTCCTCGACCGGCCCGGACCTGCCTCCCTGACCAGCACGGGAACGGATTTCCAAGCACCCGGATGGGGATGCTAGAGTTTTACTCGTTGCAAGGGCCTGTGGCGCAGTCCGGTAGCGCACCTCGTTCGCATCGAGGGGGCCAGGGGTTCAAATCCCCTCAGGTCCACTGCACAAGAAGATCCCGCCCGATCGAAAGATCGGGCGGGATCTTCGCGTTGTGTCGTACGTACGCCGGCCAAGCGCCCTGCGCGCGTCGGCAATTGACGTGACGACACGAGGAGGCCCCCGCATGTGGAACGGCGACGCACTCGACCTCGACGCCTATCTGGCTCACCTCGGGCACGAGGGGGACCGCTCGCCCTCGCTCGCGACGCTGCGCGCCCTGCACCGCGCGCATGTGCTCTCCGTGCGCTGGGAGAACATCGAGGCCGTGCTGCGCAAGTACCGGCCGCTCGACCTGGAGTCCGTCCAGGCCAAGCTGATCGGCGGCCGTCGCGGCGGGACCTGCTTCGAGCACGTCACCCTCTACGCCGCCGCCCTGGAACGCCTCGGCTTCCGGTTCACCGTGGTCCAGGGGCGGGTGCAGATGGGCGAGACCAGGATCAGGCCCGAGACGCACGCCGCGGTGATCGTGGAGCTCGACGGGAAGCGCTGGCTCAGCGATGTCGGGTTCGGGGCCAGCCCGCTGGAGCCCATCGAGCTGACCGACGCTACGGACGTGACGGACGGCACCTGGGCGTACCGGCTGCGGCGGAGGGAGGTCACGCCCGGCGCCGACGGCTGGGCGCTCTACCAGCCCGCGGGCAAGGGGCAGCCCGACAACTCCGGCGACGGCTGGATGGTCCGGCACACCTTCACGCCGCACCCGCAGTACCCCACCGACCTGCGCGTCACGAACCACTTCGGCGCCAGCAGCCGCCACTCCGCCTTCAGCGACCGCGTCTTCGTGCAGCGCCTGCACCCCGACCGGCTGCACCTCCTCGACAACCGGCAGCTGACCACGGTCACGCCGGGGCGGCCGGGCCCGCCGGAGAGCCGGGAGCTGGAGCCGCACGAGGTGCCCGGGGTGCTCGCCGAGGTCTTCGGGGTCGAGCTGTCGGCGGCGGACGTCGAGCTGCTGCTGCCCAAGCTGGTCTGAGGCACGTCAGTCCGGGAGCACCGCGAGGGCCAGGCGTTCCAGGCGGGACGGCGCCGCGATGACCTCGTACGACGTGATCCTGCCCGACTCCACCGTGAGGGTGAGGGCGAGGAGGAGGCGGCCGCGCGGGGCGACGACGATGCCGGGGGCGCCGTCGAGCAGGAGTGCGGCGGCGTGCCGGGCGTTGCGGGCGAGCATGACCGTCTCGCGGGCCACCGCGTCGGCGCCGTGGATCTCGGCGGCGGTGCCTGCTGGGAGGGCCGCCGGGTCGGCGCGGCGGACGACGTCCGGGGCGAGGACCGTCAGGAGGGCGTCGATGTCGCCGCCGCGGGCCGCGGCCAAGAAGGCCTCGACGGCCTGCCGGTGCCCGGCCGGATCCGTGTCCGGGACGGCCGGGGTGCCGCGCACCTTGCCGCGGGCGCGGCTCGCCAGCTTCTTCGCGGCCGTCGGTGAGCGCTCCACGATGTCGGCGATCCGGTCGAACGGCACGGCGAAGGAGTCGTGCAGCACGAACGCGACCCGCTCCGCCGGGCCCAGGGTGGCGAGGACCACGAGCAGGGCGCGGCCCACCGACTCGATCAGGAGCGCCTCCTCCTCGGGGGTGTGCGCCTCGGCGTGGGCGATGTGCTCGGGGAGCCGGCCGCCGACGAAGTCCTCCCGGCGGGTCGTGCGGGTGCGGAGCATGTCCAGGCAGACGCGGGAGACGACGGTCGTCAGCCAGGCCGGCAGGTTCTCCACCGGAACCGGCTCCGGCTTCGGCTCCGGGCGACCGGCGTCGTGGTCCGTCGGCTCGGGGCGCCCCGCCCCGTGGGCCTTGCGGCTCAGGCGCAGCCAGGCCTCCTGGACCGCGTCGTCCGCCTCGTGCAGCGAGCCGAGCATGCGGTAGGCGACGCCCCGCAGCCGCCCGCGCTGAGCCTCGAAGCGGTCCGCGAGGTCGGTCGGCTCGTCCATCGGTCACCTTTCCCCGGCTTGTTCCGTCACCTCCTTGACGTACCGGACCACGGGGATGTGACAGGAGTGGGGTCGACGTGAGCGACATGGGTGAGGTCAGGGACGGCCTTCTGCATCTGGACTCCAGTGCCGATCGGCGCGGGGAGTCCGTGACGCGGACGCTGAGCGGGCTGTTCGCGCGGAGCTGGCGGGAGCGGTACGGGGACGCCGGGTACCGCTACCGGGACCTGGCCGCCGAGCCGGTGCCGCTGGTGGGGTCCGGCTACGTCGCGCTCGGCACGCGCACGGAGCGGCAGGGCGTCGTACCGCTTGAGAAGGTGGCCGCGCTGGCCGAGGGGGCCGACGAGGAGCGGGAGTGGGCACTGACGTTGCCGCTGGTCGAGGAGGTGCGGGCGGCGGGGACCGTGCTGGTCGGGGTCCCCATGTACAACTTCGGGGTGCCGGCGGCGCTGAAGGCGTGGATCGACCGGGTGTCGTTCCCGGGGGCGTACACCGACCCGGACAGCGGGCGGCCGCTGCTCGGCGGTACGCGGGTCGTGGTGGTCGCCGCGTGCGGCGGTGGCTACGGGCCGGGGACGCCGCGCGAGGGCTGCGACTTCCAGGTGCCCTACCTGCGGGCGTACTTCGGTGCCCTCGGGGTGGCCGCTGAGGAGGTGCACGTCGTGCGGGCCGAGCTGACGCGGGCCGGGGACATTCCCGGGCTCGCCCCGTTCCAGGACCTCGCGGCGGACTCGCTCGCGGCGGCGCGGGCGGCGGTGGCAGAGCTCGCCGCGAGGTCCTCATAGCGGACGCCCGGCCGCTCTCCACATGTGAGAAATGTCGTGATCGATACATTTGAGACATGTGGAGCGGCCCCCGCAGCCCCGGCAGGACCGTCGCCGCCGTCTGCGGCACGGCCCTGACGGCCGCGCTCGCCGGTGGCTGCGCCGAGCACGGCGGCCTGTACGTCGAGGGGCCCGCGCTGCGGCCCTCGCGGATCAGCGGGCCCGTCTACGTTGCCGACGCGCTCAGCTCGCCGCTCCAGAAACCGGCCGTCATCGGGCTCACCGACGACGTCGCGATGTCCTCGCTGCGCTGGAAGGACTGGGGCGGGCCCACCGCGCGCGCCACCGGGAGGCTGAGCGGCACCTGGTGTCTGCCCGGATGCTCGCGGGAGCCGTACGCCGCGACCCTGACGCTCAGCGGCGTGGAGCGGCAGGACGCGGCCGCGTACGCCTACCGGCGGGCGACCGTCGAGCCGGACCGGCCCGAGGCGCTGCCGCCCGCCGCGGTGAACGTGCAGTTCCAGGGGATCCGCCTGATGGTGCCGGAGTTCTGAGCCGCCATGGGACTGCGGACGAAGATCGGGATCGCCATCGCGGGCACGGCCGCCGTGGTATCGGTCGTGATCGGTCTCCTCGTCCACCACCGCACGGTCGAGGCGCAGTACACGAGCGCCCGCAGCCAGGCCAGGGACCGGCTGCAGACCGCCGTCCAGGACCACGCCGCCGGGATCGACGGCGACCGCACGCTGATCGACCCGCCCGACCTGCCGAAGCCGCTCGCCGACGCCGTGCGGCGGGGCAAGTGGGGCAGCTATCTCGACTGGGGCGGGAAGGTGCCGCAGATGTGGGCGGCCAGCGTGTACCGCGACGAGGTCGTCGCCCTGAAGCGGCCCTACGAGCGGGAGGCCGAGACCGTCCGCGACCTCGACCGGGTGCTGTGGATCTCCGGCGCCATCGGGACCGCGCTCGCCTGTGTCGCCGGGCTGCTCGTCGCCACCCGGCTCGGGCGGCGGCTCACCGCGTCGGCGGACACCGCGCAGCGCATCGCCGACGGGGACCTGACCGCGCGCCTCCCGCTGCGCGGCCAGGACGAGATCACCAGGCTGACCGCCGCCGTGAACACCATGGCCGACGCGCTCGCCGGGCGGCTGCGGGCCGAGCGTGAGGTCACCGCCAACATCGCGCACGAGCTGCGCACGCCGGTCGCGGGGATGGTCACCGCCGCCGGGCTGCTTCCGCCCGGGCGCCCCGCCGAGCTGGTGCGGGAGTCCGCCGCGCGGCTGCGGGAGCTGGTCGACGACGTGATCGAGGTTGCCCGGCTCGACGGCGCGGGGGAGGAGGTGCGGGCCGAGGTGTGCGGGGTCGTGGAGGTGGTGCGGCGGGCCGTCTCGGGGGTCCGGGGGGTCGCCGGGGGTGCGGACGGCGCCGGGAGCGGGGTGCGGGTGGAGGTGGAGGTGGTGCGGGACGCGTTCGTGGAGACCGATCCTCGGCGCGTGGAGCGGATTCTGGTCAACCTCGTCAGCAACGCGCTGCGGCACGGGCGGGAGCCGGTGGTGGTGGAGGTCGACGGGGGTGTGGTGCGGGTGCGGGACTCCGGGGGCGGGTTTCCGGAGGGGTTGCTCGCGGGTGGGCCGCAGCGGTTCCGCACGGGGGCGGAGGGGACCGGTCTTGGGCTCGGGCTCACGATTGCGGTGGGGCAGGCGGAGGTGCTCGGGGCGCCTTTGCGGTTCGCCAATCCGGACCAGGGCGGGGCTCTGGCGGAACTGGACCTGACCGGGGCCGTGGTGCGGGGCGGCGCCGGATAGCTAGCGCAGCGGCTTCGCGAAGCAGAGGCTCAGGGGGGTGTCGCGGTAGTAGCCGAACTTGGGGCAGGGCTCGTAGGCGGTCGAGGTGTAGAGGGCTATGGCCTCGGGCTGCTTGGTGCCGGTTTCCAGGACCATGCGGGTGCGGCCCGCCTCGCGGGCGTCGGCCTCCAGGGCGGCGAGGATGCGGCGGGCGAGGCCGAGGCCCCGGGCCTCCGGGGTGACGTACATGCGCTTGATCTCGGCGTCCCCGTCGGAGTACCCCTCGCCGTTCTGGTCCATCGCGCGCCAGCCGCCCGTGGCCAGCGGGGTGCCCGCGTCGTCGTACGCGATCAGGTACAGGCCGTAGGGCGGCTTGAACATGGCCGCGTCCAGCGGGGTCGCGTCGCCCTCGTCGCCGTAGCGCTCGGCGTACTCGAGCTGGACGCGGTCGTTGAGCTTGACGGCGTCCGGGTGGTCGAAGGCGACGGGCTGTATGTTCATGCTCTCCATCGTACTTCTATGCAGCGCCTTGGGGTGGCGACGGGATTCCGGGCGCCTACCAGTGTGCCGGTATCGTGCCGGGATGCTCACAGTGACCAGCGTGAATGTGAACGGCCTGCGTGCCGCCGCCAAGAAGGGCTTCGTGGAGTGGCTCGCCGGGACCGGCGCGGACGTGCTGTGTCTGCAGGAGGTGCGGGCCGAGCCGCAGCAGCTGCCGGACGAGGTCAGGGACCCGGAGGGCTGGTACGTCACGCACGCGCCGGCCGCCGCGAAGGGCCGCGCCGGGGTGTCGCTGTACACGCGGCGCGAGCCGGAGCGGGTGCGGGTGGGCTTCGGGTCGGAGGAGTTCGACGGCAGCGGGCGGTACGTGGAGGCCGATCTGCCGGGCGTCACCGTCGCGAGCCTGTACCTGCCCTCGGGCGAGGTCGGCACCGAGCGGCAGGACGAGAAGATCCGGTTCATGGGGGAGTTCCTCACGTACCTGAAGGACCTCAAGGCGCGGGCCGCCGCCGACGGGCGTGAGGTCCTGGTCTGCGGCGACTGGAACATCGCCCACCAAGAGGCCGACCTCAGGAACTGGAAGGGCAACAAGAAGAACTCCGGCTTCCTGCCCGAGGAGCGGGCCTGGATGGGAGAGGTCTTCGAGGACTTCGGCGACGACGTGATGCGCGCGCTGCACCCGGACGTCGAGGGCCCCTACTCCTGGTGGTCCTACCGGGGCCGCGCCTTCGACAACGACACGGGCTGGCGCATCGACTACCACGTGGCGACCCCGGGCCTCGCCGGGCGCGCCGTCAAGGGGTACGTGGAGCGGGCCGCCACGCACGCCGAGCGCTGGTCGGACCACGCGCCGGTGACCGTCGTCTACGAGTAGGCCGCTAAGAGCAGGCCGCCGGGCGTGGGCCGGTGCGCGGTCGGCCGGGAGTGGGACGGCCGGCGACCGGCGGGCGAAGCCGCGGCCAAAAGTCCGGCAGAGGACTGTCCCGGCCGCCGCGTGGCGTGACAGATTGCGGGCGCGCCCATCGTTCATGATGGGCGCGCCAACTGTCGCTCGTGCGGGGGTACTTCATGTCTGCTGGTCCTTCCGGAGGTCTTTCCAGACGCGGGCTCCTGGCCGGTGCCGCGGGCGCGGTGGCGGGCGCGGGGCTCGCGGGGGTGCTGCCCGCGGCGTACGCGGCCTCCCCGTCGGCCGCGGCGACCCCGTACGCCACCGGCCCCGGCGTCCCCCCGGGCACCCCGCCCGTCCTCGTCACCGAGCAGGCGAGCAAGCGGCTCCTCGTGCTCGACCCGCGCCGCCGCGTCTGGGACCCGGCGGCCGAACCGGGCGTCGTGCGCTGGCAGTTCTCGCCCCTCGGCGACCCCCGCTACCGGGACCTCCAGCCGGAGGCCAGCTGGGTCTACCCGTGCGAGGCGAAGGTGCGCGTGCACCGCAAGCGGACCCTCGTGCTGACCACGGCGTCGTTCGGGTTCGTGGCCGCCGTCGAGTACCCGACGGGGCGGCGCTACTGGGGCGCGGCGCTCGGCCCCGGCGACGACCTCTTCAACCCGCACAGCGCGGAGCTCCTGCCGGACGGCAACGTGGCGGTGGCGTGCAGCTCCGGCGCGCTCGTGCGGTTGTACGCCGCCTCGCTCGGCCCGGACGCGACGCGGTACGCCGAGGACCGGCTGAAGGGCGCGCACGGGCTGCACTGGGACCGCGCGCGGCGGGTGCTGTGGGCGCTCGGCGACGACGACCTGGTGGCGTACGAGGTGGGCGGGACCCCCGCGCGGCCCGCGCTGACCCGCAGGTCGGTGACCCCGCTGCCGGTCGCGGTGCCGGGAAAGACGGCGGGCGGGCACGACCTGTTCCCCGTCGCGGGGCGGCCGGGGCGGCTGTGGGTGACGACGAACGCGGCCGTGTTCCAGTACGACCAGCGCCACGGCACCTTCGTCCGCGACTACCCGGGACACGAGCTGATCGACCGGGCGTCGGTGAAGGCCGTCGGCAACGACCCGCGCACCGGACAGGTCCTCAGCACCGTGCCGGAGAAGGGCCTCGAGGAGACCTGGTGGACCACGAAGGTGGGCGTGCACCGGCCCACGGGGACGTACACGCTGGTCAACGGGGGGATCTACAAGGCGCGTTGGTGGCTGCCGCGCTGAGCGTGGGGCTTTGCTGAGCACGGGGCCGCGTTGAGCACGGGCCCGCGCTGGGTGCGGAGCCGCCCGAGCCCCGGGTCGCCGGGGATCAGTCCTCGTCCGGCTTCTCGCCCGCGAGCCGCCGGTCGAGGGCCAGCGAAAGCTCCGCCTCCACCACGGCCTTGGCGACGGGCCGCAGCATCTCGGCGCTGACGTCCGCGTCGTCGGGGGCGTGCGTGCGGACGACCGTCAGGAACAACTCGGCCAGCGCGTCGGTGTGTTCGCGCACGCGCTGGCCCGCCTCCAGGACCGCGGCGAGCGGGATGCCCTTGCGCACCAGGGTGGCCGAGGCGTCCAGGAGGCGGCGGCTGATGTGGACGATGTCGTCGCCGTCGGTGCCGAGATAGCCGAGGTCGAGGGCCGCCGACAGGTTCTCCGGGGTGACCTCGCCCGCGAAGCGGTCGGCCAGCTCCTCGGGGGTGAGGCGGACCGGGGTCTCCTCCGACGGGCCGTCCATGCCGAGGAGTTCGGCCACGTCGCGGCCCTGCTCGAAGGCCTCGGCCAGCTCCGCGATGCCGTTCAGGGTGTGGCCGCGCTCCAGGAGGGCGGCGATGGTGCGCAGGCGGGCCAGGTGGTGCTCGTCGTACCAGGCGATGCGGCCCTCGCGGCGCGGTGGCGGGATCAGCCCGCGCTCGCGGTAGAAGCGGACGGTGCGCACGGTGATGCCGGCCTCCTTGGCCAGCTCCTCCATGCGGAACTCGCGTACGTCCGCCGCCTCTGCCGGGTCTCCCGTGTGATCTGCCACGTGGGCAGCCTATGTCGGGACGGCGTCGCCGCGCCGGGGGCGTACCGCCGGTAACTTTCTCGCTCCCAACCCCTACCCATGAGTACGAGGCTGCTCTACTCTCCCCATTGCGCCAGTACTTACTGGCAGAGTCACACCTCGGGAGGCGTCGGCATGGCCGGGAGCGAACGTGTGGAGCACGTACGGGTGGCGGTGATCGGGTCCGGGTTCGGCGGGATCGGCGCCGCCGTCCGGCTGCGCAGGGAGGGCGTCACCGACTTCGTCGTCCTGGAGCGGGCCGGCGCGGTCGGCGGCACCTGGCGGGACAACAGCTACCCGGGCTGCGCCTGCGACGTGCCGTCCCACCTGTACTCGTTCTCGTTCGCGCCGAACCCGGACTGGCCGCGCACCTTCTCCGGCCAGGAGCACATCTGGGACTACCTGGAGCGGGTCGCGGACACCTTCCGGCTGCGCCCGCACATCCGCCTCGACACCGAGGTCCTGAAGCTCACCTGGGACGCCGACGAGCTGCGCTGGCTGATCGAGACCAGCGCCGGAAAGCTCACCGCCGACGTCGTGGTCTCCGCCACCGGACCGCTCTCCGACCCCAAGACGCCCGACATCCCGGGCCTGGACACCTTCCCCGGCAAGGTCTTCCACTCCGCGCGCTGGGACCACGACTACGACCTGCGCGGCAAGCGCGTCGCCATGGTCGGCACCGGGGCCTCCGCGATCCAGATCGTGCCGGAGATCCAGCGCGAGGTCCGCGAGCTCACGCTGTTCCAGCGCACCCCGCCGTGGGTCCTGCCGCGCGCCGACCGGGCCATCACCGGCGTCGAGCGCTGGCTGCACCGGCAGCTGCCGTTCACCACGCAGGCGCGCCGGGGCATCCTGTGGGGCATCAGGGAGCTCCAGGTGCAGGCGTTCACCAAGCGGCCCGACGAACTGGGCCTGATCGAGCGCATCGCCAGGCGGAACATGGAACGGTCCGTCAAGGACCCGGCGCTGCGGGCCAAGCTGACGCCGACGTACCGCATCGGCTGCAAGCGGATCCTGCTCTCCAACGCCTACTACCCGGCGCTCGCCAAGCCCAACGTCGACGTCGTCGCCAGCGGCCTCAGCGAGGTGCGCGGGTCCACCGTCGTGGCCGCCGACGGCACCGAGGCCGAGGTCGACGCGATCGTCTTCGGCACCGGCTTCCACGTCACGGACATGCCGATCGCCGAGCGCGTCGTCGGCGCGGAAGGACAGACGCTGATGGAGTCCTGGAAGGACGGCATGAAGTCGCTGCGCGGCGCCACCGCCGCGGGCTTCCCGAACTTCTTCACCGTCATCGGCCCGAACACCGGCCTCGGCAACTCCTCGATGATCCTCATGATCGAGTCCCAGCTGAACTACCTCGCCGACTACATGCGGCAGTTGAACACCATCGGCGGCCGCACCGCCCTGTCCCCGCGCACGACCGCCGTCGACGCCTGGAACCACCGCGTCCAGGAGCGCATGAAGCGCACCGTCTGGAACACCGGCGGCTGCACCAGCTGGTACTTGGACGACAACGGCGTCAACACCACCGTCTGGCCCGGTACGACGACGGAGTTCCGCACCGCAACCCGCCGCGTCGACCTGTCCGAGTACGAGGTCGTGCGCGCCCCCGAGGCCGACGCCGGGCCCCGGCGCCGCAAGTCCGGCAGGACGGCCACGAAGGCGAGGGCCACCGCATGACCCGGCTCACCCACGTCCGCAGCGGGCCCTACGCGCCGCCCGTCCCCGCGCACGAGCTGACCGCCGTCTCCGCCGACGGGGCGCGCGTCCACGTCGAGGTGCACGGGCCCGAGCACGCGCCCGCGATCGTCCTCGCGCACGGCTGGACCTGCTCGACCGCCTTCTGGGCCGCGCAGATCCGGGCCCTGTCGGGCACGTACCGCGTGATCGCCTACGACCAGCGCGGACACGGGCGCAGCGAGCCGCCCCTGGAGGCCGCCGGGTACGGCACCCGGGCCCTCGCCGACGACCTGGAGGCCGTGCTCACCGCGACCCTCGCGCCCGGTGAAGGGGCCGTCCTGGTCGGCCACTCCATGGGCGGTATGACGCTGATGGCGGCGGCCCGGCGGCCCGGGGTGCGCGACCACGCGGCCGCGGTGCTGCTGTGCAGCACGGGCAGTTCGCGGCTCGTCGCCGAGTCGACGGTGCTTCCGCTGCGCGCCGGGGGCCTGCGGACCCGGCTCACCCGCCGGCTGCTCGGCTCGCGGGCGCCGCTCGGGCCCGTCACGCCGATCGCCCGGCGGGTCCTCAAGTACGCCACGATGGGCCCCGGTTCGGCGCCCGAGCGGGTCGAGGCCTGCGCGCGGATCGTGCACGCCTGCCCGCGCGTGGTGCGCTACCGCTGGGCGCACGTCCTGGACGAGCTGCACCTGGATGCCGGGGTGGCCGCGCTGACGGCGCCCACAGCGGTGATCGCGGGAACCGCCGACCGGCTCACCCCCGTCGTGCAGGCCCGGCGGCTCGCGGCCGCGCTGCCGCACTGCCTCGGCCTGACCGAGCTGACCGGCGTCGGGCACATGACGCCGGTGGAGGCGCCGGAAGCGGTGACCCGCAGGATCACGGAACTGGCCGAGGCCTACGCCGTACGACAGCCGGTGCGGGAGTCCGCGCGGCAGCACGAGAGGGAGGGCGCGTGAGCAAGGTGAGCCTGGAAGGACAGGTCGCGGTCGTCACGGGGGCCGCGCGCGGAGTCGGTGAACTCCTCGCCCGCAAGCTGTCGGCGCGCGGCGCGCACGTGGCGCTCGTCGGGCTCGAACCCGACGAGCTGAAGCAGGTCGCGTCCCGCCTGCACGGGGAGGCCGCGTACTGGCACGCCGACGTCACCGACCACGAGGCGATGGCGCGGGTGGCCCAGGAGGTCAAGGAGCGGTTCGGGAAGGTCGACATCGTCGTCGCCAACGCCGGGGTGGCGAGCGCGGGTCCCTTCCTCGGCTCCGACCCCGTGGCCTGGCGGCGGGTCATCGAGGTCAACCTGATCGGCAGCGCGGTGACGGCCCGGGCGTTCCTGCCCGTGCTCATGGAGAGCCGCGGGTATCTCCTCCAGATCGCCTCGCTGGCCGCGCTGACGCCCGCGCCGATGATGACCGCGTACTGCGCGTCCAAGTCGGGGGTCGAGGCGTACGCGCACGCCCTGCGCGCCGAGGTCGGCTACAAGGGCGTGAAGGTGGGCGTCGGCTATCTGTCCTGGACGGACACCGACATGGTGCGCGGCGCCGACCAGGACGACGTGATGCGGGAGTTGCGGTCGCGGCTGCCGTGGCCGTCCAACAAGACGTATCCGCTCGGGCCCGCCGTCGACCGGATCGTCGCCGGGATCGAGCGGCGCTCGGCGCACGTGTACGCGCAGTGGTGGCTGCGGGGCATGCAGGGGGTGCGGCCGTACCTGCCGGGGCTCATCGCGTCCGTCGGGCAGCGGGAGATGCGGCGGTTCGAGCCGCGGCTCGGGGAGGTCTCGACGGGGCTTCTCGGGGAGGGCGGTTCCGCGGACACGGCGGCACACGCGGGGCGGTAGGGCGCGAAACGGGCCCGCCGGTACGGGAAACGGGGCTCGCCCGGAAGTCCGGGTGAGCCCCGTTCGCGTTCCGCTCAGGCGCAGGGGGCGCCGACTAGGCGTCGTAGTCCCGGTCGAACCTGTCCTGAGCCTCCTGCGCGGCGCGCTGGGCCTCGTCCGGAGCCTGGTCCTGGGCCTGCGAGGCGCGTTCGCTCGCCTCGTCCTTGGCGCCGCCCATCGCGCTCTTCGCCTTGTCGGCGAGATCCTGGGCCTTGTCCTGGAACTGGTCCTTGATGCCCATGCTGGTCACTCCCGTTGTGGGTGAGGGGATTGGGCCTCGACCAGACTCACACGGCGGCACGGGCCGCGCATTTCGATCACTCACCCTCCGTGATCCGCCCCGTTCAGCGGCGCGCTAGGCGTCCCGTGGCGGCAGCTTCGGGCGCCGCCGGTCCGGCACGTCCGAGTAGCCCGGGGGCACCGCCGCCGGCCGCAGCGCGAGCAGGTCGAGGGCCACCCGCACCGCGTCGTCGAGCTGGGCGTGCCGCCCCTCCGCCCAGTCCAACGGCGTGCGCAGGACGGCGAGATCGGGCTCCACGCCGTGGTTCTCCACGGACCACCCGTACCCGTCGAACCACGCCGCGTTCATCGGCACCGTGATGACCGTGCCGTCGCCGAGCGTGTGCCGTCCGGTCATCCCGACCACCCCGCCCCAGGTCCGCTGCCCCACCACGGGCCCGAGCCCGAGGAGCTTGAACACGGCCGTGATCATGTCGCCGTCGGAGGAGGTCGCCTCGTCGGCGAGGGCGACGACCGGGCCGCGGGGCGCGTTGGAGGCATACGACACCGGCTGGGCGTCCCGGGTGAGGTCCCAGCCGAGGATCTTGCGGGTCAGCTTCTCCACGACCAGCTCGCTGATGTGGCCGCCCGCGTTGCCGCGCACGTCCACGAGCAGCGCGGGCAGCGACACCTCCAGGCGCAGGTCGCGGTTGAACTGGGCCCAGCCGGAGCCGCCCATGTCGGGGATGTGCAGATAGCCGCACCGGCCGTCGCTCAACTCCCGTACGACGTCACGTCGTTTGGCCACCCAGTCCTGGTAGCGCAGCGGCCGTTCGTTGACGAGCGGCACGATCGCGACCCGGCGTGAGCGGCCCTCGCCCGCCGCGGGCAGGAAGGTCAGCTCCACCGTCGTGCCGCCCGCCGCCGCGAGCAGCGGGTAGGGGCCGGTCACCGGGTCGACGGGCCGCCCGTCGACATGGGTGAGGACGGCGCCCTCCCGGATGCCCGCGCCGGCCAGCGGCGAGCGCGCCTTGGAGTCGGAGGACTCGCCCGGCAGGATCCGCTTGACCACCCAGCCCTCGTCCCTTCGCACCAGGTTGGCGCCGAGCAGCCCCATCGCCCGCTGGTAGTGCGGCGGTCCCTCGTTGCGCCGGGCGGCGGTGACGTACGCGTGCGAGGTGCCGAGTTCGCCGAGGACCTCGCGGAGCAGGTCGGCGAACTCGTCGGGGGAGGCGACGCGCTCCACGAGGGGGCGGTACTGGTCGAGGACGCCGTCCCAGTCGATGCCGCACATGTCCGGCTCCCAGAACAGGGCGCGGATGAGGCGGCCCGCCTCGTCGAAGGACTGCCGCCACTCGGCGGCCGGATCGACGTCGTGCAGGATGCGGCGCAGGTCGAGCCAGACGGTGCTGTCGCTGTCGCCGGACTCGGTGGACGGCACGGCCCGCAGGTCGCCCTCGTCCACCACGACGAGCCGCGAGCCGTCCCCGCTGGTCGCGAACCAGTCGAGGTGGTCGACGAGTTCGGACTTCTTGGCCTTGGTGATGTTGAAGTACTCCAGGGTCGGACGGCCCGAGGTGTCGGCGGGGTTGACGAAGGTCTCGCCGAGCGCGCCGGAGATCGGCCAGCGCAGCCACACCAGGCCGCCGCCGCTCACCGGGCACAGCGCGGAGTACTTCGACGCCGCCACCGGGAACGGCGTCACCCTGCTCGCCAGGCCCTCCGCCTCCACGGTCACCGTCCCGTCGCCGGAGCCGTCGTCGCCCGCGCCGTCCGAGCCGTCCGCGTACGGGTCGAGCCCGCCCGCCGCGGGCCGCCCGTCGGGCAGCAGCGCGAACGGCGAGGGGGTCGCGGACGACAGGGGGACGAGGTAGGGGCGGCAGCCGAGCGGGAAGGACAGGTCGCCGGTGTGCACGTCGTAGACGGGGTCGAAGCCGCGCCAGGAGAGGAAGGCGAGATAGCGGCCGTCCCGGGTGAACACCGGGTTCTCGTCCTCGAAGCGGCCGTTGGTGACGTCGATGACCGTACGCGCGCCGGGCCCGGCGATCCGGGCCAGCTTGATCTTCCGCAGGGACCGGCCGATGCCGGGGTGGGACCAGGTGAGCCAGGCCCCGTCCGGGGAGAAGGCGAGGTCGCGGACGGGGCCGTTGAGGGACCGGATCAGCTCGGTCACCTCACCGGCGGAGCTGTCGGGGCTGTCGGAACCGTCGGAGCCCTCCGCGCCGCCGGAGCTGTCGGGGCCCTCGGTGGCCGTGTCGTCGGGCACGGTGACCAGGAGCAGCCGCCCGTCGTGGGAGGCGATGGCGAGCCGTTCCCCGTCCGGGTCGGACACCAGCTCCTGCACCCGCCCGAGCTTGCCGCCCGCCAGCCTGCGCGGCTCCCGGGCGCCGCTGGCCCGGGGCAGGTAGGCGATCTCGATCGCGTCCTCGCCCTCGGCGTCGGTGACGTACGCGACCTGCCCGCCCGTGCCCAGCATCTCCGGGAGCCGCACCCGGACGCCCGGGGTGTCGGCGATGGTGCGGGCGGGGCCGTCGCGGTGGGTCAGCCAGTACAGGCTGCCGCGTACGACGACGGCGCTGGCGCGGCCCGTGGTGTCCACCGAGAGCGCGTCGACGTGCTGCGCGGCGGGCACCTGGTACGTCCGCCGCCCCGCGCGCGGGCCGCCGATCTCGACCTCGACGCGGCGCGGCACGGAGTCGGCGGCCAGGTCGTCCACCAGCCAGATCTCGCCCGCGCACTGGTAGACGACGCGGGTGCCGTCGCTGGCGGCGTGCCGGGCGTAGAAGGCGTCGTGGTCGGTGTGGCGGCGCAGGTCGGTGCCGTCGGGGCGGCAGGAGTACAGGTTCCCGACGCCCTCGTGGTCGGAGAGGAACGCGACGCGCCCGGACACGAACATCGGCGCGTCCAGATGCCCCCCGAGGCCGTCGAGCAGCCGCTCGCCGTGCAGCCACAGGCGTCCCGTGGCGCCGCCCCGGTAGCGCTTCCAGGCGGCGGGCTCGTGCGGCGGCTTGCCGGTCAGGAGCAGGGTGCGGCGCTCGCCGTCGCCTTCGCCGTCGAGCACGGCGATGTCGTGGACCGGGCCCCAGGGCAGCTTGCCGCCGGGGGAGCCGTCCGTGGGCACGCTGTAGGCCCAGCAGAAGTAGGAGAAGGGCTGGCCGTGCGAGGAGACGGCGAGGATGTCGCCGTCGGGCGTCCAGCCGCAGACGCGGGTGTCGGTGGAGCCCCAGTAGGTCAGCCGCCGCGCCGGGCCGCCCGCCACCGGCGCCAGATGGATCTCGGGGTCCAGGCTGCGCCAGCTCGTGTACGCGATGTGACTGCCGTCGGGGCTGAAGCGGGGGTGCCCCACCTTGGTGCGGTCCGCCGTGATCCGCCAGGCGCGGGTCGGCGGGGCGCCCTCCGTGGTGAGGGGGGCCACCCAGAGGTCGTCCTCGGCGACGAAGCAGAGTCGGTCGCCGCTGACGTGGGGGAAGCGGAGGTACGCCTGAGTCACCTCCCCATGGTGCGGCAACTTATGGGGCTTCGCCCCTTTCCCCCCTATTGGCGCTTCGCGCCTCGTCCTCAAGCGCCGGACGGGCTGAGAATGTGTGGCCCAGGACACGTACGAAACCGTTTCGTTTCGTTAGTTGGTCCCGTAGAGTACTCGGCGTAGCGATGGAATCGGGAAGGAGTCGGCCCATGACCGAAGTGGCAGCGTCGCCGCGGCGGAGCCGGATCACGCCCGAGCGGGAGGCGGAGCTGTACGAGGCCGTCCTCGATCTGTTGCGCGAGGTCGGGTACGACGGGCTGACGATGGACGCGATCGCCACCCGCACCCGGTCCAGCAAGGCCACGCTCTACCGCCAGTGGGGCGGCAAGGCGGAGCTGGTCGCGCGGGCGCTGAGGCACAACAAGCCCGCGTCCATGGCGGACATCGACACGGGGTCCCTGCGCGGGGACTTCATGAAGATGGTCACGCTCCAGGACGACTGTCAGATGGAGCAGGACCAGGCGCTGATGCGAGGCCTGTTCCACGCCATCCACAACAACCCCGAACTGCACCAGGCGCTCAGGCAGTTGCTGATCGAGCCGGAGATCACCGGTCTCAACGAGCTGCTGCGCCGCGCCGTCGCCCGGGGCGAGCTCGACCCCGACAACCCGGCGCTCGAGTACGTCATCCACATGCTGGTCGGCGGCTTCGTCGCCCGGGACCTGGTCGAGGAACGCCCCGCCGACCAGGAGTTCCTCCGCAGTTACATCAACGCAGTGATCCTCCCCGCCCTCGGCGTCTGACGCCCGGCCGGGCGGAGTCTCCCCGCAGTCGCACCCCCCCGCGGCCACACCACCTGACGTCCGCTCATGTCGTCGGGCCGATCGCCCCTGCCCCTCGGGCTGATCACCCCTGCCCAGAAGCCATCAGCCACCACGACCTGACCGGGAGTACTCCCCGTGGCCACATTCCTGTACAAACTAGGACGGCTCTCCTTCCGGCGACGGCACTTCGTCGCCCTGATCTGGGTCGCGCTGCTGACCCTCGCCGGTGTCGGCGCGGCGTCCGCGCCCACCGCGGCCTCCAGTTCGTTCTCGATCCCGGGCACGGAGGCGCAGAAGGCCTTCGACCTGCTCGACGAGCGCGCGCCCGAGGCCAGCGCCGACGGCGCGAACGCCCGCGTCGTGTTCAAGGCGCCGGACGGGGAGAAGGTCACCGACCCGGCCAACAAGGCCGAGATCCAGAAGACGGTCTCCTCGCTCAAGTCCGGCTCGGACCAGGTCGCCTCGGCCGCGGACCCGTTCGCCGCCAAGGCGGTCTCCAAGGACGGCACGACGGCCTACGCCTCCGTGACGTACAAGGTCACCTCCATGGAGCTGACCGACGACAGCCGGGACGCCCTGGAGAAGACCACCGACGAGGCGCGCGACGGCGGCATGACCGTCGAGGTCGGCGGTGACGCGCTGCAGGCCATGCCGCACACCGGCGCCACCGAGATCATCGGCATCGCGGTCGCGGCCGTGGTCCTCGTCATCACCTTCGGCTCGCTAGTCTCGGCGGGTCTGCCGCTGCTCACCGCGCTGATCGGCGTCGGCATCGGCGTCTCCTCGATCGCCGCGCTCGCGAACGCGCTCGACCTCGGCACGACCACCTCGACGCTCGCGATGATGATCGGCCTCGCCGTCGGCATCGACTACGCGCTGTTCATCGTCTCGCGCTACCGCGCCGAACTCGCCGAGGGCCGCGAGCGCGAGGACGCCGCGGGCCGCGCCGTCGGCACGGCCGGGTCGGCCGTCGTCTTCGCCGGTCTGACCGTCGTCATCGCGCTCGTCGGGCTCGCGGTGGTCAACATCCCGATGCTCACCAAGATGGGCTTCGCGGCGGCCGGAACCGTCGCCATCGCCGTCCTGATCGCGCTCACGATGATCCCGGCGCTGCTCGGGTACGCGGGCAAGAAGGTCAAGCCGACGGGGGAGAAGGGCAGGCTGTTCGGCGGCCGCAAGAAGGCCGCCGAGGCTGGTCCGGCCGAGGGGAACGCCCCGGTCAAGGAGAACCTCGGCACCCGCTGGGCCCGCTTCGTCGTCCGGCGCCCCGTCGCCGTCCTGCTGCTCGGCGTGCTCGGCCTCGGCGCCGCCGCCCTGCCCGTCTCGCAGCTCGAACTCGGCCTGCCCGACGACGGCGCGCAGCCCACGTCCACGACCCAGCGCAAGGCCTACGACCTCATCGCGGACGGTTTCGGTCCTGGTTACAACGGTCCGCTGATGGTGGTCACCGACCTCAAGGGCGTCGACGACGCCAAGGGTGAGGCCGCCGCCGTACAGAAGAAGATCTCGGGCCTCGACGACGTGCTCACGGTCAGCCCGCCCCGGTTCAACAAGGCCGGCGACACCGCGATCGTCAGCGTCGTGCCGTCGTCCAAGCCCAGCGGCACCGAGACCGAGGGCCTGGTGCACGCGATCCGCGGCGAGGCGAAGGACGTCAAGGCCGACAGTGGCGCCGAGGTCATGGTCACCGGCACCACGGCCATGAACATCGACGTCTCCGAGAAGCTCAACGACGCCCTGCTGCCGTACCTCGCGCTGGTGGTGGGCCTCGCGTTCCTCCTCCTGATCGTGGTCTTCCGCTCGGTCCTCGTCCCGCTCAAGGCGGCCCTCGGCTTCCTGCTCTCGGTGCTCGCCGCGCTCGGCGCCGTGGTCGCGGTCTTCCAGTGGGGCTGGCTCGGCTCGCTGTTCGGCGTCGAGCAGACCGGCCCGATCATGAGCATGATGCCGATCTTCATGGTGGGCGTGGTCTTCGGCCTCGCGATGGACTACGAGGTGTTCCTCGTGACCCGGATGCGGGAGGCGTACGTCCACGGCGAGAGCCCGAACGAGGCGATCGTCACCGGCTTCAAGCACGGGGCGCGGGTCGTCTCGGCGGCGGCGGTCATCATGATCGCGGTGTTCGCCGGGTTCATCGGCTCCAGCGAGCAGATGGTCAAGATGATCGGCTTCGGGCTCGCCATCGCCGTCTTCTTCGACGCCTTCATCGTGCGTATGGCGCTCGTCCCCGCCGTCCTCGCGCTGCTCGGCCGCAAGGCCTGGTGGCTGCCGAAGTGGCTGGACCGCTCGCTGCCGAACGTGGACGTCGAGGGCGAGGGGCTGCGCACCCCGGCCGACCAGGGCGACCCCGAGGAGGAGCGAGAGCTCGTACGCGTCTGAGTCAGTGGGGCACGGGGGCGGCCGCGTACGTGCGGCGCAGGAAGCGGATCAGCGCCGAGGCGTCGAACTGCACGACCGCCACCCCCTGCGCCGAGTGGAACTCCAGGATCGTCTGGACCCGCCCGCACGGCCAGATGCTCACGTCGCCGCTCTCCGTCGGAGCCCGCAGGCCCTGTTCGAGCAGCTCGCGGCTGAAGGTCCAGTCGTGCGACCCGGGGAGGTCGACCCGCACCGAGCGCGGGTCGGCCTCCGGGTCGTAGCGCAGCGCGACGGGGACGACGACGTGCTCGTCGGGGGAGTCGGTGACCAGGTGGGCCCGGGTGTACTGCTCGACTGCCGACATGCTGACTCCTCGTAGTCGTTCCGGCCCACGGAAAGCGGCTCTCTCCCTAATGTCCCATATGTACGTATATGTCACATGGGGCGAAAGGAGGGGGCGCGGGCCGTCCGGGGTGCTCCCGGCCCGCCCCAATCGTTGCCGGACCGCTCTTGCAAGCAATTCGCAACAACGCCCATCATTGAAAGGTTCACGAGCGACCCGCTCGGAGCGATCCGCTCTCGTCATGAGTGCCTCCCCACGCTCATGACATGCGCCTTTCCAGGAGCACGCGCATGCATGTCCCCGATGGCTTCATCAATGCTCCCGTCTCCGCCGTCGCCGGAGTCGCCGCCGCGGGCGCGGTGGCCGTCAGCCTCCGGGGCGCGCGCAGAGAACTCGACGAGAGGACGGCGCCGCTCGCCGGGCTCGTCGCGGCGTTCATCTTCGCCGTGCAGATGCTGAACTTCCCGGTCGCCGCCGGGACCAGCGGCCATCTCCTCGGGGGCGCGCTCGCGGCGATACTCGTCGGGCCCTACACCGGGGTCCTGTGCGTCTCCGTCGTCCTGCTCATGCAGGGCCTGCTCTTCGCCGACGGCGGCCTGACCGCGCTCGGCGTGAACATCTCCGTCATGGCCGTCGTGACGACCGTCGTGGCGTACGCGATCTTCCGCGGCCTGGCGAAGGTCCTGCCGCGCGGCCGCCGCTCGGTGACCGCCGCCGCGTTCACGGCCGCGCTCGTCTCCGTACCGGCCGCGGCCGCCGCCTTCACCCTCATCTACGCCGTCGGCGGCACCACGGACGTGCCCCTCGGCAAGGTCGCCACGGCCATGATCGGCGTCCACGTCCTGATCGGCATCGGCGAGGCCGCCATCACGGCGCTCACCGTCGGCGCGGTCATCGCGGTCCGGCCGGACCTCGTGCACGGGGCGCGCGGCCTCACCGCGCCGCTGAAGCTGCGCGTGGGCGGCGAGCTGATCGACGCCGACGCGACACCCGCGGCCGCCCCGGCCCCCGCGGCCGCCACCGCCCGCTCGCACCGCAAGCTGTGGGCCGTGGGCCTCGCCGCCTCCGTCGTCCTCGCGGGCTTCGTGTCCTTCTACGCCTCCACGAACCCCGACGGCCTGGAGAAGGTCGCCCACGACAAGGGCTTCGACAAGGGCGAGAAGGAGCACGCCGCCGCCGACTCGCCCCTCGCGGACTACGGCGTGAAGGACATCACCAACACCCGCCTGTCCGGCGGCCTCGCGGGCGTCATCGGCGTCGGCGTGACGGTGGTCGCGGGCAGCGCGGTCTTCTGGGCGGTACGGCGGCGGCGCGGGGAGGACAGCGGCCCGGCGTCGACGGCCACGGACGACGTCGCCGTGGCACCGGCCGCCCCCGCGACCAAGCCCGCGGAGAACGCCTGACATGGGTGCGGGCCACGCCCACCGCCTCTACCGGCACGGCCACTCGCCCGTGCACGCCCTGCCCCCGCACACGAAGCTCACGGCCGTCTTCTGCTTCGTGGTCGTCGTGGTCTCCACGCCCCGCGAGGCGATGTGGGCGTTCGCCGCGTACGCGCTGCTGCTCGCGTCGGTGGCGTACGCGGCCAGGGTCCCCCTCCTCTTCTGGCTGAAGCGGCTGCTCATCGAGATCCCCTTCGTGGCGTTCGCCCTGCTCCTGCCCTTCGTGGCGCAGGGCGAGCGCACCGAGGTCCTCGGCATGTCCCTGAGCGTCCACGGCCTGTGGGGCGCCTGGAACGTCCTAGCCAAGGGCACCCTCGGCGTCGCCGCGTCCGTCCTGCTCGCCGCCACGACCGAGCTGCGCGAACTGCTCCTCGGCCTGCAGCGCCTGAAGCTCCCGCCGCTCCTCGTCCAGATCGCCTCCTTCATGATCCGCTACGGCGACGTCATCACCGACGAGATGCGGCGCATGCGGATCGCGCGCGAGTCCCGCGGCTTCGAGGCGCGCGGCGTGCGCCACTGGGGCGTCCTCGCCAAGTCCGCGGGCGCGCTGTTCATCCGCTCCTACGAACGCGGCGAGCGCGTGCACCTCGCCATGGTCAGCCGGGGCTACGCGGGGTCGATGCCGGTCATCGACGAAGTGGCGGCGACCCGCGCCCAGTGGACGTACGCCCTGACCCTGCCCCTGACCGCCCTCGCCGTCTGCCTGTTGGGATGGACCCTGTTGTGACCACCTCCCCGCCCGCCTCCCTGGAGGTCACCGGCCTCGCCTACGCCTACCCCGACGGCCATCAGGCCCTGTTCGGCGTCGACCTGCGCATCGCGCGCGGCGAACGCGTCGCGCTGCTCGGACCCAACGGCGCCGGCAAGACCACCCTGGTCCTGCACCTGAACGGCATCCTCACCGCGGGCGCCGGGACCGTCACCGTGGCCGGACTGCCCGTCGGCAAACGGCACCTGGCGGAGATCCGCCGCAAGGTCGGCATCGTCTTCCAGGACCCCGACGACCAGCTGTTCATGCCGACGGTCCGCGAGGACGTGGCCTTCGGGCCCGCGGCGGCCGGGATGCGCGGGCCCGAGCTCGAAGCGCGCGTCCACAAGGCCCTCGGGCAGGTCGGCATGGCCGAGTACGTCGACCGGCCGCCGCACCACCTCTCCTTCGGCCAGCGCCGCCGCGTCGCCGTCGCCACCGTCCTCGCCATGGAGCCCGAGATCCTCGTCCTCGACGAGCCGTCCTCCAACCTCGACCCCGCGTCCCGTCGCGAACTCGCCGACATCCTCCGCTCCCTGGACGTCACCGTCCTCATGGTCACCCACGACCTGCCCTACGCCCTCGAACTCTGCCCCCGCGCCCTGATCCTCAGCGAGGGCGTCATCGCGGCCGACGGCCCCACCGGCGAACTCCTCTCCGACGCCGACCTCATGAGCGGCCACCGCCTGGAACTCCCCTTCGGCTTCGATCCGAAGTCGGTACGGGAGAAGAGCTAGTGGAATCTTCGGCGGCGGGCGGCTGTTGTGCGTGACATGAGCGCTGTTGAGGTCGGGGTCGGGAACGCCGCGGTACACGGCACGGTGTCCGAGGGCTTCGAGCCCGTACGGGACGCCTTCGTACGCAACTTCACCGCGCTCGGGGAGCGTGGGGCCGGGGTCGTGGTGTACCGGGACGGGCGGCCGGTGGTGGATCTGTGGGGCGGCATCAGGGACTTCGACGGGGCGGAGGCCGGGGCCGGGGTCGGGACCGGGGTCGGGGTCGCGGTGGCCGGGGTCGGGCCCGCGGCGGCCGGAGCCGGAGTCGGGACCGGGGCCGGGAGCGCCGTGCCCTGGGAGCGGGACACCGCGCAGGTCGTCCGCTCCGCCACCAAGGGGGTCGCCGCGGCCGTCCTGCTCCTCCTCCACCAGCGCGGCGAGCTGGACCTGGACGCCCCCGTCGGCGCGTACTGGCCCGAGTTCAAGGCCCACGGCAAGGACCGGACCCTCGTACGCCACGTCCTCGCCCACCGCGCCGGGGTGCCCGCCCTCGACCGCCCCCTGACCCCGGCCGAGGCCCTCGACCCCGACGTGGCCGCCGCCGCGGTCGCCGCACAGCGCCCCTTCTGGGAGCCGGGGACGGATCACGGCTACCACGCGCACACGTACAGCTGGCTGACCGGGGAGCTGGTGCGGAGGGTCACCGGGCGCTCGATACGGGACGTGATCGCGACGGAGGTCGCGGGGCCGCTGGGGCTCGACTTGTGGGTGGGGTTGCCTGCGGTGGGTGGTGGGGCGGCGGGGTCGCGGCAGGTTGCTTCGGCCCTTTCTCCGGCCGGGCGTGTGGGGCGGCTCGGGCAGCTCGATGCGCCCGCCGCCGCCCCGGGGCTCCGTACCCGGCCCAAGCCGCAGGTGTCCGACGCCTACCGGGACCCGGACTCCCTCACCCGGCGGGCCTTCGGGGTGGTCGACCCGTTCCCCGACGAGAACTCCGCCGCGTACCACTCGGCCGTCCTTCCCGCCTCCAACGGCATCGCCACCGCCGGTGCGCTCGCCCGCTTCTACGCCTCCCTCATCGGTGAAGTCGACGGCGGCGCGCGCCTGTTCACGCCCTCCACGCTCGCCCTCGCCCGCGGTGAGGCGTCCGCCGGGGCCGACCGCGTCCTCGTCGTCCACACCCGCCTCGGCCTCGGCTACATGCTCCACGGCGCCGCGTCACCCCTCCTCGCCCCCACGTCCTTCGGCCACCCCGGCCGGGGCGGTGCCCTCGCCTTCGGCGACCCCGAGTCCGGGATCGCCTTCGGCTACGTCACGAACGGGATGAGCAAGGGGGTCACCGCGGACGCGCGGGCCCAGGCCCTGGTACGAGCGGTACGCACCGCTGCCGCGTAGCGCACCCCCGTATCGGCGCTCCGCGCCTCGTCCTCAAACGCCGGACGGGCTCTTTCCCACCCACCCGCCCGAACTTGCACCGGCCTGCCCAACAGCCCGGCACCCTCGGCCCCGAAAGGGGCGCCCCCGATCGCGCTGCGCGCTCGTCCTCAAGCGCCGGACAGGCTTTCTCCCACCCACCCGCCCGAACTTGCACCGGCCTGCCCAACAGCCCGGCACCTTCAGCCCGCCTCGGTGAAGTTGTTTTCAGCCCGTCCGGCGTTTGAGGACGAGGCCGCAGGCCGATCGGGGGAGGATCGTCCCGCCCGAAGGGGACACCCACCCCCGGGGTCCAGGGGCGGAGCCCCGGGATCGGAGAAGGGGTGGGACTGGGGCGCCCCCGCGAAGGTCAGCCCGCGTGGAGCATCAAGCCGATCCCCGCCACCATCACCCCCGCCGCGACGATCCGCGACCACCCGAACCTCTCCTTGAAGAAGAGCGCCCCGATCGCCGCCCCGACGATGATGGAGGACTCGCGGAGGGCGGAGATGGGGGCGAGGTCGGCCCGGGTCTGGGCCCAGAGGACGAGGCCGTACGCGGCGACGGAGAGCGCGGCCCCGAACAGCCCGACGGCGGCAAACGGCCGCAGCCGGGCCCCGAGTTCCCCACGCCACCGGTACCAGGCGTACGCGGGCACGGCGACCCCTTCGAGGATCATCAGCCAGGCGATGTACCCGATGGACGTCCCGGAGGCCCGCACCCCGAGCCCGTCCACGACGGTGTACGCCGCGATGGAGACCCCGGTGGCCAGCGCGGCGCCGATGGCCGCCCAGTCGGGCCGCCGCCCGGACCCCCGGATCCCCCACACGGCGAGCCCGGTGAGCCCGGCGGAGCAGACGACGACCCCGGCGGCCTGCCACCCGCCGGGTACCTCACCGGCGAAGACGGCGGCGAGCACGGTCACGACGAGCGGCGCGCTGCCGCGGGCGATGGGGTAGGCCTGCCCGAAGTCCCCGAGCCGGAAGGACCGCATGAGCAGGACCATGTAGGCGACGTGGAGGGCGGCGGAGAGGAGGAGGTAGGGCCAGGCGCCGGCGGCGGGGAGCGGGGCGAAGGGGGCGAGGAGGAGGCCGATGAGGGCGCCGCCGCCGGATATGAGGGTGAAGCCGAGGAGCTTGTCGGTGATGTGGTGGGCGATGGCGTTCCAGCTGGCGTGGGTGACGGCGGCCAGCAGGACGGCCCCGGCGACCAGGGGGGTCACTGAGCGGAGCCGGACGCACCGGACGGGCCGGGCGCACCGGACGGGCCGGACGGGCCGGACGAGCCGGACGGGCCAGACGCACCGGACGAGCCAGACGCCGCCTCGCGTACGTCGACCAGCGTGCCGCCCGCGTGCGCGACGAGCGTCTCGGGGTCCATCGGGAAGACCGTGTACGGCGTACCGGCGGCGGCCCACACCACGGAGTGGTCGAGGAGCGACCGGTCGGCGAGCACCCGCGTCCGGTGGGCGTGCCCGAAGGGCGGGACGCCCCCGATCGCGTACCCGGTCGTCTCGCGCACGACATCCGCCTTGGCCCGCGTGACCTTCTCCGCGCCCAGCGCCTGCCGCACCAGCTCCACGTCGACGCGCGAGGCCCCGTCCATGAGAACGAGTACGGGCACCCCGTCGGCGGCGAAGATCAGGGACTTGCAGATCTGGCTGAGCTCGCAGCCGATCGCGGCGGCCGCCTCGGCCGCGGTACGGGTCTGGTCCGGGAAGCGGCGGATGCGGTCGGGAAGGTCGTCGAGGCCGAGCGCGCGCCGGGCCTCGACGAAGCGGGGGTGGGCGCCGGATGCGCCCGTGGCGTTGTCCGTAGTGCTCATGCGCCGCACGCTAGCGGTACGTGTGTGGGCCACGCGACCGTGTATCGCGGTATCCCGGATACCGGACAGGCGACCCCGCACACGTTCACGCACGTCACCCGAGGCCCGCGCCCGGGCCCTCACAAGCCCCGCCCGAGGCCCCGCTCGGGGTCCGCACGCACCTCACCCGAGGCCCCGCTCCGGACCCGCACGCACCCCGCGCCCGGCCCCCGCCCTGGTCCTACTTCCCCACCAACAACATCTCCCGCACCACCGGCCCCGCCGTCTCCCCGCCGTGCCCGGCGGCCTGCACGACCGCCGCCGCGGCCACGTCCCCGCGGTACGCGGTGAACCAGCCGTTGGGCTTCTTCTGGCCGTCGACCTCCGCGGAGCCGGTCTTCGCGCCGGAGTCGGCGCCGAGGCCCGCCATGGGCTTGGCGGCGGTGCCGGAGACGCCGGTGTAGTGCATGAGGTCGCGCAGCGCGGACGCCGTCCTGCCGGACATCTTGCGCGGCGCCGTGGCCAGTTGGCGGTCGTCGACGTCGGGCGAGACCAGGTAGGGCTGGCGGAACGTGCCGGACTTCACGGTGGCGGCGACCGACGCCATGTTGAGCGGGTTCATCCGGACGCCGCCCTGGCCGATGAGGGAGGCCGCCATCTGCGCGTGCGACTGCACCGGCACGGCGCCGTCGAACGAGGAGACGCCGACGGACCAGTTGTCACGGCCGAGGCCGAACACGTCCTGGGCCTGCTTCGTCAGGTCGTCGTTCGACAGCTTCTCGGCCTGGGTGATGAAGGCCGTGTTGCAGGACCGCGCGAAGCTGGCCCGGAACGTGCCGCCCTTGATCTGGAACTTGTTGTCGTTCTGGAACTTCCAGCCGCCGTACGCCTTGTACTTCGGGCACGGGTGCTTCTTGTCGACGCCCGCGAGACGCTTCTCCAGGAGCATCGACGAGGTGATGACCTTCATCGTGGAGCCGGGCGCGAGGGAGCCCTGGAAGGCCGTGTTGAAGCCGCCGGGGTTGGAGTTGGCGACGGCCAGGACCTCGCCGGTGGACGGCTTGACCACGACGACCGAGGCCTGCTTGCGCTTCGCCGTCTGCTTCTCCGCCGCGGCCTGCGTGCGCGCGCTGATCGTCGTCTTCAGCGTGCCCGGGGTGCCGGGGGAGAGGGCGAGGAGCGTCTTGTCGGGGGTGTCCTTCGCGTCGCTCTTCTTCGCGGTGCCTTTGGAGTCCTTGGCTCCCTTGGCGTCGTCGTCCGGCTTCGCGTCGGCGCGCACCACCCGCAGCTCGACGCCCGCCTTGCCGCCCGCCTCCTTGCCGAACTTCTCGCGCAGCCCGTCGAGGACCGTGCCGAGGGAGGGGTACTTGGCGGCCGTCAACGGCCCGCCGTCCCGGTCCACGGCCTTGATCGGCGGCACGCCCGCCGGACCCGTGACGAGCCGGTCGCCGTCCCGCAGTTCGGGGTGGACGACCGACGGCTGCCAGGACACGAGGACCCGGCCGTCGGCCGCGCGGCGGGCGACGCTCAGCGTGGAGTCGTACGCGTACCGCTTGTCCTTTCCCCCGTACGAGATCGTGGCCGCCGCCTTGAACGGGACCTTCGCGCTCTTGCGGGTGGCGGGCTTGCCCGGCTTCAGGCGCACCGCGGAGACCTTGGCCTCCTCGCGGTAGGCGGTGAGCGCCGCGCGGGCCGCCTTCCGGTCGTCCGTCAGCGCCGCGGCCCCGGCCACGTCGCCCTTCTCCCACGCGGTGAGGAACGCCCGCGTGGTGGTGCGCACTTCGGCGGCCGTGGGCGGTCCCGTCGCCACCGTCTTCCCGTCGGACTTGCCGTCGTCCCCGCCGGACAGCGCGTACGCGGTGACCCCCACGCCGCACACGATCGCCACCGCCGCGCCGCCGAGCACGGCCGGATGCGCCTTCTTGCGCTCGGTCGAACGTCTTCTCTTGCCCACAGACCCTCCGCCAATCCCCTTCGGCCCCCGCCGCACCCGACTCACCGGTTTCCCAACCTAGCGGCACCCGCCCGCGCCATTGACCACGGCAGCGCCATCCAGGGCAGCGGACGTTGCCCCATCGTGCCTTCGTCACCCGGCCGCACCCGCTACGCGCCCGCACTAAGCGCCCGTCCGTACTTAGCGCCCGTACTAAGCGCCCGTCCGCAGCACCGCCGCCACGATCGGCCCCGCGGTGTCCCCGCCGTGCCCGCCCTCCTGCGCCATCGCGGCCACCGCCAGGTCCCCGCGGTAGCCCGTGAACCAGCTGTTGGGCCGCCGCTGGCCGTCGACCTCCGCCGACCCCGTCTTCGCGCCGACGTCCCCGCCGAGCCCCGCCAGGGCCCGCGCGCCCGTGCCCGAGACCGCCGTCCGCCGCATCATCTGCCGCAGTTGGCCGACCGTGCCCTCGGACAGGCCGCGCGCGGTGGCCAGTTCGTCGCCGATCAGGGACTTCGGTACGAGGACGGGCTGGCGGAACGAGCCCGTCATGGCCGTCGCCGTCACCGACGCCAGGTTCAGCGGGTTCAGCTGCACCTGGCCCTGGCCGATGGCGTTGGCGGCGCGGTCGGGTCCGGTGGACGCGGGCACCGCGCCGTCCGACGACGTGATGCCGGTGTGCCAGTCGTCCCGTCCGAGACCGAAGCCGTCCTGCGCCTCCTCGGTCAACGAGGCGTCCGTCAGCGGCTTCTCGTCGACCAGCTTCACGAACGCGGTGTTGCAGGACCGCGCGAAGCTGTCCGCGAGCGTCGCCTTGCCGTCCGGCGCCATGCCCTTGAGGTTGTGGAAGGTCTGGCTCTGCCAGGTCGCCTCCGGGGTGCAGGGCGCGGGCCCGGACGCCTTCGTGACGCCCCGCTCGATGAGCATGGCCGCCGTCACGATCTTCATGGTGGAGCCGGGCGCCAGCTTGCCCTCGAAGGCCGCGTTGAACTCGTCCTCGCGGTGGTTGGCGACGGCGAGCACCTCGCCGGTGCTCGGCTTGACCGCGACCACCGACGACTCGGCGTACCGCGCGACGGCGCCCTCCGCGGCCCGCTGCGCCGTGGCGCTCAGCGTCGTCCGCAGCGTTCCGGCCCGGCCCTCGGCGAGCGTGAGCAGCGTCTTCGTACCGGCGTCCGCGTCCGCGCGATCGATGTACAACTCGATGCCGGGCCTGCCGCCCGCCCGGTCGCCGTACTTCGAGCGGAGCTGGTCCAGGACGGGCGCGAGCGACGGGTACGCCTTCGCCGTCAGCGCCCGTCCGTCGCGGTCGACGGCCCTGATCGGCGGCGCGGCGGCCTCCCCGGTCTCCAGGGTGTCGCCCCTGCCGAGGTCCGGGTGCACGACGTCGGCCCGCCAGTCCACCAGGGCCCGCCCGCTGTGGACACCGCGGACGACCTCGAAGGCGGAGGCGTACCGCAGCGGCTTCCTCTTCCCTTCGTACGCCACCGTGGCCCGCACCGTGAACGGCACCCGCGTCCCGCTGATCCGGCCCGCCGTCAGCCGCACCTTCTCGATGTGCGCGTCCTCGCGGTAACCGGTCAGGGCCTCGGCGGCCACCTCCGCGTTGTCGGTGTACGCCGCCGCGCCGTCCGCGTCGCCCTTCGCCCAGGCGGCGAGGAACGCGGCAGCCGTCTCCCGCACCTCCTCGCGCGTCGGCGGTCCGCTCCTGCGCGCACCGTCCTTCGCCGAGGACGACGAACCCCCGTCGGCGTTCACCGCCGTCACCACGTTGTACGCGCCGTACCCGGAACCCCCCACCAGGACGGCGAACACCCCACTGACCAGAGCGGCCTTAGCTCCTTTGCGCATCAAGCGCTCCCTCCCCAGGAATACCGTCAGCCTAAGAGGGCCCCGGGACAGGAGGTGCGAAAAGCGACGGGTGTGATCCGAAGGTGTCCGTTTATCGCTGTCAGACCCAGGTATCGAGCCACATTCTGGATCGCCAGGAATCGATCGGGATCGCCTGGCCGGTATAGATGGGCCAGAAGTAAATGAAATTCCGAGCGGTCGGGGCCCTTGCGGCCCCGACCTGCCCGGGAACCCTGCGACGCGGGCCGCTGCCCCCTATCTGGGCCGTCGCTGGGCCGTGATCTTGGGAACAAGCAGCGCGTTGTCGACCGCTTTCCGGGTCCTCCCCTCGCTGCTCGGCATCAGGTGCGTGTACGTCCTGAGCGTGAATCCAGGGTCGGAGTGTCCGAGGTACTGACTCAGCGCGCGGATGTTCTCGCCAGCGTCCAGGAGGACGGACGCGTAGAAGTGCCTGAGAGCGTGCATGCCATCCTCGCGCGCCGCCGCGTACCGCTCGCCCTCCTCCGGCTCCGGGATGACGCCAGCGACGGCGAGAGCGGGTTTCCACATGAAGTCGTTGAAGTAGCTCACGCGGACGTGCAGCCCCTCCTTGCCGCTGTACAGCAGCCGCTTGGTCACGAGGGGCCCGTCAGGCGTGCGCCACGGCAGCGTGACCGTGATGGGCGGGAACTCCTCTGTGTGGGCGCGCAGGGCGCGGCCCACCGTCAGCGGGAGAGGCGCACTGCGCTCCTTGCCGCCCTTGGGCGGTGCGAACACGTACTTCCCTCGGATGCGCTTGAGCTGGTGCGTGACGTGCACCCACCCACCGTCGTAGTCGAGTTCGTCCTCGGAGAGCCCGAAGATCTCGCCCTGGCGCAGGCCGCATCCCGCGCCCGGGTCCACGGTGGCCTGGAACCTCTTGGGCAGCGCCGACCGCACGTCGTAGACCCGAGCGGCTGTCCACGGGACGACGCGCGGCTTGGCAGGCTTCGGCAGGCGGACGGTACGGGCGCGGCACGGGTTCTTCGGGAGGAGCCCGTCCTCCACGGCTGCGTGCAGCGCGGCCGACACCGTGCCGACGATGACGCGGCGGCTCGACTCGGCAGGCACGGTGCCTTCGAGCGCACTGATCCAGTCCCGGATGTGCTCGGGCTTGAACGACCCGATGGGGCGCGTACCGATGTGCGGGTACGCGTGCAGCCTCAGCCGACGCTCGGCAGCCTCACGGCTGTTGATCTCGCCGGTGTGGGCGTTGACCCACTTCTCGGCGTACTGCTGGAAGGTGGTGCGCGCTGTCCTGGGGTCGATGTACTGGCCGCGCGACATGTCGGCCTCGATGTTGCTCAACCACTTCTCTGCGAGCCGCTTCTGACCGTCGCGGAAGCTCTTGGACTTCTCGGAGCCATCGGGACCGACGTACCGGGCGCGGTAGCGCAGGCCGCTGCCGTGGCGGTCGGACTTGACCTTGTTGGGCTTGCCGTTGGCGTCGGTCTCGGTCTTGTACCAGCGGTCTTGGATGTGGCCTGCCACGAGGGGGCGTTCCCTTCATGAGACACGGCAGGGAGAGCCGCGCGGGGCGGCTTTCCCTGCCGTGCTGGGGGTCTGTCTCTTCGGTTATGCGGCGGCTTCGGCCGCCATGCGTTCCTGTTTCCAGCGCTGGACGTCGGCGGGGTCGTAGCGGATGTGCTTGCCGACGCGGAAGCCGGGCGGGCCGGTGCGCTTCTTGCGCCACTGGTAGACGGTCTCCTTGGGCACCTCGAACATCTCGGCGATGTCGTCGGGGGTGAGGTACCGGTCGGGTAAGCCGCTGCGGAGGGTGGCGCGGGGGTCGGGTTGAGCGGAACGGGTTCGGCTCATGGGGTCCTCGGAAGTCGGGTCGTGTGGCGTTCGGAGGCTTCTCAGGGCGCGGGTTTGTCCGAGGTTCGGATTTCTGCGTCACCGCGTCATCTGCGTCATCCGGGTGTTTGACCTGCGGCTTTGGGTGACGCAGAGGTGGGGGTGTGCGTCACCGGTGCGTCATCGGCTGCGTCATGGGGTGACGCGGATGACGCAGGATGACGCAGAAATCGGGCGTCTGCGTCATCGCTGTAGTGGCAGGCCAGGGGCTGTTTTCTGTCGGTGGGTGACGCAGGTGACGCAGGATTTCCTCTCTTAGGAAAAGAGAGGGGGTGTCTGTTGTGGTGCGGTGCGGCTCAGGGCGTGGAGAAGGAGCCGCTTCGCGGCGCGACCCTTGGGCGGCGCGTGGCGCCGAACAGCAAGAGGAGCACGCCGCGCGGGGTGCTCTTCTTGCTCGTCCGGGCGGTCGCCCGATGGGTGGGTCAGAACACCGTCTCCTGCTGGTCCGGGGGCGCGGCCGGGGGGCGGGTCATTTCGATGTAGCGGGCGGTTTTGGTGCGGCCCCAGTCGATGAGGACGCCGCGCGCGGCGAGGGTCGGCTGGAGGCGCTTGAGGCGGTCGGAGATGACCTTGCCTGTGGTCGGCCAGCCCTTCGGTAGGGGGCGGCATTCCTCTCCGCTGTAGAGGCTGGTGAGGCAGTGCAGCCACTCGGCGGAAGTCATCCGCTCCTGGACGCCCGCATCAAGGCCTGCGGCGTGCTGCAGGACGGTCTGCGCGAGGAGGTCGCCCTCGATGACGTCGTCGTTGAGGTCGTCCAGGCTGGCTCGGTACGCGCTGAGTGCCCCCAGGCCGGTGGCCGCGTCGAACTGCGCGCACAGGTGCGCGAAGTCCGCCATCCGCAGATCGGTCGGGGTCTCTGCCTCGGCTGCGCGGACCTTGACCGTGAGGTCCAGAAGCGAGCCGAGAACCACGGGCAGGACTTCCGCGTACTCGGCCCACAGTTCCGCTTCCCTGCGCCTTACCCGGGGGCGTACCAGGCGCAGGGGGAGGAGGCGTTCGGCGAGGTCGGGGCGGATGACGCCGACGTCGATGCCGGTGAGCAGTATGGGGCGGCGGTAGCGGGAGCGGACGACGTCGCCGTCGGTGAACAGGGCGCGTTTGATGCTTTCGGCTCCGGTGACGATGCAGCACATCAGGTCGGACAGGTCGGGGGGCAGGTGGGAGAGGTTGTCCAGGGCGGTGACCCATCCGGCGGCCACGGCCGTGATCATGTTCTCTTCGTCCTTCGGTGCCCGGCGCAGGTCGCCGTTCATGCCCTCGATGATCCGTACGAGCATCCGGCCGCCGGTCGATTTCCCAGCGCCCTGGGGGCCGGTGAGGAAGGGGGCGGGGACCGGGACGGACGGTTCCAGGCAGCCGATCAGCCAGACAAGGGCCAGGCATTCGGTCTCGGCGCTCGCGAAGTTGCACAGGCGGAGCAGGAGGTCGATGCCCTTGCCGTTGGTGTCGCGGGCGGGCAGGGGGAGTTCGCCGGTGAGCTGGGTGCGCCGCCAGCAGACTTCCTCCGGGTCGGGGGTGCGGATGTCCCATCCGGTGGGGTGGATGCGCACGGAGCGTCCGTCGGTGCGGCCCAGGTCCAGCCAGGTCGCGCCGTCGTAGCCGGGCGCGACGCGGATGTGGGTGGGCTGGACGTCCTCGGTCAACGCGAGGGCTTCGATCAAGTCCAACGCCTCCTTGAGGGCGGTGCCGTTGAACACGCCGACGCCGTCCCTAAAGAGGCCGACCATGAGTTCCTGTCGGTGGCTGCCAGTCGTGCCTTGGGAGCGGATCGGGCGGGCGACAGGGTGGCCGTTGCGCTGCGCGTACACGGTGCCGTCGGCGGTGCGGAAGTACCGAAAGTGCGATTGGGCGTAGTCGGTGATGACCTTGCGTGCGGGGTTCGTCTCGTCGTCGGCCATGGTCACAGTCCCAGCCGGGTGCGGGCGTTGGTCCATGCGTCGGTGCAGTGCCGGGGCGACTCGCCCTTGGCCTGGGCAGCGGTGAACAGGCGCGTGATGTGGGTGTCGGTGAGGCAGCCGCACCGGCCGTGCGTGGAGAGCACGGCCAGGAAGGTACGGAAGACGGTGGTGTGAATCGTGCAGGTGGCTTCGGTGATCCTCTGCTCCGCCATCACGATGCCCCGCTCCAGGTAGGCGGGCGTGCGGTGAGGGCACGCCCCGCTCCCGGCGGGCACGGTGGCAGTGTGCAGCGCAGATCGGACCGGAGCGGGCTTCTTCACGGCCAGGGCGCGCACAGCCTGCGGCAGGGCGGTCAGGGTGCCGATGCCGGGCCCCAGCCACCGGGCGTAGGCCATCGTGGACTTGATGTCCACGCCCGGCCGGACCGCGTTGGCGGAGCTCATCGTCCCGAGGTAGATCCAGTGCGCGCCCCGGGTGGTGGGCACGATCTGCGTGGCGGGCAGGTGCTCGCGCGCCCACGTGATCGCGTCGGCGTTATCTAGGTCGACGACCGTCAGTCCCGCCCCGCCCGGGTGGTAGGCGACCGCGCTCGCGCGCATCCACGCCCGCCGCCAGAGCCCGGAGTTGATGATGTCCGGGTCGGCGGTCGCGGCAGCCCAGCCGTGGCAGACGTCGGGGCAGGCGCAGGGCCCGGCGGTCTTCATGTTGGGGCGCCCGCCGCACGTGTTGTCGGCACACGTGCGGCAGTTGGCGAACGGCACCTTCCCGGTCCGTAAGGGCAGCACGGGCAGGCCGGAGGCGGCCAGGGCGAGAGCGGTCGACAGGCGCTCTCGCCGAGTGTCGGTGGGTTGCGTCATGCTGGGAAACCTCCACAGCTCTGATGTGGGCAGGTGGACAAGGGCGGCCCCGCGTCTTTGGCGAGAGGGGGGGCCGCCCTTGGCGTAGCTAGGTCTTGGTGCGGGCCAGGCGCAGGGTGATGCCGCCGATGCCGATGGGCCCGGCGGCGCCGCCAACGGCCATGGCGGTGTGGGCGGCGACGTCGAGCAGGGCGAGGAAGGCGGCCACGAGGCCGAAGACGCCCATGGCGCCCGCGCCCGCGACGGCGATGGGGAAGAGGTAGTGGCGCAGGGGGCGCCCGGTCTGGTCGGTGGTGTGGACGACGATGACGACGGGCTGCCCGGTGGCTTCGGCGCGGCGGTAGTCGTCGGCGGGGATGTGCGGGGCGATGATCCCCGGCGGGTCGCGGTGGTTCATCCGGAATCCCTTCCGATCCGTAGGCGGGGAGGCAGAGACACCCCCTGCGGGAGGCTCTGCAGAGGGGGTGTTGGGGCGTGTGGCCTGTGTGCCTCCCCGCCTCCCCGAAGTGAGGTTCTCGCTGATCAGCGCGGGGGAGGCGGGACGGGGAGGCGGTTGGGGAGTTCTCCCCGCCTCCCCGCTCAGCACGGCGGCGCTTCCCCGTCAGGCGGCGTGGGAAGCGGAACCGTCGGTGTCGCGGTTGGCCAGGGCGCGGGTGACGTCGTCGCGGCCGACGACCATGCGCCCGTGGGACTTGTAGGGCTCGACCCCGTCGGCTTCCAGCACGCGCTTGAGGTCTCCGGGCGTCCAGTCGCCGTAGGCGTCCGCGTTCAGGCTCGCGAGGCGCTTGAGGATGTCGGCGGTCAGCACCCGGGACGCGTCCCCCATCACGGTGGCGATGTCGGCGAGCGGGTCACGCTCCTGGTCCCGCTCGATGGCGTGCAGGGTGGTCACGCCGTCCCGCAGCGCCCGCGCCCGCTCAGCGATGACGTCCGCTTCGGCGGTGTCGATGTAGTGCGTGCGCACCGTGATGGAGGCCTGCCCGGCGGGGATCGCGATGCCGTCGGAGGCGACCACGACCGTGCCCTTGTCCAGCCCCGGACGCAGCTGGTTCGGGGCCGCGCCGCCGTCCACGGCCTTGTCCCCCAGCGCCATGCGGGCCTGCGACTCCGTGCCCAGCGCGAGCGAGGCACGGGTGTGGGCACCTTCGCGGACCAGCTTGGGAAGGTTCTGGTCGGTGGGGTCCTGGGTGCCCTGCCACATCAGGACGTTGACCGCACGCCCCTGGTTGTGGATCTTCCGGACGGCCATGAAGTAGCGGGAGTTGGCCTTGGCGCCGCCGTAGGGGCGCTTGTCCTCGTCCTTGAGCGGGCACATGAATGCCACCTGCGCCTCGTCGACCAGCACGATCAGCGGCGGGAAGACGGTGCCGGGCGGTGCTTGGAGGCGGCGGTTCATCTCCTCCACCGCGCCTTCCGTCATCTCGACGACCTGGATCACGTGCTCGTCGGTGGGGCCCTGGATCAGGGTGTCGGCCAGGCCGTCGAACATGGCCCAGTCCCCGGCTCCCTTGAGGTCGCCCATGAGGAACCGCACGGAGCGATCTAGCGCCAGCCACAGGGCCAACGCCCTGAGCGCCGCCGTCTTGCCCTGGTTCGACAGGCCCGTGATGAGCAGGTGGCGTTGGAACAGGCTCAGCGCGGCGGCGTCGCCGCGCAGGTCCTGCCCCCAGGGGGCGCGGCCCTTGGCGTAGTCGGCGGTCAGGGTGTCGTCGGTGACCAGCGGCGAGGGGCCGATGGGCTCATCGAGCGCTCCGGAGTCGGCCACCCACAGCCGCACCGTGCGCGCGGCTTGGGGGATGGTGATGAACACTTCGTGTTCGTGCCGGGTGAGGTTCTCCGCCAGTTTCCGGCGGCGTTGCTGCACTTCCACCGTGGACACCCCGGAAGGCAGGGTGACGTCGACTTCCACGCCGCATCCGGCGATGCGGATCGGCCCGAGCATGGCCGCACCTGCGTCGCCCATCTCCTTGATGGCGTTGCGCAGTGCGGGCACGCCGAGGTCGTGCAGGGCCTTGACGACGATCGAGGGGGTGATGGGCTCGCCCTCGCTGTCACGGACGTGGGCGGGCAGGGCCCATGCGGGTGCGGCTTTCTGGTGGTGGCCGACGGCCCAGAGGCTGAGCAGGGCCAGGAACGGGCCGATCGTGAGGAGCGGGCCCCACACCACCATGACGATGGTGACGAGCAGGCTCACCAGCCCGACCACGGCAGCGAGGGGCGTGATGACGTCGGCGGGGTCCTTCGTGGCCAGGGCCAGTGCGATGCCGAGTCCGATGAGTGCGCCGATGCTCATGCCGGTGCCGATCAGGGCGGTCTTGGCCGCGTCGACGGGGGAGGCGAGCAGGTCCATGCGGCGCCGGTGACGTTCCGCGCGGAAGCGCTGCCCGCGCTCCTCCCACTCAGCGGCCACCTCGTAGTTCCCCGCCGCTTCCGCCGCACGCAGCATCCGCTCGTAGCGGGAGGCGGTGCGGCCGTCCCAGGTGCGGCGCGCCACGATCCGCGTCCCACCGGCGACGTAGAGACCGTGGCGGGCGATTGCGCGGGCGGCGGTCTTGGTGTGTTCGTGGGTGATGGCGCTCTTGATGGCGCGCCCGGAGCGCACCCACAGCGGCACCACCGGCGCCGCCTGGACGCCGGGTGCCGGCACAACCGTCAGGACCGTCGGGCCCTGCTCCGAACCGTAGGTGTGGGGGTCTTTGTCGAGGCGCACGATGTTCTCGCTCATGCGGAAGAACTCCAGACAGGGGGAGGGGCCGCTCAGGCGGCGGCGGTGGAGGTGGCGCCGGGGATGAGCTGGTCGGCCAGGTACTCGCAGCCGTAGGCCTCCTGCTCGTGCTGCTCGACGAGGCGGGCGTGCGCGCGGGCCTGACGGCGCGACTGGCGTTCCACGCCGAACTGGGCACGCGTGTCCTGCGTGATGTGTTCGACGACGTGCTTGCGGCTGAACTGCATGGCGTGGACGAGTTCGTGTACGAGCGTCACGGCGAACTGCCCCGGGGTGGCGTGCTGGTCGACGTTCACCAGCACCAGCACGCTCCCGTTGGCGCGCGGGATCGCGCGGCCGGAGGAGTCGCGGGCGAGGCGTCGGGCGGCGCGTTCGGCGCGGTTGCGGGTCCGCTTGTCCAGGACCCCGGCCAACTCGGCGTCGGCGGCCGTGCCGAGTTCGGCCATGCCTCGCGGGTCGGTCAGGATGACCTCGACGTCGGGCATCCGGCCCGGCACCGCCCGGTCGACCAGGCGCACGGCCTGCTGCGCGAGCTGCTTGGCGGTGCGCAGGGTGGGCCCGTATTCGGGAATCTTGTGCGTGCTCACGGTGAGATTCACAAAGAGTCTCCGTCTGCTGTGGCCGCGCTTCAGGCGGCAGCGTGTTCGGGGAGATTGAGGTGGCACCGGCCGCACATGCCGAGCGCGGCGGGGATGACGTATCCGGCATCGCATCCGCAGGCGGGGCAGATGCGGCGGGCGCGGTTGGCCTTGGCCAGGGCCGCCCACCGCGCGGGCGTCATCGGACGTACCGGCTTGGCGCGGTCGATGCGGTAGAGGTAGGCGACCAGCGGGCCCCGCCGTCGGCGGGGCCGCTCCAACTGCGCGGCCACGTCCTGTCCCCCGGGCCGCAGGCCCAGGGCACGAAGCTGCCGCACCGTGGCGTAGCCGTCCGGGGCGCTCCGCCACCGGAAGACCGGCAGCGCCGCCATCACGCCACCGCAGCGTCAGCGCGCTCAGTGCGCAGCGTGTCCCGCAGCGTCCGGGCGTTCTTCGGCGAAGTGCGGACGGCTAGTCGGATGCCTTCCGCCGTCAGCTTGGACAGCGGCCAATCAGCCGTCACCGTGCGCGCCTCGTGCAGCAACTCAGCCTGGGTGCGCTTGGGGCGGGTCGACTTCGCGACGGCCGGGACCCGACCGGTCGCCCGGCGCGGCTGCTTGGACTGAGCGAGCACCGTGCGCGCCACGATCGGGCGGGCAGGTGCCGACTCGATCGCCCGAACGGGCTTGCTCGCCACGGCCGACTTCAGGAACCCGACAGCCACCGGTCGCGGCAGCGCCGTGACGTTCGGGGGGATCGGCGCGAGGGTCGATTCCGGCAGGTCAGCCGTAGACCGAATCCTCTCGGTCTCAGTCGATTCATCCGCATTCACGGTCGGGGGTTCGATCGGGGCGGGCTGGTGGTGCAGGACCTTGGCGACCAGGTCCGATCCGAAGTAGATCGCCCCGACCGGCAGCGACGTGGCGAGCAGAACGAGCGCGCCGTTCTGGTAATCCCCCTGCGCGAGTCGACCCCAGTCGACCGTCCGGCTGTGCAGCTCCGGGACCAGGCCGTGCACGTAGTTCAGGACCAGCGAGGCGAGCGTGTAGGTGCCCAGCACCCGCAGCGCGAACACGCGGTCCCGCCCGGTGAGCACGAGCGTGGCGACCAGCGCCAGCGCCATCAGGCCGTCGATGACGAACGGGTACAGCATCGCGCCCGTGTCATCCGCGCCGATCGCCCGGGCCACATCCCGCAGCGCGTTCCACGAGACCCGAAACGCCATGCCGACCACGGCGACCAGGGCGAGCACGAGCAGGCTCTTGCCGTTGACGTACCTCACCGGCCCGCCTCCCCAGCGTCGCTGTGGGCCTCGTTCGCGGGCGGGGCAGGCAGGTAGCGGGCGATGAGCAGGCACCCCACCGACACCGCGAGCGCGGGCAAGGGAAGGGCGTAGACGAACGCCGCCACACTCGCCGCGAGGGCCCCCAGCACGCACACGACGGTGGCGACCAGCCGCCACCCCTTGCGACCGACGGCGCTCATGCCGCACCACCCAGCGCGCACAGCACGGCCAGGATCAGCAGCGCGCCACCGGCGCAGGTCAGGTCGACCGCGCGACGCAGGCACGTGAACTTCGCGACGGCCAGGCGGGATAGTCCGGCGATGTCGGCGGCGAGATCGCTCGACAGTGCGCCGGGGATCTCCTGCGGCGTGAGGGTGGCCCACAGCGGGAAGCCGTGCCTGCCGCGCAGGTTCGGCCGGGTGGAGCGCAGCAGCAGACCGGCCGCCGAGACCAGCAGCCCCATGCCGAGTGCTCCCGTCAGGCAGGCGGGGAGGTTCAGGGGCAGCGCGCGGGCGACCGTCCAGGCGCCCGCGAACACCGCGCCGACGAACGCCAGCAACAGGCCCGTCTTGGCGTCCGTGCGCGTGATCTCCGCCTTCACCTCAGCGTGCGCGGCCATCAGGCTCCGGTCCGGGGCGCTCACGCGGCACCGCCCGGCAGGCTCGTACCGGCCGCACGGTTGATCAGCGCGGCCCGGGCGGCGAGCGCCCGGCGCCGGGCCCGGCGGATACGCCGCTCGTCCAGCTCGGTGGGGGTGCGGTCGAGGGTGACGATGTGCGCATCGAGCAGGTCGACGTCCGCGAGGATCACGGGCATCTCCCGCTCGATCGCGTCCAGTTCCGTAGCCGTCGGCTCGATCCAGTCGGCGAACGCCGTAACAGCGTCCTGAACAGTGACGATGTGGCTCATTGGGTCGTGTTCCTCTCACAGGTGGCAACGGCCCGAACAGAGCCCCCGGAGTTGCACCTCCGGGGGCTCACGCCGTTGAAGTGGTGACCTCAGCCCAGGTGTGGGCGGTGCGGGGTGCTAGTTGCTGTCCTCGTCGGCACGGGTGGCGGGGCTCCCGCCCATGACCACGTCGCCGTGGACCACACCGCCGGACACGGCGACCTGGTCACCCAGGACCAGGTCCCCGCCGAACGTGATCTCGCTGTCGTCGCCGAAGTTGAAGACGGCACGGCTCTTGTCGCTCATGTGCTTCTCCTCAGGGAAACGGCGAAGCTCGGGACTGTCCCGGCTCCCCTCAGCGCTGCTCGTGCGAGACGAGCAGCGCAGGCAACCGGCCAGAGGCGGACGGGGTCAGGCGTAGATGTGCTGGGCACCGGCCACGCGCAGCGCGGTGTGCGCCTTGCGGGCCCGCAGACCCGCCGCGTCCAGCTCGTCGGCCGGGACGTCGCCGACGGCCATCGCGGCGTCGACCGCTTCCTGCGCGACCGCCAGAAGGTCGCTGTTGCGCGTGGTCATGAACAGCGTGTCCATCGCGCTGGTGACAGCCGAACGGGCCGCGTACCGGGCCTGGCGCGTCTCGGCCGTGTCGGCCACACCTTCCCGACGGGCCACGACCTTCAAGTACTGCTGTTCCCGGTGACGAACCAGCGCGGCCAGCAGCGCCGGGATAGCGTCGGCCAGCGCCTTCCGGCGCTGCTCGGCCGTCGCCGTGCGGGTGGTTCGGGTGGTGCTCAGGTGCTGCATGAACCCGGCGACAACGGCCCCGGCCAGGGTGCCGAGAACCGCGATCAGCGTTGCAGTCATGAGGACTCCCAAAGGGTCGAAGGAGCACGTTCCGGCTCCCCTCAGCACTGCTCGTACGAGACGAGCAGCGGAGGCAACCGGCCGCAGCGAGGAATCTGCGGAGCAGTCGAATCGCGCTGTGCATCACGCGAGGGACCCCGCGTGGCCGCCTACTTGCCCGAGGAGAGGCGGCGTGATCCCCATTCAGTTGTCAAAGAGCGGCAGCTCCTCGGTGGGCGCGGTAGCCCTTGTGTAGGGCTCCCGTCTTCACGGGACACACCGAGAACTGAGCGACCGCCGATCCGGCGTTTCGACCGGTGGTCACATCCCTAAGGTTCCCTAGGGTTCCCTGCGGTGTCAAGCGGTAAGGTAGGGAACCTAAGGGCACTGCGACGAAGGAGCTGGCGAGATGGCAGGTCAGGTCGACAATCGGGCGCCGTATGCGCGGATTGCCGCCCACTACGCGGAGCTGATCGCGTCCGGTGAGCTGCCGCCAGGGTCGCTTCTGCCGAGCATCAAGAACCTCTCCGAAGAGTGGAGCGTGAGCACCGCGACGGCTGAGAAGGCCCTGCGCAAGCTCCGCAACGAGGGCCTAGTCAGGGGCATTCACGGCATCGGCACGGAGGTTCTGGACCGGCCAGCCCCGATGTCTTCGGGATCTCAGCGCCAGGACCGGGGGCACCGCACTGGATCGAGTTGGGGATCAGGCGAAAGGTCTGACTCGCATCAAGCGGCGGTAGTCCCGGCACCTGCGGAAGTAGCTCAAGCCCTGGACATTGAGCCTGGCTCCGAAGTCATCCGCCGACGCCGCGTGTACAGGGACCGACACGGCATCGTGGCGCACAGCACGTCGTGGATCCCCATCCAGTACGGGAAGTTGATCCCCCAGTTGGCAAAGAGTGAGCGCTTGACCGGGGGAACGTCGCTCCAGCTCATCGCCATGGCGACCGGCCGCCCGATCAGCCATCGGATCGACACTGCCTCTGCCCGCCTGCTGACAGCCGAGGACGCACAGCTTCTGGAACTGGACCCCAGCAACCCGCCTGTAGAACCCTCAGTCGTGATGACAGCGAAGTTCGTCGACAGCGAGGGCAGCGTGGTGGAGTACGGCGTCGACCTTGGCGGCCCTGGCCGCACCTGGCGAACGGAGTCGGAGGTCTCCGAGTGACGGTCGTGGACGACACGCTCATGAGCGTGCTTGAAGGTCGCCTAGACGCGCTGCTTGCGGCTCGCCGCAGCGGTCCGGTCACACCGGAAGCTGAAGCCGAGATGACCGCGATCTCCCAGACTCTGACGAGGCGGCTGCCCTCACGTCCGCCGCTCTGCGTCCTGATGGCGGGACTCCCCGGCTCCGGCAAGACCACGCTCGCCCGCGCCCTTACCGCTCGTGGGTTCATGCGCCTGTGTCCGGACGAGGAGATGTATCGCCGCCATGGCGTGTATGGGGTGGACTTCCCCCGGGGTACGTTCCCCACCCTTGAGAAGCCGGTCCTTGAGGATGTCGCGGCTGAACTGCGGAAGCAGCTTCTCGCGGGGCGCGATGTCGTGGTGGACCATGGCTTTTGGACCCCGGAAGACCGCACACGGTGGCGAACCATCGCGACCGATGCAGGCGCTTCCCCGGTGCTGATCTATCTCGCAGCAAGCCATGACGAACTCTGGGCCCGAATCAGCCAACGCAACGAGTTTTACGCGGACGACCCCAACGCGATCTACTTCTCCGAGAGTGATCTTCAGCGGTACCGCACTCGCTTCGTGCCACCCACGGCTGACGAACCGCACCTCACGTACGAGGGTGATCCTGGGACCGTGGTCGCAGCGATCGACGCTGGGTAGGGCCTGAGGGGGGCCTGCGGCCGTCCTCTGGCCGAAGTGACGGCCCACACTCAGCGGTCCACGGAGCAGCCGTAGCGCTTTCGAGCGAGTGACGATAGCCACGGGCACCGGTCCACCCCGAGCCTGCCGGAGGCGAAGACGAGTGAGGGTGAGATACGTCCTGGCTGGGGCGGTCGGCCCCACGGCTGGCGAGCCTCTAAGGTCATGGCCCCAACGTCGTGCTTTACGGGCAGGTCCACAGACTGCCCGACTCGTGACGAGCTCACGGGGCCATGATCGCTAGCCCCAAAGCCGCTCCATCCCAAAGCCGTTCCACCGCCCTCATCTTTCCCTATAAGCACCTCCTCGCCCGTTACTGCCACGCTACGCTTGCTACCCCTCAAAGGAAGGCGGGCCTGGTGAGTAGTCGGTTTTTCGGTGTCGGCTGCATAGTTCCTAAAGTTGAGGAGTTCAAAGATCCTGCGGATTGGATCGAAAAGGTCAAAGCTGCATTTGACGCCGTGCCCTCGGTCCAGAAATTTAAGGCTGTCAACGTAGACGACCTAAACTTTCACTGGGCGGGAGACGGATATGTCGAACCCGAGGGTCAGGAAACTCAGATTCCGAGCTCCGGCATGCTTACTTTCGAAGTGAACATCCCGACTCGCCTACAGAAGTACATGCTGCTGGCAAACGATGAAGTGGAGATTTTCAGGGTTACTATCCTGTTCCACTATGTTCATCCGGTTACCTATATTGAGTGCTTAGGTGCTCCGGGTGAAGTCACGCATCCGTCCTGGGCTCTAGTAGTAGTGCGGGAATTTTTGCGCGAAGAGCTCAAAAAGCGCGACTTGTCCGTTGGTCTGTTAGTGATCGGCCCCAGCCCATTCCATGCAGACTTCTCTCTAAGGAATGGGACTGGACCTCAACCTGCGGGTGACGGCTTCAGTGTTGAAGTTGAGAAGAGCCTCGCATACGACCGAATTACGTACTTTCATGAATCCGCAGATTCTCTTCGAGCGCTCTACTCGTCGCTGCAACTGCAGTTTTCGTATTTCTATCGCTTCACGATACTTAGGAATATGCGACTCAGGGCTGCCGTCGACCTCTCGGATCAGTCAGAGGAAATCGCTGAATCCTTTAAGGGGCGCGGCTTCAGGGCCTACATATCCAGAACCCTTGCCGTGCGTCAAAAGCTGCAATCGGCACAGCTAGATGCGGTGTCTGCCAGGCTGACGACGACACGCCATAAGCGGGGTAGTGCAGAGGATCTCGAGGGTCTGTATCCCGGCGAGGAGGCTGCACACCTGAGAGGCTATCTAGAAAAAAGCATGAAGGAGGACTACATAGAGGAAATCGAAAGCGCGGAAAAGATTCTGGATGTACTGGATGGTCGCCACAGTCAAGAATTGCAGCGCTTCGCGACCATCACCTTCTCGCTCCTCGGTGTGGCTTTCGGTGCCCTTCTGACCGCCGCCTTCAGGAGTTGGTGGGGATAAAACTGCCACATTAGAGCGAGTGGTTGGTATTCGTGATTGCTAGTCGTGAGGGCCGTGCGGCTCACATGTCCCCTGTCGGAGGGCAGCACACGGAACGCCACAGGTTGCAGGCGGTTAGCGGAGCCCGCTGTGAAGACACCGATCCCGGGCCGTCGCTGGGCCGTCCGACCACGGCCCAGGACGACCGACAATGACCAACAACGACAAAAGGGGCGCGACCGTGGTCGCGCCCCTCAGCCTTGTTCGCCCAGCTAGACCCAGGTGTCCAGCCACATCCGCGACCGCCACGAGTCGATGGGGATCGCCTGGCCGGTGTAGATGGGCCAGAAGTAAATGAAATTCCAGAAGATCAGCAGGACCAGTACGCCGGACGCCGCCGCGCCCACCACCCTGCGTCGCTCCGAGGAACCCGGTGGTCCCAGGATCGCGCCGATCATCATGGCGAGGGCCAGGCACAGGAACGGCACGAAGACCACGGCGTAGAAGTAGAAGATGGTCCGTTCCTGGTACATGAACCAGGGCAGATAACCCGCCGCGATCCCGCACACGATCGCGCCCGCGCGCCAGTCCCTGCGGAAGAACCACCGCCACAGCACGTACAGGAGCGCGAAGGCGGCCGCCCACCACAGCAGGGGCGTGCCGAGGGCGAGGACCTCGCGGGCGCACTTCTCCTTGGTGTCGGCGGGGCAGCCGTCGACGCCGGGTGACGGCGACTCGTAGAAGTACGAGACGGGGCGGCCGTCGACGATCCAGCTCCAGGGGTTGGACTGGTAGGTGTGCGGAGAAGACAGGCCGACGTGGAAGTCGTAGACCTTGTTCTCGTAGTGCCACAGGCTGCGCAGCCAGTCCGGCAGCCAGGACCAGTCGCTGTCCTTGCCGTCGGTCGCCGCCCAGTTGCGGTAGTAGCCGCCGCTGCCGTCGCTCGGCGAGAGGATCCAGCCCAGCCAGGACACCAGATAGGTGAACACCGCGACCGGCACCGTGGCCACGAACGCGGGCAGCACGTCCCGCCGCACCGCCGCCAGATAGGGCCGGTCCGCCCCGGCGACGCGCCGCGCGCCCGCGTCCCACAACACGGTCATCAGGCAGAAGAAGACCATGATGTAGAGGCCGTTCCACTTCGTGGCGAAGGCCAGGCCGAGGCAGAGCCCGGCCGCCCAGCGCCACGGCCGCCACCCCAGGCGCAGGGTGTGCGCCACGTACGCGTCCGGGCGCGCGATCCCGTCGGCGCCCACCGGCAGCGCCGCCGCGAGTCTCGCCCGCGCCTTGTCCCGGTCGACGAGCAGACAGCCGAACGCCGCGAGCACGAAGAACATCAGGACCTGGTCGAGCAGCGCCGTGCGGCTCATCACGAAGTGCAGGCCGTCCACGGTCAGGAGCGCGCCCGCGAGACACCCGAGGAACGTCGAGCGGAACAGGCGCCGCCCGATCCGGCACAGCATCAGGACCGACAGCGTGCCGAGCACCGCCGTCATGAACCGCCAGCCGAACGGGTCGAAGCCGAACAGCCACTCCCCGACGCCGATCACGTACTTGCCGACCGGCGGATGCACCACGTACGCCGGGTCCGTGGGCAGCGCGATGTCACTGCCCTGCTTGATGACCGACTCGTTGATCTTGTCCGGCCAGCTCAGTTCGTAGCCCTTGTGGATGAGGGCCCAGGCGTCCTTCGCGTAGTACGTCTCGTCGAATATCACGTCCTTGGGGCTGCCGAGGTTCCAGAACCGCAGCAACCCCGCCACCAGCGCGACCGCCAGCGGACCCAGCCAGCCCGACCAGCGCACCAGCGGCTCCGACAACTGCCGGGGCACCCCGAGCGCCACCCACAGCCGGTCGCCCGGCCGCGCGTACGGCGGGACGAGCCGTTCCCGCACATCTCCTCTGGGCCGGGCCGCGTAGCCGAAGCGGCGCAGCCGGTGCTGCCACGACGACGGCTGCCGCTCCTCGGCTGCCTGGCCCTGGCGGGTGTCCGGGGAAGACGCGGTACTGGTCACCGCGCCATCGTAGGGAACCCGACTGTGACAGTCCCGCGCCCGGCCCCTGCGAGGATGGATCCGTGACAGGAAGCGCAGATTCAGTCGTCAGTCCGTCCGGAAGCGCCGAGACCCCGGCTTCCGTCGGCACCCTCGTCCTCGCGGGCACCCCCATCGGCGACGTCGCGGACGCGCCGCCGCGGCTCGCCGCCGAGCTGGCCGGGGCCGATGTCGTGGCCGCCGAGGACACCCGCAGGCTGCGCCGGCTCACGCAGGCGCTCGGCGTGCAGGTGGGCGGCCGGGTCGTGTCGTACTTCGAGGGCAACGAGGCGGCGCGCACGCCCGAGCTGGTCGAGGCGCTCGCCGACGGGGCGCGGGTGCTCCTGGTGACGGACGCGGGCATGCCGTCGGTGTCCGACCCCGGGTACCGCCTCGTGGCCGCCGCCGTCGAGCGCGGCATCCGGGTCACGGCCGTCCCCGGACCCTCCGCCGTCCTCACCGCCCTCGCCCTGTCCGGGCTGCCCGTCGACCGCTTCTGCTTCGAGGGCTTCCTGCCGCGCAAGGCGGGCGAGCGGCTCTCGCGCCTTCGCGAGGCGGCCGAGGAGCGGCGCACGCTCGTGTACTTCGAGTCTCCGCGCCGCCTGGACGACACCCTCGCCGCGATGGCGGAGGCCTTCGGCGACGAGCGCAGGGCCGCGGTGTGCCGGGAGCTGACCAAGACGTACGAGGAGGTCCGCCGCGGTTCCCTGAAGGAACTCGCCGAGTGGGCCGCGCCCGGCGACGTGCGCGGCGAGATCACCGTCGTCGTCGAGGGCGCCCCCGAGAAGGGCCCCGCCGAGCTGGGCCCGGACGAGCTGGTGCGCAGGGTCCGGGTGCGCGAGGAGGCGGGGGAGCGGCGCAAGGAGGCCATCGCGGCGGTCGCGGCCGAGGCGGGGCTGCCCAAGCGGGAGGTGTTCGACGCGGTGGTGGCGGCGAAGAACGCGGGGCTCGGGGGCTGAGTCCCGGCTGGGGGAACCGGCGCACGGGCCCGGCGCGCGGGTCACAGTTCCGGCGCGGGGGGCGCTCGGAAGAGCCCATCGGCGGGCAAAGGACTATCGTGAATGTTAAAGCGCGGGCCGCGCACCAGGCCGGTTTTCTATGGAAAGGCCAAATCGCGCCCAACAGTCGACAGGTCTGATGCGCTCGCTTCGGGAAAGGCGTCCACTGGTTCCAGGGGCGCACCCGTCCCACACTGTCGGACCGGGTCCGGAAAGATCCCGGTCGGCGGTGCTTGTCCAGCGGACAAGAGGAGCTGGCATGAGTGAGATCGCAGACACCGGTCACCGCACCACCGCGGCTGTCAATGTCGTCCATGAGTCCTACGCCTTCGCCTGCATGCGCTGCGGGCACGGCTGGGAGCAGTCGTACGAGATAGAGCACCACGTCGACGGCAAGGGCCAGGAATTCGTGATGTACGTGGCCGACGGCCAGCGGGTGCCGTCGCCGCTGACCCGGCCGACCTGCCTGAACTGCGGCGGGCACGTGGTGCGCATCATGCGGGCGGGTCAGGTGTCCTCGGTGCGGTCGGCACTCGAGTCCCTGCATCACCGGCAGGCCGCCCAGGGCGTGGCCCGGGGCGGGAAGGCTGCCGCCGCCGAGGGTGCCGCGTCCGCCGACGAGTCGGCCGCCGAGCCCAAGCATCACCACTGGCACCTGTCGGACCTGCTGCACCCCTTCCACCACCGCAAGGCGGGCTGACCTTCGCGGGGCGCCCCGGGGCTGAGAGATTCAGCCCGTCCGGCGTTTGAGGACGAGGCGCGAAGCGCCGATAGCGGGGGTCCGGGGGCGCAGCCCCCGGTTCGGGAAGGGGCGGGATTGGGGAAGCCCCGCAGGGCTTCGTACGATCGGCGCATGCCTGCCGACAAGAACGCCGCACCGCCGCAGCCCGAGCCGCTGCGAGTGCCGGTCGCCGACTCCCACACCCACCTCGACATGCAGGACGGCACCGTCGAGGGCGCCCTCGCCAAGGCGGCCGAGGTGGGCGTGACGACGGTCGTGCAGGTCGGCTGCGACGTGGCGGGCTCGCGCTGGGCCGCCGACACCGCGGCCGCGCACCCGGCGGTGCACGCGGCCGTGGCCCTGCACCCGAACGAGGCGCCGCGGATCGTGCACGGCGACCCCGACGGCTGGTCGCGCCAGGGCGCCCGCCCCGCCGGGGGCGAGGGCGCCCTCGACGAGGCCCTCGCCGAGATCGACCGGCTCGCCGCCCTCGCGCACGTGAAGGGCGTCGGCGAGACCGGCCTCGACTACTTCCGCACGGGCCCCGAGGGCAAGGCCGCCCAGGAGCGCTCCTTCCGCGCCCACATCGAGATCGCCAAGCGGCACGGCAAGGCCCTGGTCATCCACGACCGCGAGGCCCACGAGGACGTGTTGCGGGTCCTGAAGGAGGAGGGCGCCCCCGAGCGCACCGTCTTCCACTGCTACTCCGGCGACGCCGCCATGGCCCGGGTCTGCGCGGAACACGGCTACTTCATGTCCTTCGCGGGCAACGTCACCTTCAAGAACGCCCAGCCCTTGCGCGACGCGCTCGCCGTCGCCCCGCTGGAGCTCGTCCTCGTCGAGACCGACGCTCCCTTCCTGACCCCCGCCCCGTACCGCGGACGGCCCAACGCCCCCTATCTCATTCCGGTCACGCTCCGCGCCATGGCGGAGGTCCGGGGCATCGACGAGGACGCCATGGCCGCGGCGATCTCCTCGAACACGGCCCGCGCCTTTGATTACTGATCGATAACGACCGAAGGTTTCCCGGGCCTGACAGCTCGGGTCAACACAGCGACACAGAGTAGTCACCCTGCTTTGGAGAGTGACGGCGCCTCCGCTAGGTTCTGCAAGCCGATCTGCACTTGGCTTGTCAGTCGTCACTTGTCAGCTGGAGCGTCGTCGTGAGCAAACCGCAGTACGAGACGTATGAGCAGCCGCAGCAGTACGCGCCGCACGGGCCGCACGGTTCGTACGACGCCTACGACGTGTACGACCCGTTCCGGCCCGCGACGCAGGTGTTCACCGCCGCGGAGTTCAGCGCGGCGGACGCGTTCGACCGGGCCGAGGGGTTCGCGGGGAACGGGGTGCCCACGCAGGTCTTCGGGGCGGGCGGCACCGTCGTGGACGAGCTGCCGACGCGGGCGTTCACGCCGGACGCGTTCGCCGGGGGCGGCTTCGCGGTCGATCCGCCGGTGGCCCCGGACGGGGGCGCGTACGGGTATCCGCACTCGGGTGCGCGGGGGTACGCGGGGGTGGCGGACGGGTGGGAGAGCCGGGGGGCCGGCGAAGGGGTGGCCGGGGACGTGGCGTTCGACGACGAGGTGTTTGCCGACGGGGCGGCCGGGGGCGAGGGGGGCCAGGCCGTCGGCGGCGAGGCGGGCGGCGGCGAGGTGCTCGACGGCGAGATCGCCGACGGTGAGGCGGCCGGTGACGGGCGGGCCGGGGCGCGGCGCGGGGCCCGGCGCAAGCGGACCGCCGAGCGGCCCGACGGCCTGCGCAGGCTCGTGCCGCAGGCGCTGGTCGTCGCGTTCCTCGCGGGCGGCACCTCCGCCTTCGTCGCCAACGACAAGGCCGTCCAGCTCACCGTCGACGGCAAGGCGCGCACCCTGCACACCTTCGCCGACGACGTGGGCGAACTCCTCGCCGACGAGGGCGTGGACGTCGGCGCGCACGACATCGTCGCCCCCACCACCGCCACCGCCCTCGCCAGCGGCGACGAGATCGCCGTCCGCTACGGCCGGCCCGTCCAGCTCACCCTCGACGGCCACCGCCGGGAGGTCTGGACGACCGCCCGCACCGTCGACGGGGCGCTCCAACAGCTCGGGGTGCGCGCCGAGGGGGCCTATCTGTCGGCCTCGCGCAGCAAGCGCATCGCCCGCGAAGGGCTCGACCTGGACGTCCGTACCGAACGCACCGTGACGATCATGGCCGACGGGCGGTCCAGGACCATCCGTACGAACGCCGCGACCGTCGGCGAGGCCGTCGAGGAGTCCGGGGTGACCCTGCGCGGCTCCGACACCACCTCCGTGCCGCCCGGCAGCTTCCCGCGCGACGGGCAGACCGTCACCGTCATGCGGATCTCCGGCCGCAAGGAGGTCCGCGAGGAGCCGATCCCGTTCGACGTCCGCAAGACCGAGGACGCGTCGCTGCCGCGCGGCACGGAGGTCGTGGCGCAGGCCGGGCGGGAGGGCGCGCGGCGGATCACCTACTCGGTACGCACCGTCAACGGCGTGAAGCAGAAGCCGAAGCGGTTGCGGAGCGAGGTGGTGCGGGAGCCGCAGACGCGGATCGTGAAGGTCGGCACGAAGGTCGTGCCGACCGCCGTCGCCGGGGCCGAGGGCCTCGACTGGGGGGCCCTCGCCGCCTGTGAGTCCGGCGGGCGGCCCGGGGCCGTCGACCCCTCCGGCACGTACGGCGGGCTCTACCAGTTCGACACCCAGACCTGGCAGTCCCTCGGCGGCGCGGGCCGTCCCCAGGACGCCCCCGCCGCCGAACAGACCCACCGCGCGAAGAAGCTCTACGTCCAACGCGGCGCCAGCCCCTGGCCCCACTGCGGCCGCCGCCTCTGACGTGCTACTGGAGCAACCAGCACCCTGCCCCGCCGCTCCGCGGCGGATCTCTCCCACCCGCCCGCCCGTTTACTGGAACCGGCAGGCTTCGGGCCGGAACCAGGGCCATCCCGCACCGCCCCTGCGGCCGGTCCGGGCTTCCGGTGCCGCGTCCGGTTGTTCGGCGTCGCTGGGGTGAGTGGGTGGGGGATGAGAGCGGGGGCTGCGGGCGAGGCCGGCGGGCGGGATCGCGGCCCGCCCGACACCCGGGGAGAGCGGGTCCCGCCCGGCGCTCGGGGCGAGCCAAGGCCGCCGGTGGGCATTTCGGCTGCTTGGGGTGGGTCAAGGTCGACGGTGGGTATTTCGGCTGGTCGGGGTGGGCCAAGGTTGACGCTGGGCACTTCAGCTGCTCGGGGCGAGCCGAGGCCGACGGTGGGCATGTCAGCCCGTCGTGGGGGTCCCCCCCTGCTCCTTAAGAGCTTGGGGGAGTTTGAGGACGAGGCGCGGAGCGCCGATGGCGGGGGACAGGGGCGGAGCCCCATGAGCGGGGGCGGGCGCAGGCCGACCGGCCCGGCGGGGGCGGGGGCAGCGAGCCCCCGGGGCAACCGCACGGACAGGTGAGCGGCGGACCCAGGGCTACCCTGGGGCGGTGAGCACCACCGACCAAGGCCCCCTCCTCGGCCCCGCCGACATCCGCGACCTCGCCGCGACCCTCGGCGTACGCCCGACCAAGCAGCGCGGCCAGAACTTCGTCATCGACGCGAACACGGTCCGCCGCATCGTCCGCACCGCGGACGTCGGCCCGGACGACGTCGTCGTCGAGGTCGGCCCGGGCCTCGGCTCGCTGACCCTGGCCCTCCTGGAGACCGCGTCCCACGTGACCGCTGTGGAGATCGACGACGTGCTCGCCGCGGCCCTCCCGGCGACGGTTCAGGCCCGCATCCCGCGGAAGGCGCCCTCCTTCGACCTGGTCCACAGCGACGCCATGCTCGTCCGGGAACTCCCGGGCCCGGCCCCGACGGCCCTGGTCGCGAACCTCCCGTACAACGTCGCCGTACCGGTCCTGCTGCACATGCTGGACACCTTCCCCACCATCGAGCGCACGCTGGTGATGGTGCAGGCGGAGGTCGCCGACCGCCTCGCCGCCGACCCCGGCTCGAAGGTCTACGGCGTCCCGTCGGTGAAGGCCAACTGGTACGCCGAGGTCAAGCGCGCGGGCGCCATCGGCCGCAATGTGTTCTGGCCCGCCCCGAACGTCGACTCGGGCCTGGTGTCGCTGGTGCGCCGCGCCGAGCCGCTGAAGACCACCGCGTCCAAGCGGGAGGTGTTCGCCGTCGTCGACGCGGCCTTCGCCCAGCGCAGGAAGACGCTGCGCGCGGCCCTCGCGGGCTGGGCGGGCTCCGCCGCGGCGGCCGAGGCGGCGCTGGTCGCGGCGGGCGTCTCGCCGCAGGCGCGGGGCGAGTCCCTGACGGTCGAGGAGTTCGCGCGGATCGCCGAGCACAAGGACGCGTACAAGGACACGGACGAGAGCGACGCGGACAAGGGCGACGCACACAAGGAGGGGGCGGCGCAGTGAGCGTCACCGTACGGGTGCCCGCGAAGGTCAACGTGCAACTGGCGGTGGGCCCGGCCCGCCCCGACGGCTTCCACGACCTCGCCAACGTCTTCCTCGCCGTCGGCCTGTACGACGAGGTCACGGTGACCCCGGCGGACGAGCTGCGGGTGACCTGCGAGGGGCCGGGCGCGGACCAGGTGCCCCTGGACCGGACGAACCTGGCGGCGCGCGCGGCCGAGGCGCTGGCCGCGCGGTACGGCCGCCGGGCCGACGTGCACATCCACATCGCCAAGGACATCCCCGTCGCGGGCGGCATGGCGGGCGGCAGCGCCGACGCGGCGGGTGCCCTGGTGGCGTGCGACGCGCTGTGGGGGACGGGAGCCTCGCGGGACGAACTTCTCGACATCTGCGCCGAGTTGGGCAGCGACGTGCCGTTCAGCCTGGTCGGCGGCGCGGCCCTCGGCACCGGGCGCGGCGAGAAGCTGGCCGAGCTGGCCGTCGGCGGCACCTTCCACTGGGTGTTCGCCGCCGCCGACGGCGGCCTCTCCACGCCCGCCGTCTACCGCGAGTTCGACCGCCTCACGCCGGACGCCCCGGCGCCCGCGGCGTCCCCCGCGCTGCTCGACGCCTTGCGCACGGGTGACGCGACCGCCCTCGCCGAGGCCCTGACCAACGACCTCCAGCCCGCCGCGCTCTCCCTCTTCCCCGCCCTCACCGACACCCTGAAGGCGGGCACGGAGGCGGGCGCCCTCGCGGGCATCGTGTCCGGCTCGGGGCCGACGACGGCGTTCCTGGTGAAGGACGCGGAGTCGGCGGAGCGGGTGGCGGCGGCGCTGCGGGGGTCGGGGACGTGCCGGGGGGCGCGGGTGGCCGTGGGGCCGGCGGTGGGGGCGACCGTCGTCTGATCCGTCCTCTACCGCTTGTGGAGGGCGGTCAGGTCGATGTCGATGCTGAACGGGGCGACGAGCTTGAGCCGGTCGCGGTAGCTGTCGCCTCCGACGTACTTGCGGGTGACCGGGTCGAGTTCGTAGACACGGACGACCGAGTGATCGTCTTCGCCTTCCATCTCGGCAAGCCAGTAGTGCTTGATCCCGGCCGCCGCGTACTTGTGCGGCTTGGTGTCGCGGTCCCGGGACTCGGAGTCGGGCGAGACGACTTCGACAGCGAGCAGCACGTCGGCGACGTCGAAGGAGGTCTGCCTGAGGCCCTGGAACGCCTCCCCGCGGACGACGAGCACGTCCGGTTCGGGCCCGTTCTTGCGATCGATGACGACGGTCATCTCGTTGAAGACGTCGTACTCCGGGGGCACGCTGGCGAGCAGGCCGTCGGTGAGCCGACGGATCATGAGGTTGTGGAAGGCGCGCTGCGGGGTCACGAAGACCAAGCTCCCGTCGATCATCTCGGTGTGCGGCGGGAGGCCGGGCAAGGTGCGCAGGTCGTCCACGGTCCAGCCGTCGACCGGTGGCATCACCCACTGGTGCTTCGGCTCGGACGCGGGCTCGGCGGCCTCGGAGATCGGCTCGGCGGTCACGGTGGTTCCTCCCATGCGCGGGATTCTGCGGCCTGCCCTTCCACGGTAGCGACCCGCTTCCGATCACGTCATCACATCGAGTGACCGTTCGACCCCGCGCCGCCTTCCCGGGGCCACGCCCTACCCTTGAAGGCTGATCCACCCCCTCGTCAGGAGTGAAATGGCCGTCAACCTGGTCAATGTCGAAAACGTCAGCAAGGTGTACGGCACCCGCGCCCTGCTCGACGGCGTCTCGCTCGGCGTCTCCGAGGGGGACCGGATCGGCGTCGTCGGGCGGAACGGCGACGGCAAGACCACCCTCATCCGGATGCTGGCCAAGCTGGAGGAGGCCGACACCGGGCGCGTCACGCACAGCGGCGGGCTGCGGATCGGGGTGCTCACGCAGCACGACTCCCTCGACCCGAAGGCCACCGTGCGGCACGAGGTCATCGGTGACCTCGCCGACCACGAGTGGGCGGGCAACGCCAAGATCAGGGACGTGCTCACGGGTCTTTTCGGCGGGCTCGACCTGCCGGGGTTCCCGCAGGGCCTCGACACCGTCATCGGCCCGCTCTCCGGCGGTGAGCGGCGGCGCATCGCGCTCGCGCAGCTCCTGATCGCCGAGCAGGACCTGATCGTCCTCGACGAGCCGACCAACCACCTCGACGTGGAGGGCATCGCGTGGCTCGCGCGGCACCTGCGCGAGCGCCGCTCGGCCCTCGTGTGCGTGACGCACGACCGCTGGTTCCTGGACCAGGTCTGCACCCGCATGTGGGACGTGCAGAAGGGCACGGTCTACGAGTACGAGGGCGGGTACTCCGACTACGTGTTCGCGCGTGCCGAGCGCGAGCGCATCGCCGCCACCGAGGAGGCCAAGCGGCAGAACCTGGTCCGCAAGGAGCTGGCGTGGCTGCGGCGCGGCGCCCCGGCGCGGACGTCCAAGCCCCGGTTCCGGGTGGAGGCGGCCAACGAGCTGATCAAGGACGTGCCGCCGCCCCGGGACACCAGCGAGCTGATGAAGTTCGCCACCACCCGGCTCGGCAAGACGGTCTTCGACCTGGAGGACGTGAGCGTCCAGGCCGGGCCGAAGCTGCTGCTCAAGCATCTGACCTGGCAGCTCGGCCCCGGCGACCGCATCGGCCTGGTGGGCGTGAACGGCGCGGGCAAGACCTCGCTCCTGCGCGCCATGGCGGACGCGGCCCGGTCGGCCGGTGACACGCAGCCCGCCGCGGGTCGCGTGGTGGTCGGCAAGACCGTCAAGCTGGCCTACCTCTCGCAGGAGGTCGCCGAGCTGAAGCCGACGCTGCGGGTCCTCGAGGCCGTGCAGCAGGTGCGGGAGCGGGTCGACCTCGGCAAGGGCCGGGAGATGACCGCGGGGCAGCTGTGCGAGACCTTCGGGTTCGGCAAGGAGAAGCAGTGGACGCCCGTCGGGGACCTGTCCGGCGGTGAGCGGCGGCGGCTGCAGCTCCTGCGCCTGCTCATGGACGAGCCGAACGTCCTCTTCCTCGACGAGCCCACCAACGACCTCGACATCGAGACGCTGACGCAGCTGGAGGACGTGCTCGACGGGTGGCCCGGCTCGATGGTGGTGATCTCCCACGACCGGTTCTTCGTCGAGCGCACCACGGACCGGGTGTTCGCTCTCATGGGTGACGCGACGATGCGGATGCTGCCGCGCGGCATCGACGAGTACCTGGAGCGCAGGAACCGGATGGCGGAGGCCGCGGCCCCGGCGGCCCCGGCGCCCGCCGCCGTCCCGGACGGGACGAAGGGCGTGTCGGCCGCCGACGCGCGCGCCGCGAAGAAGGAATTGCAGAAGATCGAACGGCAGCTGGACAAGATTTCCGAGAAGGAGACCAAGCTGCACGCGCAGATCGCCGATAACGCCACAGACTTTGAAAAGGTGGCGAAATGGGACGCCGAGCTACGCGAACTTGTCGGCGAGCGCGAGGAGTTGGAGATGCGTTGGCTGGAACTCGCGGAGGATGCGTGAGTTTCCCGTAACGGACGCATTACAGGCCGGTCCTCCCTTGGGAACAGGGGCAGGACCGGCACCCGTGATGGCTGGATCGGAGTGATAGAAAGGGCAGCCTGAGCACCGCTTGGCGTGCCGAAAAATCAGTGAAGGGGGAAGCGCTGATGACTCAGCCGCCCAACCAGCCGCCCCATGGCGGCTTCGGAGCTCCGCAGGATCCACAGCAGGGCGCCAACCCGCAGCCCGGCTACGGCTACCCGCAGCAGCAGCCCGGCCAGTCAGGCCCGTACGGCTATCCGCAGCAGCCCGGACCCTACGGTCAGCCCACGCAGCCGCAGCAGCCCGGCCCGTACGGCCAGCCCACGCAGCCGGGCCAGCCGGGTCCCTACGGCCAGCAGCCCGGACCCTACGGTCAGCCCACGCAGCCCGGTCAGCCGGGCCCCTACGGCCAGCCCACGCAGCCGGGCTACGGCTATCCGCAGCAGATGCCCACCGGCGCCCCGGGCAACACCCCGCCCCCGAGCGGCGGCAAGGGGCCCTTCAAGGGCAAGACCGCCGTGATCATCGGGGCGGCCGTGGCCGCCCTCCTGGTCGCGGGCGGCGCCGTCTTCGCGTTCTCCGGCGGTGACGACGGCAAGAAGAAGTCCGAGTCGAAGAAGAAGGACCCCAAGGCCTCCGCCCCGGCCAACCCGGGCGACGGCAGCGGCGACGGCCACGCGGGCAAGGAGGACCTCAACGAGGGCCGCCAGGCCGGCGAGGCCAAGGTCCTCTGGTACAAGGAGGCCCCCAAGGCCCCCGGCAAGGGCGCCGAGGCCCCCGGCATGTGGGTCGAGGACGGCATCGCGGTCAAGGCCGCGTACAAGGAACTCCTCGCCTACCACGTCGATTCCGGCAAGCCCGCCTGGACCGCGATCGAGCTGCCGCAGGAGATCTGCGCGGCCACGCCGCAGGTCAGCGACGACGGCAAGATCGTCGTCGCGTACAAGGCCGGTCTGAAGCAGAACGCCAAGTGCGACCAGCTCCAGGTCATCGACCTGAAGACGGGCAAGAAGGGCTGGCAGAAGCAGACCACGGAGAAAGGTCTCTTCGACTCCACCATCGGCCTGGAGCTGAGCATCACCGGCGACACGCTGATGGTCGGCCGCTCCCAGTCCGGCACCGCCTACAGCCTCAGCGACGGCGACAAGCTGTTCGACGCGGAGAAGAAGGACGAGGGCACCTGCTTCCCGGCCGGGTTCACCGGCGGCGACCGCATGCTGATGAAGTTCTCGTGCGGGGCGAGCACGCCCACCGAGCACGACGAGGTCGTGGAGCTCGACCCCAAGACCGGCAAGATCCAGTGGACGAAGAAGTTCCCCAAGGGCTGGCGCCTGGAGCACGTCTACTCCACCAGCCCCACCGTCCTCTACGCCACCAACGAGGACAAGAAGCAGTGGAACATCACCACGCTGAAGTCCGGCAGCGGCAAGACCCGCTCCGAGGTCCAGGTGAACGAGGACTTCGCGCCGGAGTGCGGCTGGGGCGGCCTCGGCGGTGACCTGCAGGCCTGCTCCGGCGCCGTCGCCGACGACAAGTACCTGTACCTGCCGACCAAGAAGACCTCCGGCGCCAACCAGATCGTCGCGATCAGCCTGGCGAGCGGCAAGGCGGCCTGGCGGGCGAAGTCCCCGCTGGACACCTCGATGGTGCCGATGAAGACGCAGGGCGGCGACCTGGTGGCGTACGTCGAGCCGTCGTACGACTCCGGCGGCCGCGTCGTGTCCATCGGGACCAGCGGCTCGCACACACCGAAGACGCTGCTGCAGAACCCGGCGGGGACGTCGAAGATCGAGAACGGCTTCTACTCGAAGGCGGTCGACTACGTGGACGGGCGCTTCTACCTCTCCACCACCCGGCTCTCCGGCACCGCCCAGGGCCGCGAGAAGCTGATGCTGGCCTACGGCAAGTGACCCTCCCCACCGCTCAGTCACCCCAACCGTCCCCCCAAGGAAAGACGTCATGACACAGCCGCCCCAGCCGCCCAACCAGCCGCCGCAGGGTGGGTTCGGCGCCCCCCAGGACCCCCCGCAGGGCGGGTTCGGCGCTCCCCAGACGCCCCCGCAGCCCGGCTACGGCTACCCGCAGGCGCCGCAGCCCCCGCAGACCCCGCCGCCCGCGGCTCCGGCGGCCCCGCCCGCGGCCCCGCAGACGCCTCCGCCGCCCCCGCAGGGCCAGCCGAACCAGGGCTACCCGCAGGCGCCCGGAGCCCCGGGGACCCCGCCGCCCGCCGCGCCCGGCACCCCGCCGCCCGCCTACGCCCAGCCGACGCAGGCGGCCTTCCCGGCCGTGGGCCAGCAGCCCGGCTACGGCTACCCGGGGCAGCCCGGCCAGCAGGGCTACGGCTTCCCGCAGCCGCCGACCATGCCGATGCAGCCCCAGCCGGGCGGCGGCGGTGGCGGCAAGAAGCCCAACAAGCAGATGCTGATCATCGTCGCGGCCGTCGCGGCCATCGGCCTGATCGTGGGCGGCGGTGTCATCTACGCCGGTTCGAAGAAGGACGGCGACAAGAAGAACAGCGCCGACGGCGGCGACGGCAAGGGCGGCAAGGGCAAGAAGGGCGGCTCCGACGGACCGCCCGCCGCCGGTGGCCCCGCCAAGGAGAAGGTCCCGGCGAACACCAGCGCCAAGGTCGGCTTCCAGGTCCCGGCGCCCGCGGTGCCCAAGGACGCCGTCTGGAGCGTCGCGGGCTCCTGGCTCACCGACGACACGTACGTCAAGAGCGGCTACACGGGCAAGGACAAGGACCACGCCCTCATCGCCTACGACCCCGCCTCCGGCAAGCAGAAGTGGACGATCCCGCTGGCCGGTGAGACCTGCGCGGTCTCCAAGGAGGTCACCGACGAGGGCATCGCCGCGGTCGTCTACAAGGACGCCAAGTCCACCAAGGCGAACAAGTACCCCGACTGCAGCCAGGTCTCCGCGGTCGACCTGAAGTCCGGCAAGAAGCTGTGGACGGAGAGCGTCACCGGCAGCGGCTCCCCCGTGGAGTTCGAGGAGATCGCCATCTCCGGCGACACCGTCGCCGCGGGCGCGGGCACCGGCGGCACCGGTGCCGCCTGGGACATGTCCGGCAAGCTGCTGTGGAAGCCGAAGATCGGCGACGAGTGCAAGGACGCCGGTTACGCGGGCGGCGACCAGCTCGTCGCGGTCCGCAAGTGCGGCGGCTACGGCGACGAGAAGCTGAAGATCCAGCTCCTCGACCCCAAGACCGGCAAGGACAAGTGGAGCTATCCGCTGACCGCCGGCGTCGACAACGCCAAGATCATCTCGACCAACCCGATCGTCTTCGGCCAGGACACCGAGGAGATCACGGCCAGCGGCGCCACGGACGTCTTCTCGCTGAGCAACGCGGGCAAGCTGCGCGCCCGCATCAAGCTGGAGGACGGCAAGTACTCGCACGACTGCGAGGTCAACAAGTGGGCGAGCTGCAGCGCCATCGTCGTCGGCAACGACAAGCTGTACGTGCCCACGCGCCAGCACGACGCGGGCGGCTCCGACTACGGCTTCACCAACGAGATCATCGCGTTCTCGCTGGCCACCGGCAAGACCACCGGTGACCGTGCCGACGCGGGCGACGACGGCGAGATGTTCCCGATCCGCATGGACGGCGGCAACCTCCTCGCGTACAAGGGCGGCAGCTACAAGCAGGGCGCCAAGGTCGTCTCGCTCGACGGCAAGTCGATGAAGGAGACCACGCTCCTGCAGACGCCCGCGACCGAGTCGGTCAACCGCGCCATCAGCGGCATGGTCCCGAAGTCCAACGAACTCCTCTACACCGGCGGCAACCTGTTCTTCGGCAAGAAGCTGATCAGCAAGCCGTACTCCAAGGACGACAAGGAGTTCATCGCGCTGGGCTTCACCACCCAGTAGCCGCCCCCGAAGGGTCGCACGGCCCCGCGCTCGCCCGAACGAGTGCGGGGCCGTTCGCGTTGTTCCGGTTCACGCTCCGTACTCGCGTGCTGGACACGTGGTGCGCATGCCGGGCCCCTCTCGTGTCCATGCTTCTGAACGGCCGTGATTGAGGCATTCCGGGCCGCTTCTGCACGATAGGGGGAGCGCGAAGTCGAACAAGCGTGTAGCTTCCGGGGGATGAAGGGGCGGGGCCCCCGATCCGTGGGGGGATCATTAGGGGAATCCGTGGGGGACTTTGGGGGGTTGCGCTGTGGGTGTGCGGCTCATGGTGGTCGACGATCACCGATTGCTCGCCGAGGCACTCGCCTCGGCGTTGAAGCTGCGTGGGCACCGGGTGCTCGCCGCGGCGGCGCCCGCCGCCGGGGCGGCGGAGCTTGTGATCAGCAGGGCGCCGGAGGTGTGCCTGCTGGGCACGGCCACCCCGGCCGAGCCGGGCATGTTCGACCCGGTGGTGCGGATCAAGCGGGAGCGGCCGCAGGTCGCCGTGGTGGTGCTCGGACCCGTGCCGTCGCCCCGCGGGATCGCGGCGGCGTTCGCCTCCGGCGCGTCCGGATACGTACGTCATGACGAGCGCATCGAAGGAGTCGAGCGCGCCATCATGAAGGCGCGCGCCGGGGAAGCCGCCGTCGCACCCCAATTGCTCCAAGGCGCCTTCAGCGAGCTGCTGAACCCCGCCGCCCAGCCGGACGACGAGGGGCAGCGGCTGTTGCAGATGCTCACTCCGCGTGAGGTGGAGGTGCTCGTACGGGTCGCCGACGGGGAGGACACCCGGCTCATCGCCGCCGGGATGGGGATCGCGCCCAGTACGGCGCGGACCCATGTGCAGCGGGTGCTGATGAAGCTCGGCGTCGGGTCCCGGCTCGAGGCCGCCGCGCTCGCCGCGCGGACGGGGTTGCTGGACCGGGCCGAGCGGAGCGGGGGAGCGGAGGGGGAGCACGTCGGGGGCGGAGAGCCCCCGACGGGACTGAAGGTCTAGGCGTACTGGCCCGGTACGTAGTCGCCCGCGGGCTGCTGGGTGATGACGTTTCCGCGGTTGAAGGTGTTGATGAGGGCGATCTGGCCCACCAGCGCCGCGAGTTGCTCCTCGTCGTAGTGCTTGGCGGCGTTCGCCCAGGCCTCGTCGGTGACGCCGCCCGCCGCGTCCGCGATGCGGGTGCCCTGTTCCGTCAGTTCCAGGGCGGCGCGCTCGGCGTCGGTGAAGACCTTGGCCTCGCGCCAGGCGGCGATCAGGTTGAGGCGCAGCGAGGTCTCACCGGCGGCCGCGGCGTCCTTGGTGTGCATGTCGAGGCAGCCGCCGCAGCCGTTGATCTGGCTGGCGCGGATCTTCACCAGTTCGAGGGTCGCGGCGGGGACCGTCGACTCGGCGAGGACCTTGTTCGCCGCGATGACGTGCTTCCAGAACTTCATCGCCGTCGGGTTCTCGAACATGTTCAGACGGGCTTCCATGGCGTGCTCCTCTGCCGTTGTCGTGGCTACACACCTATGACGGAGGCAAGGCGGAGGATGTGACACGGACGGGTGTGACCTGCGTCGCAGCCCGTCAAGCAAGGCCTCTAGGCCTATACGCGGCGCGCTCCCGCCGACGCCACCGCCGGGAACACCCGCGGCGCCGCGTACCCGGCCGCCGCGAACGCCTCCTCGACCGACTTCGTGAGGGACTCCGCGTCCGCCGCCTCGGCCAGGACGATCGCCGAGCCGCCGAAGCCGCCCCCGGTCATCCGCGCCCCGAGCGCCCCGGCCGCGCACGCCGACTCCACCACGAGGTCCAGCTCCGGGCAGGAGATGCGCAGGTCGTCCCGGAGCGAGGCGTGGCCCTCGGTGAGGACGGGGCCGATGCCCCGCACGTCACCGGCGTCGAGGAGGGCGATGACCCGCTCGACGCGGTGGTCGTCGGAGACGACGTGCCGGACGTAGCGGCGCACCTTCTCGTCGGACAACCGGTCGAGGGCGGCGGGGAGTTCGACGAAGGGCACGTCGCGGAGGTGGGAGACGCCCAGTGCCCGCGCCCCCGCCTCGCAGCCCTCCCGCCGCTCCGCGTACGCCCCGTCGCCGAGGGCGTGCTTGACGCGGGTGTCGACGACCAGGAGCGTCAGGCCGTCCGCGGTCAGGTCGAAGGGGACCTGGCGCACGGACAGGTCGCGGCAGTCCAGGTGCAGGACGTGCCCCGGCGTGCAGGCCGCGGACGCCATCTGGTCCATGACGCCGCACGGCACGCCGACGAAGGCGTTCTCGGCGCGCTGGGCGAGCAGGGCCAACTCGCGGCGGGAGAGGCCCAGTTCGTAGAGGTCGTTCAGGGCCAGGGCGGTGACGACCTCCAGGGCGGCGGAGGAGGACAGGCCCGCGCCGGTCGGGACGGTGGACGCCAGGTGCAGGTCCGCGCCGCCGACCGCGTGGCCCGCGTCCCGCAGCGCCCAGACGACGCCCGCCGGATACGCGGCCCAGCCCCCGTCGGACAGCGGCGTCAGGGAGTCCACCGCCAGCTCGACGACGGGGCCCTCGATGTCCGCGGAGTGCAGCCGCAGGATCCCGTCGTCGCGCCGGGCCACCGCGGCGACCGCGGTGTGGGGCAGCGCGAGGGGCATCACGAAGCCCTCGTTGAAGTCCGTGTACTCGCCGATGAGGTTGACGCGGCCCGGCGCCGCCCAGACTCCGGCGGGCTCGTGGCCGTACAACGCGGTGAAGGTGTCGACGAGTTCGGCGGTCGGCTCCGTGACGGCGGACATCTTCTGGTTACCCCCTCTGCTGGGCGAAGGCCCAGGCGTCGGCGACGATGCCCGCGAGGTCCGCGCGGGACGGGTTCCAGCCGAGGCGCTCACGGGCGGTGGCGGCGGAGGCCACGAGGACCGCCGGGTCGCCGCCGCGGCGCGCTGCCACGACCTCGGGGATCGGGTGCCCGGTGACCTTGCGGACGGTCTCGATGACCTCGCGCACGGAGAAGCCGTTGCCGTTGCCCAGGTTGCAGATCAGGTGCTCGCCGGGCGTCGCGGCGTCCAGGGCGAGGAGGTGGGCGTCGGCGAGGTCGGCGACGTGGATGTAGTCGCGCACACAGGTGCCGTCGGGCGTCGGGTAGTCGTCGCCGAAGACGGAGATGGCCTCGCGCCTGCCCTGGGCGACCTGGAGGACGAGCGGGATGAGGTGCGACTCGGGGTCGTGCCGCTCGCCGCAACTGCCGTACGCGCCCGCCACGTTGAAGTACCGAAGGGATACGGCACCGAGTCCGTGCGCCGCCGCCTCGCCGGTGATCATGTGGTCGACGGCCAGCTTGGAGGCGCCGTAGGGGGAGGTGGGGGCGGTCGGGTCGGTCTCGGTGATGGGGGTGTGCACCGGCTCGCCGTACGTCGCCGCCGTCGAGGAGAACACCAGCTTGCGCACGCCCGCCTCGCGCATCGCGGCGAGCAGCGCCATGGTGCCGCCGACGTTGTTGTCCCAGTACTTCTCGGGCTTCACGACGGACTCGCCGACCTGCGAGAAGGCGGCGAAGTGCAGCACCGCGTCGTACGGGGCCTCACCCTCGACGTGCAGCCACTTGGCGGCGTCGCGGATGTCGCCCTCGATGAACGCCGCGCCCGCGGGCACGCCCTCGCGGAAGCCGGTGGAGAGGTTGTCGAGGACCGTCACCTCGTGCCCGGCCTCGATCAGATGCTGGGCGACGACACTGCCGACATAGCCGGCGCCACCCGTGACCAGGTACTTCCCACTCATCAACTCGCTACCTCTCGCAGTCGCTGGGCCGCGGCCTCCGGCGGCACATCGTTGATGAACACACTCATGCCGGATTCGGAACCCGCGAGGAACTTCAGCTTGCCCGAAGTGCGGCGAATGGTGAAAAGCTCGAGGTGGAGCGCGAAGTCGTCGCGGTTGACGCCCTCGTACTCCGGCAGCGCCGTGAACGGGGCCTGGTGCCAGGCCGCGATGTACGGCGTCGGCGGCTCGGCGCCGCCCTCGCGCTCACCCTCGCCGAAGATCCGGTCGAAGCGCCGCAACAGTTCCAGATAGACCTGGGGAAACTCTGTGCGAGCCGCGTCGTCGAGGCCGAGCAGGTCGGGCACGCGGCGCTTGGGGTAGAGGTGCACCTCGTAGGGCCAGTGCGCGGCGTGCGGCACGAAGGCCACCCAGTGCTCGGCGTCCAGGACGACGCGGTCGCCGGCGCGCTCCTCGGCGAGGACGTCGTCGAAGAGGTTGCGGCCCTCGGTGGCCGCGTGGTGCTCGGCCAGGGAGCGCAGCATCAGGGCCGTGCGCGGGGTGACGAAGGGGTAGGCGTAGATCTGCCCGTGCGGGTGGCCGAGGGTCACGCCGATCTCCGCGCCCCGGTTCTCGAAGCAGAAGACCTGCGCGACGGACGGCAGGTGCGAGAGCTCGGCGGTGCGGTCCGTCCAGGCGTCCAGGACAAGGGCGGCCTGCTCCTCGGTGAGGTCGGCGAAGGACGCGGTGTGGTCGGGGGTGAAGCAGACCACCTCGCAGCGGCCGGCGTCGCCCGCGAGGGAGGGGAAGCGGTTCTCGAAGACCACGACGTCGTACGAGGAGTCGGGGACCTCGGTGCGGCGGCCGCCGGTGGAGGGGCACAGGGGGCACTCGTCGGCCGGGGGGTGGTAGGTGCGGCCCTGGCGGTGCGAGGCGATGGCGACGCTGTCGCCGAGGAGGGGGTCGCGGCGGACCTCGGAGGTGGTGGCGACGGGGTCCAGGGGCCTGCTGTCGACCGCCGTGCGGACGGCGTCGTCGCGCACGTCGTAGTAGATGAGCTCACGACCGTCGGCGAGACGAGTCGAGGTCTTCTTCACGTTCGGGGCTCCTTACACCGCCCGCCAACAGAACCGAACACAACAAACCACAAGCCAACAAGCTCGTCAATGCCCACGGCGCTTGCGCGGGCGGCCCTGCCTCGCCCAGCTCACCCGATGATCCACGAGGAAAAACGATCATGGACTCGATCACAATCAAACAAAGAACATCAACAGAACTGTTCACTTACTGAAGGGCGAGGCGTAGGTTCCGGTCTGATCAGTTCGCGCGACGAAGCGAGTTCACATGCAGTCCCCTGCGCACATCACCCTCGCCGAAGGGCTTCGGCTGCCCACCAACGGGCTGGACTACGCGATCCTGGCGATCTACTTCGTGGTCGTCCTCGGCATCGGATTCGCCGCCCGGCGCTCCGTGAAGACCAGCCTCGACTTCTTCCTCTCCGGGCGCTCCCTGCCCGCCTGGGTCACCGGCCTCGCCTTCGTCGCCGCCAACCTCGGCGCCACCGAGATCCTCGGCATGGCGGCCACGGGCGCGCAGTACGGCGTCGCGGTCGTCCACTGGTACTGGATCGGCGCCATCCCGGCCATGGTCTTCCTCGGCCTGGTCATGATGCCGTTCTACTACCGGTCGAAGGTCCGCTCGGTCCCCGAGTACCTGCTCCAGCGCTTCGACAAGTCCGCCCACCTGCTCAGCTCGGCGCTCTTCGCCTTCGCCGCCGTGCTCATCGCGGGCGTCAACCTCTACGCCCTCGCGATCGTCGTCGAGGCGCTGCTGGGCTGGCCGCAGTGGGTCGCCATCGTCGTCGCCGGGTTCTTCGTGCTCGCCTACATCACCATCGGCGGCCTCTCCTCGGCGATCTACAACGAAGTGCTCCAGTTCTTCGTCATCCTCGCCGCGCTCATCCCGATCTGCGTCATCGGCATGAAGAAGGTCGGCGGCTGGGACGGCCTCACCGGCTCCATCGAGAAGCAGCACGGCGACAACTTCATGACCGCCTGGGGCGGCACCGGCATCGGCGACCCCAACCCGCTCGGCGCCAACTGGCTCACCATCATCCTGGGCCTCGGCTTCGTGCTCTCCTTCGGCTACTGGACGACGAACTTCGCCGAGGTGCAGCGCGCCCTCTCCGCGAAGAACCTCTCCGCCGCCCAGCGCACGCCGCTCATCGCCGCCTTCCCCAAGATCTTCATCGTCTTCCTGGTGATGATCCCCGGCCTGGTCGCCGCCGTCCTCATGCCGAAGATCGGCACCTCGGGATCGGACCTCACCTACAACGACGCGATCCCCTACCTGATGCAGGAGTTGCTGCCCAACGGCGTGCTCGGCATCGCCGTCACCGGTCTCCTCGCCGCCTTCATGGCGGGCATGGCGGCCAACGTGTCGTCCTTCAACACCGTCTTCACGTACGACATCTGGGCCAAGTACGTCGTCAAGGGCCGCGAGGACGGCTACTACCTGAAGTTCGGGCGGCTCATCACCGCGATCGGCGTCTTCGCCTCCATCGGCACCGCCTTCATCGCCTCGTCCTTCTCGAACATCATGGGCTACCTCCAGACTCTCTTCTCCTTCTTCAACGTCCCGATGTTCGTCGTCTTCATCATCGGCATGTTCTGGAAGCGGGCCTCCATGAAGTCCGGCGTCTGGGGGCTGCTCGCCGGCACCACCGCCGCGATGGTCAACTACTTCTGGATCTACAAGCAGGGCGTCATCGACATCCCCACCGACCAGGGCGCCAACTTCGTCTCCGCCATCGTCGGCTTCGTCGCCGGCGCGGTCGTCATGGTCCTCGTCACCCTCTTCACCGCGCCCAAGCCGGAGGCCGAGCTCGCCGGGCTCGTGTACGGGACGGCGTCGCCCGGCAAGGAGGACGACGGTGCCGAGCCGGGTGACGGCGCCTGGTACCGGCGGCCCGCGTTGCTCGGGTGGGGTGCGTTCGCGCTGGCCACCGCGTGCTACATCCCCTACTCGTTCTGAACCGGCCCCTTCTGAACCGGCCCCTCCTACTCACATCCCGAGGAATCATGTCCGACCTGCAGAAGGAAGTCTCCGAGCTGGAGCGGAAGTCCGCGACGGCCGCGCGTCTCTTCGACATCCGGCGCATCATCGGCGGCCTGTTCGTCGTCTACGGCGTCATTGTCACCATCGCCGGGATCACCGCGTCCGACGCCGACCTCAAGAAGGCGGAGGGCATCAACATCAACCTCTGGACCGGCCTCGGCATGCTTGCCCTCGGCCTGTTCTTCCTGGCCTGGCTGTGGCTGCGCCCGGTCACGGGGCCGCCGCCGGAGAACGAGGCGTAGGCCTCGCGGGGGCGCCCCAGTCCCACCCCTTCCCGAAACCGGGGCTCTGCCCCGGGCCCCCGCCGAATCGCCGCTTCGCGGCTCGTCCTCAAACGCCGGACGGGCTGAATTTCACCCGCACATCATCTAGCCCGTCCGGCGTTTGAGGAC
>NZ_JBHXTE010000019.1:111861-174928 GCF_042677545.1 Streptomyces sp. NPDC127108 | reverse complement strand
GGTCCGGGGGCGCAGCCCCCGGTTTCGGGAAGGGGCGGGGTTGGGGAAGGGCTCAGCGCAGCGCCTCGTCCACCAACCGCCCCCACTCCACCACGACCCGCTTCCGACGGGCCCCGTCGTCCGTGAGGAGGTTCGCGAGGCCGAGCCCCCGCGCCATGTCGAGCAGCCCCTGCACGGTCTCCCGCACCCCGGGCACCCCCTCGTCGGCACCGAGCAGCTCCACCGCGATGCGATGCGTCTCGCGGCCGACGCGGGCCTCCAACTCGGCGACCCTCGGCCCCAGTTGGTCCTCGTTGGACGCGGCGACCCACAGCTGGAGGGCGGCCCGGAACAGCGGGCCGGTGTACAGGTCGACCAGGGCCGCGACGACCGCGGTCCGGTCGGCCCGGGCGGAGGCTCCGGCGCCCTCGGGGAAGAGCCCGCGCAGTGCGGCCGACCGCTCTTCGGCGACGTACTCGACGGCCGCGGTGAACAGTTCCTCGCGGGTGCGGAAGTGGTGCTGGGCGGCGCCCCGCGACACCCCGGCCCGCTCGGCGACCACGGACACCGTCGAGCCCGCCCAGCCGTGCTCGGCCAGGCAGGCCACGGCCGCCTCCAGGAGCCGCTGCCGGGTGACCCGGCTGCGGTCCTGCTTGGGCGCGCGGTCGTCCTCGGTCACGGCACCCATCGGCACACCTCGACCATGCCACCCAGCCGCGCCCCTCGGCGCCCCCCGCTCACAGCGCCCATGAACGCTCCCGTCGTTCCAGGAACGCCTCCATCCCCTCCTTGGCCTCGGCGGAGCCGAAGCGGTGGGCGGAGAGGGTCACGAGGGCGTCCGCTTCCTTGTCGAATGCGTCAAGAACCCTAGCCGTGACGAGTTTCTTCGCGTCGGCCAGCGCCCCCGGAGCGGCCTTGCGCAGGCCTTCGAGGACCGGTTCGAGGACGACGCCGACGCCGTCGTCGGCGCCCGCGTAGGCCGTGACCAGGCCGATCCGGGCCGCCTCGGCGCCGCCGAAGCGCTCGCCGGTGAGGTAGTAGCGGCTCGCCGCCCGCGCGTCGAGGCGCGGCAGGAGGGTCAGGGAGATCACCGCCGGTACGACCCCGATGTGCACCTCGGTCAGCGCGAACGAGACGTCCGGGCCGCCCGCGACCACGATGTCGCAGGCCCCGAGCAGCCCGAGCCCGCCCGCCCTGACGTGCCCGCGCACCCGCGCGACCACCGGCTTGGGCAGTTCCACGAGCTGTCGGAGCAGGGCCACGAACGCCCCCGGGTCCGGCGGTTCGCGCAGGTCGGCACCGGCGCAGAACGTGGTGCCGGTGTGGCAGAGCACCACGGCGCGCACCCCGTCGTCGGCGCCCACCTCGGTGAGCGCGCGCGACAGTTCGCCCACGAGGGCCGCCGACAGCGCGTTGCGGTTGGCGGGTGAGTCCAGGGTGAGGGTGACGATGCCCCGGTCGGGAGCCGAGACCAGGACAGTACCTGTCCGGATTTCCATCAGAACTCCCTAGTACGACTTGGGCAGGCCCAGGGTCTGGTGGGACACGAAGTTCAGGATCATCTCCCGGCTCACCGGGGCGATCCTCGCGACCCGGGACGCCACGATCAGCGCGGCGAGCCCGAACTCCTTGGTCAGGCCGTTGCCGCCGAGGGTGTGCACGGCCTGGTCGACGGCCTTCACGCAGGCGTCGGCCGCCGCGAACTTCGCCATGTTCGCGGCCTCGCCCGCGCCCAGGTCGTCCCCGTCGTCGTAGAGCCGGGCCGCCTTCTGCATCATCAGGCGGGCGAGTTCGATCTCGATGTGGGACTGGGCCAGCGGGTGGGCGATGGCCTGGTGGGCGCCGATCGGGGCCTTCCACACGCTGCGTTCCTTGGCGTACGCGACGGCTTGTGCGAGGGCGAAGCGCGCCATGCCGAGGGAGAACGCCGCCGTCATGATCCGCTCCGGGTTGAGCCCGGCGAAGAGCTGGAGCAGTCCGGCGTCCTCGTCGCCCACCAGCGCGTCGGCGGGCAGCCGCACCTCGTCGAGGACCAGCTCGAACTGCTTCTCCGGGGCCTGGAGTTCCATGTCGATGCGGTGGCGCGCGAAGCCCGGCGCGTCGCGCGGGACGATGAACAGGCAGGGCTTCAGCTTGCCGGTGCGGGCGTCCTCGGTGCGGCCGACGATCAGGGTCGCGTCGGCGATGTCCACGCCGGAGATGAAGACCTTGCGGCCGGTCAGGATCCAGTCGTCGCCGTCCCTGCGGGCGGTGGTGGTGATGCGGTGCGAGTTGGAGCCCGCGTCGGGCTCGGTGATGCCGAACGCCATCGTGCGGCTGCCGTCGGCGAGCCCCGGCAGCCACGTCTGCTTCTGCACTTCGGTGCCGAAGCGGGCGATCACCGTGCCGCAGATGGCCGGGGACACCACCATCATGAGGAGCGGGCTGCCCGCCGCCCCCAACTCCTCCAGGACGATGGAGAGTTCGGCGATGCCGCCACCCCCGCCGCCGTACTCCTCGGGCAGGTTCGCCCCCAGGTAGCCGAGTTTGGCGGCGTCGGCCCACAGTTCGTCGGGGTGGCCCTCGTCCCGTATGACCCGGGTCATGTAGTCCCGGCCGTAGCGCTTGCCGAGCGCCGCGACGGCCGCGCGCAACGCCTGGTGTTCCTCGGTTTCGAGCACGGGAGCGTTCACAGTTCTTCCTCCTGTACGTCTTCCTTGACCACAGTGAGCTGTACGTCTTCCTGAGCCACCGCGGCGGCAAGCCCGTCCGGGGCCGCCGTCGGCTACGCGTCCTCCTGGACCACCGCGAGCAGCGCGCCCACCTCGACCTGCCGCCCCGGTACGGCGTGCAGGACGGTCAGGACGCCCGCGGCCGGTGCCACCACGCGGTGCTCCATCTTCATCGCCTCCAGCCACACCACCGGCTGCCCCGCCTCGACCCGCGCGCCCTCCGCCAGGCCCTCCGCGACCCGCAGGACCGTGCCCGGCATCGGCGCGAGCAGCGACCCCGGCTCCTGCCGCACGGTGGGTTCGGGCAGCAGCGACAGGGCGTCGAGCGCCACGTTCCCGACGTACACGCGCCCGTCTGGGTACGTCGTCACGGCGAACTCCCGCCGTACGCCCTCGACTTCGAGCACGACGGCGTCGGGCGCGGCCCGCACCACCCGCACGTCGTCGGCGGCCGGGCCGCCGCGCGCGTGCGTGTACCTGACCTCGTGCTCGACGCCGTCCGCCACGGTCCGGTACCGCTTGACCTGGGGCTGTGAGCGCAGGTTGCGGAAGCCGCCGAAGCGGGAGCGCCCGCAGGCGTCGGCGAGGGCGGCGGCGAGCGGCGCGTGCCGGACGTCCGGGCCCGCGCCGGGCCCGGTCAGGTCGGGCAGGTGCCGGTCGTAGAACGAGGTGTCCATGCGGGCCGCCGCGAACTCGGGGTGGCGCAGGGAGCGGACGAGGAGGTCCCGGTTGGTGACCGGGCCGTGGACCACGGTCCGCTCCAGGGCCCCGGCCAGCTTGCGCAGGGCCTCCGCGCGGGTCGGCGCGTGGGTGACCACCTTCGCGAGCATCGCGTCGTAGTGCACGCCCACGGCGTCGCCGTCCGCGTAGCCGGTGTCCAGGCGCACCCCGTCCGGCACGGCGACGCGGTGCAGGGTGCCGGTCTGCGGGGCCCAGCCGGCCGCCGGGTCCTCCGCGTACAGGCGGGCCTCGACGGCGTGGCCGTGCGCGGGCGGCGGCTGCGGGCCCGGCAGCGGCTCGCCCTCGGCGATCCGGATCTGCAGCGCGACGAGGTCGAGGCCGAACACGGCCTCCGTCACGGGGTGTTCGACCTGGAGGCGGGTGTTCATCTCCAGGAAGTGCGCGGTGCCGTCGGCGGCGAGCAGGAACTCGACGGTGCCCGCGCCCCGGTAGTCGGTGGCGCGGGCGGCCCGCACCGCCAGGTCGTGCAGCTCACGGACCTGCTCGTCGGAGAGCCCCGGCGCCGGGGCCTCCTCGATGACCTTCTGGTGGCGGCGCTGGAGCGTGCAGTCGCGCGTCCCGAGGGCCCACACCGCCCCGTGCCCGTCGGCCATGACCTGCACCTCGACGTGCCGCCCGCCCTCGACGTACGGCTCGACGAACACCTCGCCGTCCCCGAAGGCACTCGCTGCCTCGGCCCGCGCGGCCTCCAACTCGCCCTTCAGGGCGTCCAGTTCCCGTACGACCCGCATGCCGCGCCCGCCGCCGCCGGCGGCCGCCTTCACGAGCACCGGCAGGTCGGCCGCCGTGACCGCGCCCACGGCGAGCGGCGCGAGCCCCATCAGTTCCTTCGCGCGCGTCTTGGACGCCATCGCCTCGATGGCCTCAGGCGGCGGCCCGATCCACACGAGGCCCGCGTCGGCGACGGCCCGCGCGAAGGAGGCGTTCTCGGAGAGGAAGCCGTAGCCCGGGTGGATCGCGTCGGCGCCCGCCGCCTGCGCGGCCTTCACGATCAGCTCGCCGCGCAGATACGTCTCCGCGGGCGCCGCCCCCGGAAGGCGCACGGCCTCGTCGGCCTCGCGCACGTGCAGCGCGTCCGCGTCCGCGTCGGAGTGCACGGCGACCGTGGCGATGCCGAGCTCACGGCACGTACGGAACACCCGGCAGGCGATCTCGCCCCGGTTGGCGACCAACAGCTTGGAAATCATGGGTGATTCCGTCACCTTCCCTCACATCCTGAAGACGCCGAAGCCGCCGCGCGTGCCCTCGACCGGGGCCGTGTGCAGCGCGGACAGACAGATGCCGAGGACGGTGCGGGTGTCGCGCGGGTCGATCACGCCGTCGTCGTACAGCCGCCCCGACAGGAACATCGGCAGCGACTCGGACTCGATCTGCTGCTCCACCATCGCCCGCAGCGCCGCGTCCGCGTCGTCGTCGTACGGCTTGCCCTTCGCCGCCGCCGACTGCCGCGCCACGATCGACAGGACGCCCGCGAGCTGCTGCGGGCCCATGACGGCGGACTTGGCGCTGGGCCAGGCGAACAGGAACCGGGGGTCGTAGGCGCGCCCGCACATGCCGTAGTGCCCGGCGCCGTAGGAGGCGCCCATGAGGACGGACAGATGCGGCACCTTCGAGTTCGACACCGCGTTGATCATCATGGCGCCGTGCTTGATGATGCCGCCCTGCTCGTACTCCTTGCCGACCATGTAGCCGGTGGTGTTGTGCAGGAAGAGCAGCGGGATGTCGCGCTGGTTGGCGAGCTGGATGAACTGGGCGGCCTTCTGCGACTCCGCGGAGAACAGCACGCCCTGCGCGTTGGCGAGGATGCCGACCGGGTAGCCGTGCAGGCTCGCCCAGCCCGTCACCAGGCTCGTGCCGTACAGGGGCTTGAACTCGTCGAAGTCCGAGCCGTCGACGACGCGCGCGATGACCTCGCGGGGGTCGAAGGGGGTGCGCAGGTCGCCGGGGACGATGCCGAGGAGTTCGTCGGCGTCGTACTTGGGCGGCTCGGCGGGGGCGGCCGGGTCGGCGTGCGCCTTGCGCCAGTTGAGGCGGGCGACGACGCGGCGGGTCTGGCGGAGCGCGTCGTGCTCGTCCTCGGCGAGGTGGTCGGCGAGGCCGGAGGTGCGGGCGTGCATCTCGGCGCCGCCGAGCGACTCGTCGTCGCTCTCCTCGCCGGTCGCCATCTTCACCAACGGCGGCCCGCCGAGGAACACCTTCGCGCGCTCCTTGACCATGATCACGTGGTCGCACATGCCGGGGACGTAGGCGCCGCCCGCCGTGGAGTTGCCGAAGACCACGGCGATCGTCGGGATCCCGGCGGCCGAGGACTGCGTGAGGTGCTTGAACAGGGCGCCGCCCGGAATGAAGATCTCCTTCTGCGACGGCAGATCGGCGCCCCCGGACTCCACCAGGTGGATGGACGGCAGCCGGTTGGCGTGCCCGATCTCGTGCGCGCGGAACGCCTTCTTCAGCGTCCAGGGGTTGCTGGCGCCGCCGCGTACCGTCGGGTCGTTGGCGGTGATCAGGCACTCCACGCCCTCGACGACACCGATGCCGGTCACCATGGAGGCCCCGACCGGGTACTCGCTCCCCCAGGCCGCGAGCGGCGACAGCTCCAGGAACGGCGTGTCCGGGTCGAGCAGCAGCTCGATGCGTTCCCGGGCGAGGAGCTTGCCCCGGTCGCGGTGGCGCCGGACGTACTTCTCGCCGCCCCCGTCGAGGGCCTTGGCCTGCTCGGCGTCGAGGTCGGCCAGCTTGGCGAGCATGGCGGCGCGATGGTCGGCGTAGTCGGGGCTCGCGGGGTCGAGCGCGGACGCGAGCACGGTCACAGCAGTACCTCCGGGATGTCGAGGTGGCGGGCGCGCAGCCACTCGCCGAGGCCCTTGGCCTGCGGGTCGAAGCGGGCCTGTGAGGCGACTCCCTCGCCGAGGATCCCCTCGACGTGGAAGTTGAGGGCGCGGAGGTTGGGGAGCACGTGCCGGGTCACCTTCAGCTCGCGGCTCTCCGGGACCAGACCCTGGAACCTTTCGACGGTCAGGTGATGGGCGAGCCACCGCCAGGCGTCGTCGGTGCGCACCCACACGCCGACGTTGGCGTCCCCGCCCTTGTCCCCGCTGCGGGCACCGGCGACGGTCCCCAGGGGCAGGCGCCGGGTCCGGTCGTACGCCAGCGGCTCGGGCAGCTCAGGCGGTTCGACGTCGGCCAGCTCACGCGTCCCGCCCGCCGTGGCCGGGGGGATGTCCACCCGAAGCCCGTCCGGGGTCACGGCCACCTGCCGTACGGAGGCGGCGTCGACGTACACCGCCTCGAACACGCCGTACGGAGTGCCCTTGCCGGGCGGGGCGGTGACGTGGAAGCCGGGGTAGCTGCCGAGGGCCAGCTCGATCGCGGCGCCGCTGAGGGCGCGGCCCACCACGTCCGCGTCCCGGTCGCGCACGACGAGCCGCAGCAGGGCGCTCGCGGTCTCCTCGGTGTCGGCGTCCGGGCGGTCGGTGCGGGCCAGCTCCCACCGCACTTCGGCGGGGCGGGACTTGGAGTGGCTGAACGCGTCCTCGATCTGGGCGCGCACGAGGGCGGCCTTCGCGTCGACGTCGAGGCCGGTGAGGACGAACACGACCTCGTTGCGGTGCCCGCCGACGCGGGTGAGCCCGGCCTTGAGGGTGGGCGGCGGCGCCTCGCCCCGCACCCCGTCGACGCGGACGCGGTCCCGGCCGACCTGGGTGAGGCGGACGGTGTCGAGGCGGGCGGTGACGTCGGGCCCGGCGTAGCGGGCGCCGGACGTCTCGTACAGGAGCTGCGCGGTGACCGTGCCGACGTCGACGACTCCGCCCGTCCCGTCGTGCTTGGTGATGACGCAGGAGCCGTCGGCGTGCACCTCGGCGAGCGGGAAGCCGGGGCGGAGCAGGGACTTGGGGTCGAACTCGTGGAAGAAGGCGTAGTTGCCGCCGGTGGCCTGGGTGCCGCACTCCAGGATGTGACCGGCGACGACGGCGCCCGCGAGCCGGTCGTGGTCGCCGGGTCCCCAGCCGAAGTGGGCGGCGGCGGGCCCGGTGACGAGGGCGGCGTCGGTGACGCGGCCGGTGACGACGATGTCGGCGCCCGCGCGCAGCGCCTCCGTGATGCCGAAGCCGCCGAGGTAGGCGTGCGCGGTGAGGGCGTCGCGGAAGCGGGGGCCGAGGTCGTCGCCCTCCACGTGGGCCACGCGCACGTCGAGGCCGAGGCGTTCCGCCAGCTCCCGCAGCTGCTCCGCGAGGCCCGCCGGGTTGAGGCCGCCCGCGTTGGCGACGACCCGCACGCCCCGGTCGAGGGCCTCCCCCAGGCACTCCTCCATCTGCTTCAGGAACGTCTTCGCGTATCCCCGGTCCGGGTCCTTGAGGCGGTCCCGGCCGAGGATGAGCATCGTCAGCTCGGCGAGGTAGTCGCCGGTGAGGACGTCCAGGGGGCCGCCGGTGAGCATGTCCCGTACGGCGGTGTGACGGTCGCCGTAGAAGCCGGAGGCGTTGCCCACGCGGAGGGGTTCTCGGGTCTTGGCCGGACGGTGGGCGTCTCCGGCACCGCCCCCAGGCCGACGGCCCTCGTCCCCGGCCCTCACGCCCCGCCCTCCTCGGCGTCCTTCGTGCTCGCCCGCCCCTCCCCCGGCGGCCCCGCGAACGCCTGGGCGATGGTGAGCCAGTGCTCGGCGTCGGGGCCCTCCGCCCGTAGCGCCAGGTCGTCGGGGTGGGCGCGGCGGGTGGCGAGGAGGCAGAAGTCGAGGGCGGAGCCGGTGACGCGCTGGGCCGCTTCTTCCGGCCCGTACGTCCACACGTCGCCGCTCGGCGCGTGGAGTTCGACGCGGAACTCCTCTGCGGGCGGGGTGAGTCCGCGTACCGCGTACGCGTAGTCGCGTGCCCGGACGCCGATGCGGGCGACGTGCCGGAGGCGGTCGGTGGGGGCGCGCCGGACGCCGAGGGTGTCGGCGACGTCCTGGCCGTGGGCCCAGGTCTCCATGATCCGCGCGGTCGCGACGGAGGCGGCGGACATGGGCGGCCCGTACCAGGGGAAGCGGGCCCCGGCGGGCGCCGCCCGCAGCGCGCCCTGCAACGCCTCCCGCCCGTCCCGCCACCGCGCGAGCAGCTCTCCCGGGGGCACCGCGGCCCCCTCCCGGGCGCCGTCGTCGACGAAGGTGTCCGGCGACTTCAGCGCGACGGCCGCGTGCACGGCGAAGGCGTCGGCGTCGGTCACCGCGAGCAGCGCGGCCCGGTCGGTCCAGGCGAGGTGCGCGATCTGGTGGGCGATGGTCCAGCCGACCGCGGGGGTGTCGAGCGTCCAGCTCGCCTCTCCCAAGTCCCCGACCAGCTGGTCGAGTTCGTCGCTCTCGGCACGCAGATCGTCGAGCACGGCACTGACGTCGGACACGGTGCGCTCCCCTCCGGGCAGGGCGGTGTGCCAGGGAGCATGGCAGCGCTACGAGAAACAAGCAAGCGTGCTTGGTTATTTTCCGGCCGTGTGGACGGGGGCCGGGGGGTGACCGTCGACCGGCCCCTCGGAGCGTCAGGGGGCCCAGGGACCGGGAGGACCCAGAGACCCGGAGGACCCAGGAGCCCGAGGCCCCAGGAGCCCAGAAGGCCCAGGAGCCCGGAGGACTCAGGGAGCCGTCTTCGCCTTCCCCCGCCCCACCTGCGTCCGCACCGCGCCCATGCTCGCCGCGATGACCAGGGTGATCGCGAGGGATTCGACGAGGGTGAGGGACTGGTCGAGGATCAGGAAGCCCGCGATGGCGGCGATGGCCGGTTCCAGGCTCATCATCACGGCGAAGGTGGAGGCGGGCAGGCGGCGCAGGGCGAGGAGTTCGAGGGTGTAGGGCAGCACGGAGGACATGACGGCGACCGCCGCCGCGAGGCCCAGGGTGCTGGGGACCGTCAGCTTCGAGCCGGACTCGATGATGCCGAGGGGAAGGACGAGGATCGCCGCGACGGCCATCGCGAGGGCGAGGCCGTCCGCCTGCGGGAAGCGCCGCCCGGTCCGGGCGCTGAACACGATGTACGCCGCCCACATCGCCCCCGCGGCGAGCGCGAACGCCACGCCGACCGGGTCGAGTTCGCCGAAGCCGCCCCCGCCGAGCAGGAAGACGCCGCACAGGGCGAGCCCCGCCCAGACCACGTTCACCAGGCGGCGCGAGGCGATCACGGACAGGGCGAGCGGGCCGAGGACTTCGAGGGTGACGGCCGGGCCCAGCGGGATGCGGTCCACGGCCTGGTAGAAGAGGCCGTTCATCGCGGCCAGCGTCGCGCCGAAGGCGAGGACGGTGCCCCAGTCGGCCCGCGAGTGCCCGCGCAGCCGGGGGCGGCAGACGACGAGGAGCACCAGCGCGGCGAACAGGAGGCGCAGCGTGACCACGCCGAGGGCTCCGGCGCGCGGCATCAGGCTGACGGCGATGGCCCCGCCGAACTGGACGGAGACGCAGCCCGCGAGGACCAGGCCGATGGGCGCGAGGGCCGCGCGGCGACCGCCGCCGGCACCGGGGCCCGCCGCGTCCTCGGCCACCGCCCCCGCCACCTCGGGCTGCCCGACCGTGACCGGCGCCTCGGCGGCAGCCACACCCTCGGGCGCCGCCGCCCCGTCCGTACGAGAGATGTTCACGCCACGCCTTTCCCGCCGTCGCCGCCGCGACGACCAGCCGTACAGTCCACGCTCATGGACTTCATCGTCCAAGGTAATGGACTACGTCAGGGATGTGAAACCCTTTCGCAGCTTACGGAGACCGCATCGCGACGTACACCCGGAAAAGTCCCCTTACACCCCACTCCTCACCTTTCCTCCAGCGCCTCCGCGAGGACCTCCGCCAGGTGCCGCCCCCGCACCCCCGCCAGCTGCTCCAGCTGGGTGCGGCAGGAGAAGCCGTCCGCCAGGACCTCGGCGCCGGGCGGGGCCTGCCGCACGGCGGGCAGCAACTGCTCCTCGGCGCAGGCCGTCGACACGTCGAAGTGCCCCTTCTCGAAGCCGAAGTTGCCCGCGAGGCCGCAGCAGCCGCCGGACAGTTCGCCGTCGAGGCCCGCGGCGGCGCGCAGTCGGCGTTCGGCCGCGTCGCCGAGGACGGCGTGCTGGTGGCAGTGGGTCTGGCCGACGACCGCGCGGTCCAGGCGCGGCGGCCGCCAGTCGGGGGCGTACTCCTCCAGGGCCTGCGCGAACGTGACCACCGACGCGGCGAGCTCCCGCGCCCCCGGCTCGTCCGGCGGGGCCAGCTCGACCAGGTCCGTCTTCAGGGCGGCCGCGCAGCTCGGTTCGAGGACGACGAGGGGCGTGCCCGCGGCCAGGAGCGGACGCATCAGCTCCAGGGTGCGGCGCTGCACGGCGCGGGCCTGGTCGAGCTGGCCGGTGGAGACGTAGGTGAGCCCGCAGCACACGCCGTCGGGCGGCAGCACGACGGTGAGACCGGCGGCTTCGAGGACGCGGACGGCGGCGCGGGCGACGGCGGGCGAGAGGTGGTCGGTGAAGGTGTCGGGCCACAGGACGACGGTGCCGACGGCGGCCTTGGTGGCCGAGCCCCCGCGCGTACGCCGACGCCACCACTGCCGGAACGTCACCGGCGCCACCCGTGGCAGCGCCCGCCGGGGCTCGATCCCGCCGAGGCGCTTGGCGAGGGCGGCCAGCGGGCCGACGGCGGCGAGGAGGTTGGCGACGCGGGCCGTGCGGGTCGCGGCGACGGCGCGGAGCCAGCGCGGCAGGCGGCCCATCGCGTAGTGCGCGGCGGGCCTGCGCCGCCCCGCGTAGTGGTGGTGCAGGAACTCGGCCTTGTACGTGGCCATGTCGACGCCGACCGGGCAGTCGGAGCGGCAGCCCTTGCAGGACAGGCACAGGTCGAGGGCGTCGCGCACCTCGGTGGAGCGCCAGCCGTCCGCGACGACCTCCCCGGCGAGCATCTCGTGCAGGAGCCGGGCGCGGCCGCGCGTGGAGTGCTCCTCCTCGCCGGTGGCGCGGAAGGACGGGCACATCACGCCGCCGCCGGACGCGGCCGTCGTCGTACGGCACTTGGCGACGCCGACGCACCGGCGGACGGCGGCGGAGAAGTCACCGCCGTCGTGCGGGTAGCCGAAGGCGACATCGACGGGCTCGCGGGGCAGGGGCGTGAAACGGAGGTTGGTGTCGAGGGGGGCGGGGCGGACGAGCATGTCGGGGTTGAGGAGGCCCGCGGGGTCCCAGAGGTCCTTGGCGCGCTCGAAGAGGCGGACGAGTTCGGGCCCGTACATCCTCGGCAGCAGTTCGGCGCGGGCCTGCCCGTCGCCGTGCTCGCCGGAGAGGGAGCCGCCGTGGGCGACGACGAGGTCGGCGAGGTCCTCGGAGAAGCGTCGGAAGCGGGCGATGCCGGGGTCCGTGAGCAGGTCGAAGTCGATCCGCACATGGATGCACCCGTCGCCGAAGTGCCCGTACGGGGTGCCGCGCAGGCCGTGCTCGGCGAGGAGGCCGCGGAAGTCGCGGAGGTAGGGCCCGAGGCGGGCGGGCGGCACCGCGCAGTCCTCCCAGCCGGGCCACGCCTCCGTGCCGTCGGGCATGCGGGTGGCCGTGCCGGAGGCGTCCTCGCGGACCCGCCACAGGGCGCGCTGCCGCGCGGGGTCGGTGACGACGACGGCGTCCCCGCAGTCCGCGCCCCGCACGACGGCCTCGGCGCCCGCCTTCGCCTCCTCCGGCGTGCCGCCGCCCGTCTCCACGAACAGCCAGGCGCCGCCCTTGGGCAGGCCGCGCGGGTCGCGTACGAGGTCGGCGGCCATGCCCTCGACGGTGAGGGGGCGGAGCGGGAGCAGGCCGGGGGCGGCCTCGGCGGCGGCGCTCTCGTCGGCGTAGCCGAGGACGGCGAGGGCGCGGGCGCGCGGCGCCTCGACGAGGCGGACCGTGGCCTCGGTCAGGATGCCGAGGGTGCCTTCGCTGCCGCAGAAGAAGCGGGGAAGGTCGGGGCCGTGCTCCGGCAGGAGGGCGTCGAGGGCGTAGCCGGAGATGCGGCGTGGGAGGTCGGGGAAGCCGGTGCGGAGCAGGGCGAGGTCGCCTTCGACGAGGGCGCGCAGGCCGTCCGGGGCACCGTCCCAGGTGCCCCGCTCCAGCACGCGGGGGGCGCCCGTGGCGTCAGTGGCGGTGACGACGGTCAGCCCTCGAACATTGTCCGCGGTCGTGCCCCAGGCCACGGAGTGGGAGCCGCACGAGTTGTTGCCGATCATGCCGCCGAGGGTGCAGCGGCTGTGCGTGGAGGGGTCGGGGCCGAACGTGAGGCCGTGCGGGGCTGCGGCGCTCCGCAGGGTGTCCAGTACGAGGCCGGGCTGCACCCGGGCCGTGCGGGCGTCCGGGTCGAGCTCCAGGACTTCCGCCATGTGCCGGGTGAAGTCCAGGACGACTCCTGTCCCGGTGGCCTGACCGGCGATGGACGTCCCGCCGCCGCGCGCCACCACCGGCACGTCGTGCTCCCGGCAGGCGGCCAGGACGGCGGCCACGTCGGCCGCGTCGCGCGGGGCGACGACGCCCACCGGGACGCGCCGGTAGTTCGACGCGTCCATCGTGTTCAACGCCCGCCCCGTCACGGAGAAGTCCACGTCCCCCCGGACCGCACGCCGCAGCACCTGCTCCAACTCGTTCCCAGTACCCATGCCCCAGAGGTTGCCCACGCCCACGCCCCTAGTCACCGCCAACATCAACACCAACGTGGTCCGGGGCTGCCCCCGCGCGGTAGCGCGGGGGAAGAACCCACCCACCCCGCCGACGCCGAACGACCGAACCCGCCACCGGGAGGCACGGCCGACCTGAACCGGAGGTCGGCGGGGGGCCGGACGGGGGCGCGGAGCTTACGGCCGACTGGAAACGGGTGGGCGGGTGGGAGAGAAACCCGCGCGGTAGCGCGGGAAAACCCCCACCTCCCGGCACCGGGCAACGTCTCGCGGGATGGACGAGCCCGCCCCCCACGTCCCGAAACAGCTACGCTCCCTACGTGGCTGAGATCCAGATTCCCGCTGACATCAAGCCCGCCGACGGCCGTTTCGGCGCGGGCCCCTCCAAGGTGCGGACGGAGGCCCTCGACGCCCTGGCCGCGACCGGCACCTCGCTCCTCGGTACGTCCCACCGCCAGGCCCCGGTGAAGAACCTGGTGGGCCGGGTCCGCGAGGGCGTGCGCGAGCTGTTCCAGTTCCCCGAGGGCTACGAGGTGATCCTCGGCAACGGCGGCTCGACCGCGTTCTGGGACGTGGCGACGCACGGCCTGATCGAGAACAAGTCGCAGCACCTGTCCTTCGGCGAGTTCAGCTCGAAGTTCGCGAAGGCGGCGAAGCTGGCCCCGTGGCTGGCGGAGCCGACGGTCGTCGCGTCGGACCCGGGCACGCACCCCGACCCGGAGGCGGAGGAGGGCGTGGACGTGTACGCGTTCACGCACAACGAGACGTCGACCGGCGTGGCCGCCCCGATCCAGCGGGTCGCGGGCGCCGACGCGGGCTCCCTGGTCCTGGTGGACGCGACGTCGGGCGCGGGCGGCCTGCCCGTGGACATCGCGCAGAGCGACGTGTACTACTTCGCGCCGCAGAAGTCCTTCGCCTCGGACGGCGGCCTGTGGGTGGCCGCGTTCTCCCCGGCGGCGATCGAGCGCGCCGAGCGGATCCACGCGAGCGGACGGCACGTACCGGAGTTCTTCAGCCTCCCCACGGCGATCGACAACTCCCGCAAGAACCAGACGTACAACACCCCGGCGCTCGCGACCCTGTTCCTGCTCGCCGAGCAGCTGGACTGGATCAACGGCCAGGGCGGCCTCGACTGGTCGGTGCGGCGCACGGCGACGTCGGCGCGGACGCTGTACGGCTGGGCGGAGGAGTCGAAGTACGCGACTCCGTTCGTCACGGACCCGGCGAAGCGCTCGCAGGTCATCGGCACGATCGACTTCGCCGACGAGATCGACGCGGCGGCCGTCGCCAAGGCGCTGCGCGCGAACGGCATCGTGGACACGGAGCCGTACCGCAAGCTGGGCCGCAACCAGCTGCGCGTGGCGATGTTCCCGGCGATCGACCCGGCGGACGTCGAGGCGCTGACGAAGTGCGTGGACTACGTGATCGAGAAGCTGTAACGCCCCGTAGAAACCACAACACCCCGTACGAGCACGGCCCGGGCACGCACCAAGCGCACCCGGGCCGTCCTCGTACCCAGAGCCCCTCAACGGCTGAGCCGCTTGAACCTCCGCACAGCCATCGGCAGGAACACCGCCGTCAACACCAGCGGCCACACCACCGCCATGAGCACCGCGTTCTGCTCGATCCAGCTGGATCCGCCCGCGCCGGGGTTGCCGAAGAGTTCACGGGCCGCCGTGCCGGTGGACGACACCGGGTTCCAGGCGGCGACGGGCGCCAGCCAGTCCGGCATGAGGGACGGCGCCACGAACACGCTGGAGATCATCGTCAGCGGGAACGCCACCGCGTAGAGACCGCCGGCCGCCTCCGCGCTGGGCACGATCAGACCGAGCCAGACGCCCACCCAGATCAGGCTGAAGCGCAGCAGCAGAAGCAGCGCGAACGCGGCCACCGCGTTGAGGACGCCGTTTCCCGGCCGCCAGCCGATCGCCAGGGCCGTGAGCGCGAGGATCGTCAGCTCCGCGCAGGCCACGACGAGGTCGGAGAGACCGCGTCCGGCCGACACCGCCGAGGGCGCCATGGGCATGGAGCGGAAGCGGTCGATGACGCCCTTGGAGGCGTCGGTGACGACGCCCATCGCGGTGTTCATGAAGCCGAAGGCCATGGTCATCACGAACATGCCGGGCATCAGGAACTGCTTGTAGTCGCCTTCGCCGCCGGGCACCTTCATGGCCTCGCCGAAGACGAATCCGTACAGGAGCACGCTGATGATGGGGAAGCCGAGCTGCCAGGCGATCATGATGGGCTGGCGCTGGAAGTGGGTCAGGTAGCGGCGGGTGACGTTGAGGGTGTCGGCGACCGCCCAGTACGCCCGCCCGCGCTCGGCGCCCACGGCGAGGTCGCCGCCCCCGGCGCCGCCCCCACTCGTCGTCGTTCTCGTCATCACGTCACTCATGCCGCGGCTCCCGTCCGGTCCAACCCCTGTGCCTGCCCCTGCCCTTGCGCCTGCCGCGTCTGCTCGTCCGGATCCCCCGCGGGCCGCCCCCCGGTCAGCCGCAGGAACACGTCGTCCAGGCTCGGCCGCCGCAGCCCGATGTCCTCGACCGCGATGCCCTCGTCCTGGAGGGTGCGCGCGACGTCGGTGAGGGCGCCCACCCGGTCGGTGACCGCGGCCTGCACGCGGCGCTCCGCGTCGATCGTCTCGGGCACGCCGTCCGCGACGCGGGCGACGGCCTTGACGGCGGCGGGCAGGTCGGCGGGCTCGGCGACGACGACTTCCAGATGGCTGCCGCCGACGGTCGCCTTGAGGCCGTCGGGGGTGTCGTCGGCGATGGCGCGGCCCTGGTCGATGACGGTGATGCGGGAGGCCAGCTTGTCGGCCTCCTCCAGATACTGCGTGGTGAGCAGCACGGTGGTGCCGCGGCCCACCAGGTCCCGTACGGAGTCCCAGACCTCGCTGCGGCCGCGCGGGTCGAGGCCGGTCGTCGGCTCGTCCAGGAACAGGACGGACGGGGCGAGGATCATCGAGGCGGCGAGGTCGAGGCGGCGCCGCATGCCGCCGCTGTACGTGCCCGCGCCCTTGTCGGCGGCGGCCTCCAGGCCGAACTGCTCAAGGAGTTCCTCGGCGCGCCGCGCGGCCCGCCTGCCGCCGAGGTGGAAGAGGCGGCCGAACATCTCCAGGTTCTGCCGTCCGCTGAGGATCTCGTCGACCGCGGCGTACTGACCGGTCAGGCCGATGCGGCCGCGTACGACGCGGGCGTCGCGCCGGACGTCCGCGCCGCCGACCGTGGCGCTGCCGCCGTCGAGCCGGATCAGCGTGGACAGGATCCGCACCGCCGTGGTCTTGCCCGCGCCGTTCGGACCGAGCAGCCCGTGCACCGTGCCGTGGGCCACGGTCAGGTCGAAGCCGTCCAGGGCCTTCTTGTCGCCGTACCGCTTCTCCAGGCCGCGGGCCCGGACCGCGTATTCGCCGGCGTCGTCGCGCCCGTCGTCGCGCCCGCCGAAGTCACTGTCGCTCACTGCCCCTCCAACTCCCGTTCCCGATCCGTGTGCCGCGTCCGCGCGGATCGGGCCACTGCCGCCCGCACCGCACGGGCACCCTTGTGAGTACACCGTACCCAATTAAGAGTACACCGTACTCAGTTTCACCCCAAGGGCTTATCGTGAGATCCATGGCGACCACGGAGACCAGCGGCAGCGGCGACATCACACGCAGCCTGGAACTGATGTGGGGCGGCGGCGAGCGCCCCACGCGCGGACCGAAACCGGCCCTGACACTGGACCGGATCGTCACCACGGCCGTGCGGCTCGCCGACGCCGAGGGCATCGCCGCGGTCTCCATGCGCCGCCTCTCCACGGAGCTGGGCACGGGCACGATGTCCCTCTACCGCTACGTCCCCGGCAAGGCCGAGCTGCTCGACCTGATGCTCAACCACGTGCAGGCACCCGGCGACGACGAGGAGGCCTTCCACGGCGGCTGGCGCACGGCCGTCGCGGCGTACGGACGCTCGACGCTGGCGCAGTACCAACGCCACCCCTGGCTGCTCCAGGTCAACCAGGCGCGCCCCGTACTCGGCCCGAGCGCGGTCGGCGGCCTGGAGCGGGTCCTCACCTACATCAAGCCGATGGGCCTGACCGACCCCGAGCTGATCTCAGTCCTGATCATGGTCGAGGGATACGTCTCGGGCGTCGCCCGCAACCACGTACACGCGGCCCAGGCCGAGGCCGACTCACAACTCACGGACGAGGCCTTCTGGGAGGCCCAGCGCCCCGTCCTCGAACGCATCATGGAAAGCGGCAAGTTCCCCCTCCTCGCAGGCCTCTCGGAAGACGCCTTCGGCTCGGACTTCGACCACTTCGAATTCGGCCTCCAGCGAATCCTGGACGGCTTGGAGGTATTGGTGGAGAGCCGGGGGCGGGAGGCGGCGAGGCCGCACGGGAAGTGACGGGCGAACTTCGCCTGGCGCTAGCTCTTCCGGAAGACCCGCTTCAGGCCGAAGAAGGCGAGGACCACGGCCGCGACGACAAGAACCCCGCTCTTGTAGCCGCCGCCACCGAGACCGTCGCCATCGTCGCCGTCGGCGCCTCCGGTGGACGACGAACCGCCGGGTGCCCCCGCCCCCTCGACGTCCCTCGGCTCGACGTCGCTCTCCTGGCCCTCGGTGCCGAACATGAGGCGGGTGCCGTCCGGGCTGTACGTCACCGACTCGCCCTGGCGCTGGAGGGGCACGCTCAGGCGGCCCTCGCGCTTGATCTTGCCGTCGCCCTCCCACCGGTAGGAGACGCCGCCGAAGTAGCCGCGCAGGGCAAGCTGTTTGCCGTTGGGTGAGAAGGCGCCGTCGGTCGCCCACAGGTCGACGTCGGCGACGCGCTCGAAGACGTTGGTCCGGGACGTGGACATCCGCGCGGGCGGCGGTCCCTGGTAGAGGCTGGCCTCGCCGTCCTCCTTCTTGTCCACGATGTAGACCCGCCCCGTCTTCGGGTGGACCATCATCGACTCGGCGTCGCGCGGCCCGTCCGAGTACTTCACGACGTACTGCTTCGCCCGGATCGACTGGTCCTTGAGCTGCTTGGGCTCGGGCAGCTTGTAGATCCACACGAACGACCACTTGCCGCCGAGGTTGTCGCCGATGTCGCCGACGTACAGATCGCCGTCAGGCCCCATCGAGATCGCCTCGACATCGCGCGGCCTGCCGACGCCGGTCATCGTGATCGTGGCGACGGTCTTGCCGGTGGCGCTGTCCACCGCGTACAGGAACGCGCCCTTGTCCTGGTCGTTGTGCGTCCAGTACACGCCGGGGTGGGCGCGGGACGCGACGAGGCCGCTGGACTCGGTGATGCGGGGGTCCTTGATGCTGAACCCGTCATTGCCCTTGCCGCCGTCGGCGTGGGCCGCAGGAGCGGTCAGGACCGTGAGAGCGAGCGCCGTGGACACGGCGACGGCGGCGGTGGCGGCACCGGGGACCACAGACGGAAGCGAGCGCATGCTCCCAAGCGTGCCATCCGCGCGGCGGAGGCGGCCCCGGGGTCGCACGGCGTGCTCAGCCTCACACGCGGCGGGGCGGCCGGGCACCCCTCGGTACCGCGATGATGAGCGGATGCTCAGGTTCATGTTCGTCGGCGACTCGATGACCATCGGAAGCGCCGGGGAACACACCTGGCGCTACTGGATGTGGCGCCACCTGTGCGCCACCCACGGCGCCCCCTTCAAGATCGTCGGCCCCCGGGAGACCTTGTACGACAAGGCGACCGAGGCCCCCACGTCGTACGAGTACGCCGAACCCGACTTCCCGCGCCGCCACTTGGCCGGCTGGGGCGAGGGCTGGCAGCACCTGACCCCGCTGATCGCCGACGCCGTCCGGGCCGACCGCGCGGACGTCCTCCTCGTCTCCCTCGGCCTCATCGACCTGGGCTTCTACACCAACGCCGAGCAGACCGCCGCGAACGTGGCCCGCTTCGTCGCCGAGGCCCGCGGCGCCAACCCGCGCGTCGCCCTCGCCGTCCTGCCGGTCATACCGAACGTCCGCGCCGAGGACGACCCCGACTTCGCCGCCGAGGTCACCCGCTTCAACGAACTCCTCGCCAAGACGGTCGCCGACCTGGACACCTCCGCCTCCGCCCTGCTCCTGGCCTCACCCCCGCCCGAGTACGACATCCACCTCGACACCTACGACGGCACCCACCCCAACGAGCACGGCGAGCGGAAGCTGGCGGGGGCGTTCGCGGCGGCGATGTGGGAGGCGTGGGGCCTGGGCGGTCCGCCGGAGTAGCCGCCCCACGAGGCTTGGTCGGCCCTCTCGCCCAGGTGTCCCCTCCCCCGCGGAGCCCAGGAGCCCACAGAGTCCAGGTGCCCGCGCGGAGCCCAGGAGCCCGCGCGGAGCCCAGGAGCCCGCGCGGAGCCCAGGAGCCCGCGCGGAGCCCGCAGTGCGCAAGCGGCCCTCAGCTCCCGCAGAACTCGGCCTCGACCACCGCGTCCTCCCCCTTCTGCTCGCCCCAGTCCCCGTTGCGGTTCATGGTCAGCACATGCCGGCCGTCCGCCGAGGCCACCGTGCGGCTCGCCGATCCGGGGATCATGCCGCCGTGGCCCCAGGCCCAGCAGCCCTCCTTCAGCTTGAAGTGACGTATGCCGAGGCCGTAGACGTCCTCCGGGCCGCCGTGGCCCTTGTCGCCGTCGACGGGGACGGCGGCGAGCAGGGCCCGCTGCTGGGCGGGCGGCAGGAGTCGGCCGCCGAGAAGCTTCGCCATGAAGGTGTTCACGTCGGCCGTGGTCGATATGAGCTGCCCGGCGGCGAAGGCGACCGTGGGGCTGAACTCGGTGACGTCGCGCACCTTCGCGTGCGGTGGGTCCTCGAAGAGCGTGGAGTAGTGCGTCGCGTGCGGCCGGGGCAGCTTGGGCGAGTGGCCGGGCACGCTGGTGCCGCGCAGGCCGAGCGGGTGGATGATGCGCCGGTCGACCGCCTCCTTGTACGTGTCGCCCGTCGCCCTCTCGATGATCATTCCGGCGAGTATGTAGTTGGTGTCCGAGTAGTCCCACTCACCGGCGGCTCCGGGCTTGCTGCCCTTCTCCGGCTGGAAGTTGGGCGGGTGGGCGAGCGCGATGTCGACCAGTTGCGCGGGCTTCCACCGGGTGTAGCGGTTCTTGTCGAACTCGTCTCCCGCGTACTTGGCTCGGAAGCCCTCGTCCATGTTGTAGTCGAAGATCCCGCTCGTGTGGTTCAGCAGGTGCCGGACCGTGATGGCCTGCGGCCTGTACCCCTTGCCGCGCACCACGCCCGGCAGCCACTTCTCGACGCTGTCGTCCAGGGACAGGCGTCCCTCGGCCTCCAGCTTGAGCAGCACCACGGACGTGAAGGTCTTGGTCAGGCTGGCGATGCGGAACTTCTCGTGGCTGTCGCGCTGGTCCCCGGTCGTGAGGTCGCGGACCCCGGCGCGGCCGTGCCACACCCGGCGCCCCTCCCGGACCTGGGCTATGACGCCGGGCGTGCCCTGCTCGACGATCCGGTCGAGGGCGGCCTGGGTCGGGGCGTGTGCCGGGGGCCGCGCGTGTGCCGGGGACGGCGGCGGCCGGTGCGGCTTGTCGGCGGGGGCAGCGAAGCCCGGCGCGGCGGCGACGAGCGCGCACACGGCACCGAGGACCACACCGAGGACGGCCGGGCGACGACGGGAAGGTAAGCGCAGCGAGCTGTGATTCATGGATCCAGCTCACCAGCCAGGCCCACCCCGCTCCATCAGGAATCCCCCGGAGATCGCTCAGGGGAACACACTAGGGGCCCTACGCCCCCACCCCTGATCCCCGCCCGCTCCCGGCACCCTAGCCCTGCTCCCCCCACCCCCGAATCCCGAACTTCCCACCCTCCCGCCGCACTTCAGCCACCCCGGACCCCCCGAAGTGCGCGGGCACGAACAACTCCCGCTCATCGGCAGCCCGTTCCAGCACCCGCCGCCGACTGACGGCCGCCCCCTTCGGGTCCTCGCACAGACAGCTGCTGCACTCCGGCTCCAGGATCTGCACCGGGGTGTGCAGCAGATCGCCCACGAAGACGGCCCGGTCCGTGCCGGAGGCGAGCCGCAGCACGGAGGAGCCCGGGGTGTGGCCGGGGGCGGGTTCGAGGGTGAGCTGCCCGTCGATGCGGTGGCCGCCCTCCCACAGCACGGCCTGCCCGACCCGCACCACCGGCTCCACGCTGTCCGCGAAGATGTTCCGCTGCTCCTCCCGGCGGGCGCGCGAGGCGTCGTCAGGGGGCGCGGGCCGCGCCGCGACACCCTCCGGCGAGAGGTACGCGTGGTCGGCGGCGGGCATGAGGTACGAGGCGTTCGGGAACGTGGGCACCCAACTGTCGCCCTCAGCCCGGGTGTTCCAGCCGACGTGGTCCCCGTGCAGATGGGTGTTGACGACGACGTCCACGTCCTCGGGGCGCACGCCGACGGCCGCGAGCCGCCCGAGGTAGTCCGTCTCCAGCTGGTCGAAGTGCGGCGAGCCCGGCCGCCGCCGCCCGTTGCCGACCCCCGTGTCGACGAGGACCGTACGCCCCTCGCTGCGCAGCACCCACGTCTGTACGACGCCCACGACCTGGTCGTCCTCGGGCTCCCAGAAGTCCGGCTCCAGCCACTCCCGGTGGGCGTCCCACACCTCGGGCGGACAGTCGGGCACGAGCACCCGCCCGGAGCCGAAGCGCCCCCGCAGCTCCTCGACCCGCAGGACCTCGACGTCCCCCAGCATGAACCGCTCCATAGCTCCACCCTCCATCGGCCTCGCGTGGACCTTCGACCCCGTGCGGCCATCGACCCCGTACCGGCCATCGACCCCGTGTCGGCCGTCGACCACTGCACCCCCACGCTAGGAGGCACCTATGAGCGCCTCAATGCGCGACAGCTTCACCCGAATACGCAAACGCCTCACTCTCCACGTACGCTGACCGCATGGACGTGGTGAGCGACGCGATCGCGGCGGTGCGGGTCGGGGACCCCTCGGCGAACCGGGTAGGGGCGGCGGGTAGTTGGAGCGCCAGGCTGTCCGCGTACGAGGGGGCGGGCTTCCACGTGGTCCTGGCGGGCAGCTGCCAGCTGCTGCTCGACGAGGGTCACCGGCCGGTCCCGCTGGGCCGGGGCGATGTGGTGCTGCTGCCGCACGGCTCGGAGCACGTGCTCGCGGACGCGGCGGCGGAGGGGCCGGAGGCGGCGAGACGGGCGCTGGATTTCGAACGCTGGTCGATCCGGCGCGAGCAGAACGCCTCCGCCCCGAGCACCCCCGACCCGAATCCCCTCGAACCGAACCTCCCCGACCCGAGCACCCCCGGACCAAGCACCCCTGAACCAAACACCCCCACCGCAGAGCTGATGTGCGGCAAGTACCGCCTGGACCGGGCCCGAGCCCACCCCCTCCTGGCCGAGCTGCCCGACGTGGTCCACCTCCCGGCGGCCCCGGACCGCCACCCCGAACTGCACGCGGCCCTCGGCCTGTTGGCGCACGAGACGACGGGTACCCGCCCCGGCAGGGACATCGCCGTACCGGGCCTCCTTGACCTGCTCCTCGTCTACTTGATCCGGGCATGGCTGGCCGACCGGGCGGAGGCGGGGACGCCGGGCTGGGCGTGCGCGCTCGGCGACCCGGCGGTGGCGACGGCCCTGCGCCTGCTGCACACGGACCCGGCCCACCCCTGGACGAACGAAGCCCTCGCGGCCCGCGCGGGTGTGTCCCGGGCCACCCTGGCCCGCAGGTTCACGACCTTGGTCGGCCGCCCGCCGATGGCGTACCTGACCTGGTGGCGGATGATGCGGGCGGCGGCGCTGCTGCGGGACGGCGAGGCGCCCTTGGACGCGATCGCGCGCCGGGTGGGCTACGGCTCGCCGTACGCGCTGTCGCACGCGTTCAGCAGGGAGTTCGGGGTGACGCCGGGCCGCTACCGAAAGCGAACCGTCGTCTAAGGCCCTAGAGCCCTAAGGCCCTGCGGACCTGCGGCCCTAAAGCCCCTTCTTCACCAGGAAGTCCACGAATTTCTCAAGGACGTTGGAGGCGTCGCTACGGGGCTGCCCCTCCACGTACAGACAGGCGACGAGGGCGGTCTTGGACTTGGCGGCGAGGAAGCCGTTGAAGCCGTTCGAGCCGTAGAGCGTACGGACTTCGTGTCCGAGGTTGGCGTATTCGTGGCCGCCGATCCGCACGGACCGGGAGCCGAGGTTCTCCGGTTCGTCGACGAGGGCGCCGAGGAGATAGCCCTCCTTCTCGGTGACCTGGATGTCGTAGGAGGTGGCGAGGGTCCTGCCCTCGAAGTCGAGGATGACGCCGCTGGAGAAGGCGCCGCTGCCCATCAGGTAGTAGTCCATGTACTGCTGCCACTCGTCCCCGGGCTTGGTCGACCACTGCCCGCCGGGCCGCTGGTACTGATCCCCGAAGTCGTCGCCCTGCCCCAGGTATTTCTGCCAACGCTCACGCACAGGTGCCTCCTAGCCGACCGTTCCACTGCTTCTGACGGCGTCCCCCGAGAGGATCTCTCCTGGGAAACGTAGTGTCCGCGGGCCGAGTTCCGATATGGAGATCCCGGCCACGGCGGCCGGTTCTGGCGCAGACCGATGGGCCACTCCTGCGGGCTTCGCCGACGCGGCCCCGATGAGGACCCCTCCCCCGCGCGGCGGAGGACTTCCGGCCTCGCGGGCGATCCCTCGCCCCGCCCACCCCCCGAAGCTGAACCCATGGCCCCGAAGATCTTTCACACGCCCCCGCCGGCCCCCGACACCGAGCGGCCGGTTCCGCGCTGGGCGACACGGCTCGCGTACGCGCTTCCGCTGATCCTGCTGCCGTCGTGTCTGTGGCGGCTGCCGTTCGCGCTGCACTTCGAGATGGGGCAGGTGCAGGAGCTGGGCATGCCGTCTTACTGGGTGAGCGTCCCGTACGTGTTGGCGCTCAGCGTGCTCACCGAGGTGGTCGCGATCCTGGCCATCGGGCTCGTGCGGGGGTGGGGAGAGGTGGCGCCCGCCTGGATCCCGGTCATCGGCGGGAGGCGCGTGCGGCCCCTGGCTGCCGTCGTCCCCGCCGTCGTCGGCGGTCTGATCCTCACCGTGCTGTTCACCAGCGTGCCGATCGGCGGGCGCCGCAGGCTCACGCTGTTCGGTGTCACCGAAACCGTCGAGTACTCCAACAGCGCCTGGCACGCGCTCGCCACGGTGTGCGTGTCGCCGACCGCCGTGTGGGGGCCCGCCATCATCGCCCTCGCCGTCGCGTACTACCGCCGCCGTCGCCCCGGCGCCACCCCCGCCGGGGAGCGCGAAGGCGCGCGCCTCAGCGCGCGGGCGTGTGAAGGATGCCGTTGATCAGGACGTTCAGGTGCCACGTGTTGCGGTCGCCGTGGGCGAACAGGGACGCGCGGAGTGCGGTGATCATGGGGTACTTGTCGGCGGGCAGGGACGCGTAGCGGCGGTCCGCCGCGGTGATGGCGTCGACCTTCCCGATGTCCTTGGTGTTGTGCACGCTCCGCTCTGCCGCCGCCGCGGCGACGTGGAGGAAAAGCAGGTCGACGGCCCACCCGGCCGTGGTGTCGTCGAGGCCGCCCTCCTTGAGCAGCGCGAGCATGCGGTCCAGGACGAGCAGCGCGTTGTCGCCGGTGGGGATCACCCCGAGGGCCACGGCCGCCAGGCCCTCGTGGCGGCTCATCGCCTCCGTAGCGGCGGCCATCAGCGCCCGGAGCCGCTCCTGCCAGGTGCCCTCCGCGGCGACAGGGACCTGCGCGAGGGCCGCGTCCAGCATGGCCGTCATGAGGTCGTCGCGATTGGCTACGTAGACGTAGAGCGAGGCCGGGCCAGTGTCGAGTTCCTTGGCCACGCGGCGCATCGTCAGGGCGTCCAGGCCGTCGCGGTCCAGGATCTCCAGGCCGGTCCGCACGATGACGTCGCGACTCAGGGGCGCCTTGGCGGGGCGCGCGCGGCGGCTGGTCGGCGGCGTGGTCATGGGGGAAGCGTAGCCGCGGGCGAACGCCGTTTGACACGAACAGCGTTCGTTACCTAGCTTGGACGTATCGAAACGAACGCCGTTCGTGACGAACGCCGGTCGTCAGCGGTTTTCCCTGACGGCGGTACGACGACGGCACTCGTTGGCCTCACGGCCCTCATGGCCCGCCCGACTCACCCGGCCCGTCCGACTCGCCTGCCCGGCCCGCTCGGCCTACCCAGGCCCGGCCTGCCCGGCCCCACCTGGCCCTCACCACCCCGAAGGACCCGATCCCTCATGATCCTCATCACCGGCGCCCGCGGCGCCGTGGCCACCCGCCTCACCGCCCTCCTCCACGCCGACGGCCTCCCCCTCCGCCTCGGCTCGGCCCACCCCGACGACCTCGCCCCGCCGTCCGACGTCCCCACGACCCGCCTGGACCTCACCGACCCGACGGACTTCCCCACCGCCCTGACCGGCGTGAAGACCGTCTTCCTCTACGCTTCCCCCGACCGCGTCACCGACTTCATAGCCCACGCCGACCAGGCCGGAGTCGAGCACATCGTGCTCCTGTCCTCATCGAGCGTGCTGGGCCCGGCCCCCGAGGACGACCCGCTCGCCGCGTCCCACCTGACCGTGGAGAACGCCCTGTTGGCGTCCCCGATCACCACGACGATCCTCCGCCCCGGCTCCTTCGCGTCGAACGCCTCCGCCTGGGCGTGGCCCATCAAGGCCGGCCGCCCGGTGAACCTGCCGTTCCCGGACGCGCACACCGACCCGATCCACGAGCTGGACGTGGCGGAAGCGGCCCGAGCCGTCATCCGGGAACTCCGGCACCACGGCGGCACGTTCACCCTGAGTGGCCCGGAGTCGCTGTCGTTCACCGAGCAGATCGACCAGCTCGCCGAGGTCACGGGCCGCCCGGCCTCGGTCGAGCGGGTCACGCGCGAGCAGTGGAAGGAGGAGATGGCGGACTACATCCCCGCCAAGTACGCCGACGCGCTCCTGAACTGGTGGGAGTCCAACGACGGCAAGCCGGTCGCGCTGACGCACGCGGTCGAGGAGCTGACGGGTCACCCGGCACGTCCGTTCGCGACGTGGGTCGCCGACCATGTCGCCGAGTTCACGGCCGGTTGAGCCTGGTTGAGACGGGTCGGGCCGACCACCGCAACCTCCATGCGGAACAGGCTGGTTGGTCACACCAGGCACACCAGGCACACCAGGCACACGAACGGATCCACACTCTCCTGGTCCGGATGCCTGGAGCGTGCGGGCCGTCAGGGCCTGGACAGTGCCAGGCCGGGCATCTGCGGGTGCCGCAGCTGCTGCCTGCCGTCGTGGACATGCAGCGTGAATGCCTCCGGTCCCGGCCGGTCTGCTACGTCGTAGGCGTCGAGGACGCGCTCGATCCGTTCCCACAGCCTCACTGGGCCGCCCTCGCGCACGGCCCATCCACTGTCACCGGAGGTGAGGGTGGCGGCTGAGCCGGTGACGACGTCGACCAGATGGACAACCTCACCCACGGTCGTCATCTGCGCGTCGGGCACCGCGCTCTGGGCGAGGAATCGAAGGTGGAATGCCTCCTCGGTCGCGGCGCTGATCCGCTCCGGGCTGTGCGCGGTGTTCCGCGGCTTGTCCGGCAGGCCGGCAGCCCAGTGGGCGGGGTTGCCGAACACGGGCGCCGCGTGCGTACGCGCCGACATGAACGACACCGTGCCACCGAGCAGCTGCCCCTCGGCGGTGCCGTCCTCGGCCACCGTCAGCAGGACGCGGGCGTAACCATAGAGCCAGCCCGACAGGGTGAGCAGGATCTTCCCGCCCGGACGTACTTGCGCAAGTAGGGCGGGCGGGACCGCGCGGAACGAGCAGGCGGCCACGATCCGGTCGAACGACGCTTCGGGCCAGTAGCCGTACAGGCCGTCCGCCACTGCCAGGGTCGGCGTGTAGCCGCACTCGTACAGCGCGCTCGCTGCCTGCTCCAGCCGACGGCCGTCGACCTCGATCGACGTGACGTCGGCGGAGCCGAGCCGTTCGCAGACGAGCGCGGTCGAGTAGCCGGTCCCGGTGCCGATCTCCAGCACCGTGTGTCCCTCGGCGACCTCGGCATCCGCCCACATGCGCACGACGAGCGAAGGCAGCGTGGAGGAGGAGGTGGGCGCCCCACCGTGCCGTACGGCAGGAGCCTTCCAGTCGGTTTCCTCACCGTCGAACTGCGTGATGAGCGTGGTGTCGGAGTACGCCGCGGCCAGCCACCGGCCGTGGTCGAGTTCGGCAGTGACCGGCTCCCAGACGGTCAGGCCCTGCCCGTCGCGTGCGTCGGCGGGCAGGTAGAAGCCGGGCACGAATCGGTGCCTGGGCACGGTCTCCACCGCTTGGCGCCAGGTCGGATCAGCGAGCGTGCCGTCCTCGACGAGGGCCTGCGCCATCGTCTCACGCAGGCGTACGGCTTCGGGCTCACCGTCAGCGGGCATCCTCATGTCACTTCCTCCTTCCGGTCAAGGATGTCGGCGAACGCCTCGGTGATGGTCGGGGCGTCCGGGAGCCAACCCCACTGGCCGTTCGGATTGCACTCGATCGCCGTCCAGTGCCCCGGGTCGTCCCCGTCACCGGTCAGCGCGAAATCGAAGCAGCCGAAGACCAGACCGAAGGCGGCCAGGTAGCGGTGCAGTGCGACCTCGATCGAGGCCGGGACGGCGATGGGGGCGTGGATCAACCGGTCCCAGTCGCCACGGCGCCAGTCCAGGGCAGCGTCCGGGGCGGCAATCCGCTGGGCGAACACTCGGACGCCGACCACGGTGACCCGTACGTCGCCGGTCTTGGGGATCTCGGCCTGAAACAGGTGTGCGGTCACCGCGAGGGCGTCGTCGAAGGTGTCCGGGTGCACACGCTGGGCCCAGATGGCCCCCGCATGGCCGTCCTCGCCGGGCGGCAGGCCACGGAAGGGCTTGTAGATGACGTGCTCGTGTTCGGTGGCGAACTTCCGTACCTGCTCGACGTCGTTGGTGACCAGCGTCGGCGGGATCGTGAGGCCGAGTGCGGTGAACCTGGCCAGCTGGGCGGGCTTGAAGTCCGCGCGGGTCACAGCGGCGGGATGGTTTACGTACAGCGCGCCGTGCAGATTGTTCAGGATGCCACCGAGTCCGTGCCTCGCCTCGGCGACGCAGAAGTCCCGCTGCTGGCCCGGAAGATGCCCGTACCGGGCGGCGTAGGGGGTGGGTCGACGCCAGTAGACCGCCGCCACCTCCCCCAGCTCCACCTCCCGGCTCGCCGTACGCAGTCGCCCGCTCCAGACGGGGCTGTTCGCCCCTATGTCGAACCCGAAGGACAGGGTGGGCCCGATATCAGCGGGGTCGACCCGGACGACGGGCACCTCGCGCTCGTTCAGCGCGGCGATGACCTTGTCCGCGGTGACGTCTTCCAGCGCTGTGACGACCAGGACGGTGGAGGCCATCGGCTCAGTCCGACTCGTAGTCGGTGGTGTTGTCGTCCTGGGTCTGCGGTTGCGGGTTCTGGCCGTCGCCGCCTCCGGACATAGACGCGGTGCCGGTCGTCTTCGACGTGCCGTGCTTGCCCATCTCTACGACGCGGCCTGCGGTGTCGGTGTAGCGGGCGGTCTGCGAGAGCGGGTCGAGCGTCACCGCCGCGTACGGTGGCGGTCCGACCGGGAGCCGGTCGGTGACCAGCCGCATCACCCACGGAGCGTCGGGTCCAAGCGTCGCCATACGAGATCCCTTCCCCGGTACCGAAAGCGGCCAGTCGGTCAGCCGCCGCTTCTAGCAGAATCGGTGCCCGCCAGATGCCCTGATCAGTACCGCAGAGGTCGCGAACCACCAGGCGCTCAGGAATTCGCGGCCGTGCGCCCGACGACGATCGCGGCCTGAGAGCATCGGGCTCATGGGCAAGCACCGTCGACCCGGACCGCCGAACCAGCCGTCGCGCGCCATCCCGCGCGCCGACGCCGACAACCCGCTGGCGCCGTACGACAAGCGGCGCCGTCCACCGATGGACATCTACCGGCGCCACCGGCCCGCGCACGGCGGTGCCGGTCATCTCCGGCCCCAGGAACCACGCGTCCTGGAGGAGTGGGACGACTTCACCTATCAAGTCGTCGGCACCGCCCCGGACCTCGCGGCAGCACAGGAGTGGGTGAACGGACTCCAGAGTTGAGCCGCCGACCTCGATCTCCCTGCGGAACAAGGCGTTTCGGACTGTGCCCAGGACTACCGTAGGCAGGCATGACGGGCGACAACCACATCTCCGGCGGCGAGCAGCGCGACGTCATCCAGGCGCAGTCGATCGGATCCGTCACGTTCGGCGGGGAACGGGCGGGGGCGTCGCGGCAGCGGTACTTGCAGGACCCCGACCGCTGGCCGGTCGCCGGGGACTGGGATGCCCTGACCGCTGGGGCGCATCGGGCGCGGCCCGGGGAGGACGGCAGCAAGTTGCCGCCGTACGTCGCGCGGGACGTCGACGGGGAGTTGCGGGAGCGGGTCCGGGAGGCGGCCGAGGAGGGCGGCCTCGTGCTGGTCGTGGGCGACTCCACGGCCGGGAAGACGCGGGCGGCGTTCGAGGCGGTTCGGGAACTCCTGCCGGAGTATCGGGTGTTGGCGCCCCCGGCGGGGGCGAAGCTGCGGCCTGCTCCGGAGGTGCTGGAGGGCTGCCCGCACCTGCGGTGTGTGGTGTGGCTGGACGACCTGGAGCAGTACCTCGGGCCGGAGGGGCTTGAGCCGGAGGTGCTTGCGGAGTTCGTGCGGCTACGGGTGCCGGTCGTGGCGACGATGCGGTTGAAGCCGTACGAGACGTTCAGTGCGGTCGGCGACGACGGCGCCGATGCTGAGGGAGCCGCGCAGAGTTGGACCGGGCTCGGGGCGCGCGTGTTGCGGATGGCGGAGGTCGTGGATCTGGACCGGCTGTGGAGTGAGGGTGAGCTGTCCCGTGCCGAGGACTGCGACGACTCACGGATCGCAGATGCTGTTATGCACCACGGGATTTACGGGATCGCCGAGTACATGGCCGCCGGGCCGGTGCTGTTGCGGGAGTGGCAGCGTGCACGACGGGCGTGCGGCCACGCGCGTGGGGCGGCGCTCGTGACGGCGGCCGTTGATCTGTACAGGTCCGGGTTGAGGGGGCCGTACTCGCGAGGACTGCTGGTGGAGGTGCACGAGCGGTGCCTGGCGGACGCGGGCGGTTCGGTGCTACGGCCGGAGGGGCTTGAAGAGGCGTTCGCGTGGGCTTCGCGGGTGCGGCTGGGGGTGACGAGTCCGCTGGTGCCGGTGGGTGAGGGGTGGTGGTCGGCGTTCGACTATCTCGTGGACGGGGCGGAGTCGGAGGTGCCGGACTGGGTACGGGAGACGGCGCTGGCGCAGGCGGCCAACGATGACGAGCGCGCCACTGTCGCGACGAGCGCGTACCGGGGCGGCGCGCTCCACGTCGCGGAGGAAGGCGTACGGCCGCTGGCCGACAAGGGCGACAGGCGAGCCATGTACAACCTCGGGGTCCTGCTGGGCAAGTCCGGCCGCACCGAGGAAGCCGAAGCCCTCTACCGCCAAGCCCACGGTCTGGGCCACCGCAGCGCCACGAACAACCTCGCCGTACTCCTGAAAAGGACCGGCCGCACCGACGAAGCCGAAACCCTCTACCGCCACGCCCACGGCAAAGGCAATCTCATCGCCACGAACAATCTCGCCACACTGCTGCACCGGTCCGGCCGCGCCGACGAAGCCGAAACCCTCTACCGCCACGCCCACGACAGAGGCCTCCTCTCCGCCACGTACAACCTCGCCATCTTGCTGGCCGAGACCGGTCGCCTCGAAGAGGCGGAGAGCTTCTACCGCCACGCCCACGGCAACGGCTTCCTCACCGCCGCGAACAACCTCGCCACACTGCTGGCCAAGTCCGGGCGTACCGAGGAAGCCGAAGTCCTCTTCCGCCAGGCCCACGGCCTGGGCCACCACCACGCCACGAACAACCTCGCCGTACTCCTGACCCAGACCGGCCGCCCCCAAGAAGCCGAAGCCATCCGCCGCGAAGCCAGCCCCGAAAACCCCCCGGAGTAACGGCTTGTGCCCAGTCGGGGAGCATCACCCCTCACCGGCTCTCCCCTCACTCCACTTCCCCGACGACCCCCAAGGCCACCCCCGCGACCCGCTCCCTCCACGACACCCCGTGCGCAGCCCACACCTGCCCGGTGACGCCCGCGTCCGCCTCAGCCCGCTCCACCCGGCAGCGCCCGCATTCCCGTTCCTCGCCCACCCGCCGGAACACGTGCTCGTCCCCGGGGCCCTCGCACGTCACGAGCACCCCAACCCCAGCTCGGGGCGCCATCTCCGCCACAGCCGGAAGCTTCCGCTCCAGCCGATGCCGTACGAAGCCGACAGCCGACCGCACGCCCTCCACGGGTAACCCGGCCGTCAGCACCACCCGCAACTCCGCCGCCGAAACACCCCTCCGTAGCCACTCCGCCGCCGCGTCCGCGAGGCCCCGGGCCTCCCGCACCCCCAACAGCAGCTCCCGACTGGCGTGCCGCAGCGACAGCAACACCCGCTCCGCCTCCGCGACTTCCGGCTCGGACGACGGCGACGACCCGTCCGGCTCAGCGGTCGGCTCCCCTTCGGGTGGGAGGTGGGAAGGATCTTCCCCCACGTTCTTGTCCGGGTAAGAGCCACCGACTTCCCGACCCCTCGGCCGACCGACCGTCCGTCGCTGCGTACTCGGAGGCACGGACGGCACGGGCGACGCCAACGGCTCCGGCTGCTCCGGCTGCTCCGGGCAACCCCCCTCCCGAACCACCCCCGCCCCCTCACGCGTGAGAGTGACGTTCGCCAGCAACTGGTCCGTGATCCAGCGCCCCCGCTCCCCCTGCCAACGCCACTCGTGCAAATAGCCGCCGTCGGCGAGGAGTTGCTTGGCCCGCTGGTAGGCCCGTCCCGTGATCCCGAGGCGAGCCGCGTGCTCGCTCAGCGACCTGGCCGACGCGTCCGCGTCCGGGAGCCCCTGCACGTACAGGAGCAGGATCTTCGCGTCGCTGTTCAGGTACGGATGCCGTACGACGTCGTGCGAAGCCTTCGTGTAGCGCCGCGAGGGCGCGATAGCATGCCTGAGCATCCCGATGGACTCCATGATCCAGTCGGTGGTGAAGGTCCTCGGGTGGTGTTGCTAGCACCTCCGAGGACCGCTCCATGCGCGCTACTGCACAGAGCGTGATGACGCGGTCACCGTACCGTAGCCAACACCCGCTCCACCATTTGTTGCAGCAACTCCCCCTCCACGAACGGCGCTTCCCACGTCGGCAGCGAGCGCCAGTCAAGTGGCCAGGTGTTGCCGTCCAGGGCGGGTACGCCGACGAAGGCGACGCCCCGGCCGTCGCGGCCAAGGACCCGGGCCCCACCGCGCCAGACGTGCAGCGCCGCCGTGCCCGCGCGCAGCACGAAGTACATGTTCCGGGCGCCCGCCGCCTCGCGGATGATCGGGCCCGCCTTGAAGTCGGTGAACTGGATCAATTCGTACGCGACTTGGTCGCCCAGCGCGCCGGGGATCCGGATCGCGTCGAAGTGGATTCCGGTGTGGCGCAGGGCGTGGCCGTGGGCCGGGATCCAGGGGTGGACGAGGGTGGGGGGATTTTCCAGGTTCATGGAGCAAATGCTTACGGCTGCTCACATACTGTGACCAGGGCCTGGTAGAGGCTGTGCTCTGCTGTGCACCCGAGGAGGTCGCTGTGCACTCCGGTGAACGAGGTTCGGGGAACCTCAAGATGTTCGGCGCGTTGCTGCGCTTCTTCCGGGAGCGGGCCGGGATGACCCAGGACGGCCTCGGGGCGTACGTGAAGTACTCCAAGTCGCAAGTGGCCATGGTGGAGCGGGGAGAGCGGCCGCCGAAGGGACAGTTCGTGGAGATCGCGGACGATGTCCTGGGTGCACAAGGTGCACTTTTGGCTGCCGCCAAGGAGCTGAAGGTCGAACGGTTCCCCTCATGGTTCGAGGAGTACGCGGCCGAGGAGTCTCAAGCCACGGCGATCCACATGTACGCGACCCACGTAATTCCAGGGCTGCTCCAGAGCGAGGTATACGCAAGGGCGATCTTCAACTGTCAGTGCTGCCCGCCGAGGGAGGACGAGCAGGTGGAAGCGCGCTTGGCTGCCCGGTTGGAGCGCCAGCGAGTCTTACGACGCAAGCCCGCGCCGGTCGTGAGTTTCGTACTGGAAGAGGCCACGCTCTCCCGACCGCTCGGCGGCCCCAAGGCGCTCAAGGAGCAGCTGCACCACATGCTTGACGTCAGCCGCTTGTGCAACGTCGAGTTGCAGGTGATGCCGCACGCTCGCCAGACCCATGCAGGGTTGAGCGGTCCCATGATTCTGCTGGAGACCATCGAGCACCGCCAACTCGCCTACCTGGAAGGACAGGGCCACGGCTTCTTCGTGGCCGAACAACCAGACGTGAGTCACCTGTTCGGCAAATATGGGATTCTGCGGGCTCAGGCTATGACGCCTGACGAGTCCGCAGATCACATCGAACAGGTGGCACGCGAGCTATGAGCGCTGACCTGCAGTGGTTCAGGAGCACCTACAGCAGCGAACAGGGCGGCGAGTGCGTGGAGGTGGCCAGAGCAATTGCCACGATCCACATACGCGACTCCAAGAACCCAACCGGTCCGATCCTCCACCTCCACCCCGCCACCTGGACCGCCTTCCTCACCGCACACTCACCTTTGGGTACCCGTACATAGCCGATCGGCTGACGCCAGGCCCAGGGGCCAGCCATAGCGTCGAAGCATGACGTCCGACACCGCTGCCGAGACCGCCGCCGACGAGGCGACCCGTCCCGTGGCCCCCCGCCCGACAGGGGTCCGCGCAACCGAGCGAGCCCTGGCACCAGACCTGGCCCGGGGCCTGATGCTGTTGTTCATCGCGATGTCGAACACGGCGTTCCACCTGTGGAACGCGGAGCACGGGCCGTCCGGGTGGCAGCCGGTGAACGGCGGCTGGCTGGACCACACGGTGCAGTTCGCGATGATCGTGGGCCTGGACCTCCGGATCTATCCGCTGTTCGCGTTCCTGTTCGGGTACGGAATGATGCAGCTGTATCTGCGCCAGACGGCGAGCGGCACGTCGGAGCGGAAGGCGGCCGCGCTGCTGCGCAAGCGGAGCCTGTGGATGATGGTCATAGGGCTGACGCACGCGGGCTTGCTGATGGCGGGCGACATCGTCGGGTTCTACGGGCTGCTGAGCCTGGGCCTCGGCTGGGTGTTCCTGCGGCGCGGGGACCGGGCGCTGAAGTGGTGGATCTGGCTATCCGTGACGGTGACCGTCGCGGCGGCGCTGCAGCCGGTCGTGACGGCGGCGTTCCAGGGCGAATTGGGCTCGCTGGGGGACGCGGGGGCCGACGCGGGCAGCGAGGCGTACGGGGCGGGCGAGGAGAGCTGGCTCGCGGCGGCGGGCACGCGCATGACGACCGCCTTCTACCTGGTGGGCCTGGCCGCACCACTCGTGTTCGTGACCGGCGGTGGCTTCATCTTCCTGGTGGGCTTCTGGGCGGCTCGGCGCCGGATCCTGGAGGAGCCAGGCAAGCACCTGAAGCTGCTGCGGGGCACGGCGGTGATCGGGATCGCGGTCGGCTGGCTGGGTGGACTTCCCTCGGCCCTGGCGCACGTGGGCGCGCTGGACGTACCGCCGGACGCGGAGAGCGAGACGGGCGCGCTGACGGCGCTGCGGGACGTCACGGGCAGCGCGGCCGGTCTGGGCTATGTGGCGGTGGTGGCCCTGTTCGTGCACTGGTGGACGCGGCGGCAGGAGCGGCAGCGGGGAGCGAAGCCGGGCCCGGCGACAGCGGCGGCGACGGCTGCGGCGGACACAGCGGCTGCGGCGGACACGAAGGCGACGGCCACGGCTGCGACGGTCACCTCCACCCCGGTCGCCACCGCCATCACAGCGATCTCCGCCGTCGGCAAGCGCTCCCTCTCCTGCTACCTCACCCACTCCCTCCTCTTCGCCCCGATCCTCGCCGCCTGGGGCCTCGGCCTCGGCGAGCACCTGACCAGCGCGACCATGGCGCTCTTCGCCTTCGGGGTGTGGCTGGTGACGGTCGCGGGGGCGTACGCCCTGGAGATACGGGGGAAGCGCGGCCCCGCGGAGACCCTGCTGCGGCGCCTGATGTACGGGAAACGGACGTGAGCGTTCCCGCCCATCTCCGCTTATCATCTGGCTGGATTTGATCTTTTGGCGGCTATTCCGGGCAACCGGACCTCCGGTTCGCCCGGTCCGCCATGGGAAGTGGGGGGACCACATGCGCCGCAGAGCGCTCACCGCGGCCGCCGTCTGCGCGGCCGCCCTCGTCGGAACGACAGGACTGGCATCCGCCGCCCCGGCCGCACCGACGGCAGACGTACAGAAGAAGCAGAGCCAGCAGGCCAAGCCGGAGCGGCAGGCCACGCAGGGGGGCGACAAGGCCGACTTCAACGGCGACGGTTACCAGGACCTCGCCATCGGCGCCCACACCGCCACCGTCGGCGACATCAAGCGCGCGGGCGTCGTCACCGTGGCGTACGGCTCGGCGACGGGCCTGAAGTACGAGACGGCGGGCATTCTCAGCCAGGCCACGCCGGGCGTCCCGGGCGAGCCGGTCGCGGACGCGAAGTGGCGCGAGGTCAGCGCCGCGGGCGACCTGGACGGCGACGGGTACGACGACCTGGTCGTGCACTGGCTCCAGAAGAACATGGTGCTGTGGGGGAGCAAGGACGGCATCACCGGCGAGGGCACCGAACTGCCGCCCGGCAACTACACCTCGGCCTCGCCGAAGCTGCTCGGCGGCGGCATGGGCGTGGGTGACGTCAACGGCGACGGCGTCGACGACTTCGTGAGCCGCGCGGCCGACGGCCGTTCCTACGGCGTCACGGCCCTGCTCGGCCCGCTGAACCGCACCACGGGCAAGCCCGCCGGGGTGTGGCACCGCGCCGTGGACAAGGAGGACAAGCTCGTCATCGGCACGGTGTACGTGGGCGACCTCACGGGCGACGGCATCGACGACGTCGTGGCCAGCGGCGGCGTCGTCCTCGGCAGCGGCAAACCGGGCGGGTTCGTACTGAAGGGCTCCGCCGACGGCTGGGTCAAGGGCAGCGAGTTCGGCGGCCCGTACCGGCGCGAGGACTCCATGCCCTCCGCGTTCGGCGACCTGAACAAGGACGGCTACCAGGACCTGGTCACCGGCTACGCCGGCCAGAACAAGGTCTATGTGACGTACGGCGGCAAGGACGGCGTCAGCACCACCCTGAAGTCCCGCGAGTACACGCAGGCCAGCGCGGGCGTCCCCGGCGTCGAGGAGGCGGGCGACAAGTTCGGCTCGTCGCTCGCCATCGGCGACACCGACCGCGACGGCTACGGAGACCTGATCATCGGCGCCTCGTACGAGACCGGCTCCGACCCCGCCGCCACGGGCTCGGGCGCCATCACGGTGCTGCGCGGCGGCGCCGACGGGATCACCACGACGGGCGCCGCGTCGTTCACGCAGAACTCCCGTGGCATACCGAGCACTTCGGAGAAGGACGACCACTTCGGCGCCTCGGTGGCCGTGGTCGGCTCGGGCACCGACGGCGCCACGGAGCTGTACGTCGGCGGCAACGGCGAGGACGGCTTCAAGGGCCGCGTCTGGAAGCTCGCCACCGGCGCGACCGGTGTCACCGGCGAGGGCGCCACCAGCTTCCACCTCGGCACGGTCGGCGGCCCCGCGACCGGCGGCAACTTCGGCTACCGGATGGCGGGCTGACCATGACCAGCAGATCCAGCAGAAGCGACAGATCCAGCGGGGGCGGCAGCGTCACCAAGGTCGGCGGCACGGCCACCTCGGCCCTCCTGGGCGGCGCCCTCATCTCCGCCCTCGCCCTGGGCGCCGCCGCACCGGGCGCCCAGGCGGCCACGCCCACCGCACCCACCACCACCGCCACCAAGGCGCCCACGCCAGCGAACGCGCCCACGTCGGCGAACGCCGTCCCGGCCGGACCCGGCCCCTGGGCCGCGCCCAAGGAACTCCCCGGTGTCACCGGCGTCGTCGACCTGAAGGCGACCTCGGGCGGCACGGTCGCCGGGCTGTTCACGCAGGACGGCAAGACCGTCCTCGCGGTGCGGCCCGCGGGCAGCACCACATGGGGCACCGCCGTCGCCGCGCCGGGCGGCGCCACGCTCCAGCGCACCGACGACGGCGCGGTCTCGCTGCTGTCGTGGACCGACGCGGGCGAGGGCGGCAGCCGCACCCTGAAGCTGTCCCGGCTCGCCGCCGACGGCAAGGACTTCGGGCCCGCCGAGGACGTCACCACCGGCACGCTCGCCCGCGACTGGGCGCACGCGCGCACGCAGTTGACCACGTTCGCCACCAACGCCAAGGGCCACCAGGCCGTCGCGTGGATGGACGCCGAGCACCGCCTGACGGTCGTCGACCGCACCGGCCCGGACGGCGAGTGGTCCGCGCCGAAGACGCTCGACCAGCTCCCCGACCCGATCGTCCGCGAGGACAACGTCTACAACTACGTCCTGTGGGACCTGCGCGTCGCCGTCGACCCCACGGGCACCGTCGGCGTGATCTGGGGCGGCAACAGCTACTACACCGGCGACGGCGTCGACCCGGACCCGTCGGCGTACAAGTGGCACTACAAGTTCCTGGAGAAGCCCGCGGCCGACGGCTCCTCCTGGAGCGCGCCGCGCGACCTGCCGCAGCTCGGCGAGAAGCCGAAGAAGGTCGCGTTCGCCGCCCACCCGAAGGGCGGGTTCCACCTGCTCGCGGGCGGCGACTACGCCCGCAAGACGGCCGGGGCGGCCGAGTGGGGCACGGTCGAGCAGACCGGGGTGGGGGCACGGGCGTACGCGCCCGCCGAACTGCTCACCACCCCCGACGGCGACGTCACCGCGGTCGGCTTCATCGGCAAGGACACCCCGGGCGTCGCCACCCGCCCTGCCGACAAGGGGAGTTGGGGCGCGACCCGCAAGCTCGCCCCGTACGTCGACGCCGACTCGCTGGGCGCCGCGGCCACGGCCGACGGCACGGCCGTCGTCACGTACACCCAGCGGCGTTTCGAGCTCGGCCGCACGGTCCGCAGGGACTTCGTCGCGCAGACCGTCAAGGACGGCGACCTGTCCAAGCCGCGCACGCTCAGCGCGCAGACGAAGGACAGCACGAGCACGGGCTCCGTGGCCGTCGACGACAAGGGCCGCCCGGTCGCGGTGTGGGCGCAGCAGACCGCCGACGGCAAGCGCGCCGCGTACACGGCGACCACGGGCACCCGCGCCGAGCCGAAGTGGCACGACTACGCCGACGACTCCCGAGGGGACGTCGTGGGCCTGTCGCTCAGCGACTCGATGAAGCTGTACACGGGTGACACCACCAACCCCACGGAGACGTTCTACGCCTCCCCGTGGGACGACAAGGCGCGCGTCGTGCCGTTCGGCGACGCCGACGGGGACCGCTGCAACGACCTGATCGTGCGGCTGCCCGACGGCGAGGCCCGCCTCTACACCCCGGTGTGCGGCGGCCTGCCCACGCCGGACTCGCCGTACAAGCGCCTCGCCCGGGACTGGAGCAAGTACGACACGCTCCTCGCGAGCGGCGACCAGACCGGCGACGGCCGCCCGGACCTGCTGGTTCGCGACAAGGCCACCGGGGACGTGTACCTGTACGCCCACGACGGCACGGACGGCGCGGGCGCCTTCAAGCCCCGGGTGAAGATCCGTTCCGCCTGGACCGGCTACACCCGCGTCATCGGCGCGGGCGACCTCAACGGCGACGGCATCGGCGACGTCCTCGCCCGCGACAAGTCCGGCGAGCTGTGGCGCTACGACGGCCTGCGCACCGGCAAGCTCAAGGACCGCGTCCGCGTCTTCAAGGACTGGGGCGCCTCGTACAAGGACGTCATCGGCGCAGGTGACGTCAACGGCGACGGCAAGCACGACCTGCTGGCGCGCGACACGAGCGGCCGCCTGTGGCTCAACGCGGGCAAGGGGAACGGGACGTTCGGCAACCGGGTCGCGTTCGGCGAGGCGCAGTACTGGAAGCAGTGGGCCTCTCTGGGCTAGCCCGTTTCGTGACGGTCCCCGCCCTGAGGCATGACGCGGCCGGGGCCGTCCTCCCACCCCCCGTGGCGGGAGGACGGCCCCGGCCGCTTCCGGTGGCCGCCCCCGCTTCCGGTGGCCGTCCCTGCTTCCGGTGGCCGTCCCTGCTTCCGGTGGCCGCCCGGTCAGTACAGCTTGTTGACGGCCGTGCTCGTGGTCTTCTTGAAGGCGGTCACGGGCGCGTCCCCGAAGTCGCCCATCTGTCCCCACTGCACGACGGTGACGGTCCTGCCGTCCCGCCCGACCGACAACAGAGCGACGTCGGTGGCGCCCCCGGACGACTCGGTGTGCAGGCCGCGGACGCGGGCGCCCTCCTCGACCGGCAGCTTGCCGTAGTCCCGGCCCTTGGCCTTGACGTCGGGCGAGCCCTGCTCGATGCGGTCGGCGCAGGTGCGGATCAGGTCGTCGTAGTGCTTCGCCAGGGCCTTGGCGTGGGCGGCCGTGTCCGCCACGACGGTCAACTGCACGGCGTTGGTGTCCAGGTCGGTGCGGAACTCCCGGTGCCGGTAGTCGTAGGAGGGCACGCCCTCCGTGCTCACGCAGACGCCGAGCCCCTCCGGGAACCCGTCCTTGACCGGCCCGGCGGTCCACGACGACGTCGGGTGCGGCGGCAGCTGGGACGCCGACAGGAACTTGGGCGCGGCGGCCTTCGGCGCGGCGCCGGCGGCCGGTGCGGTGAGGACCGCGCCCGCCGCGAGGGCGACGACGGCGAGTGCGGAGCAAGCGCCCGTTCGGATGCGCATGGACATGGGTGTTCCCCCGAGGGTGAGTGCGTGGACGTGGATGCCGCGACGAGGTCGACCGGTCGGCGCGGGCCTGATCGGTACGGGCCTGATCGGTACGGGCCTGATCGGTACGGCACCAAGAGCATCAGCGGTCACGGCGGCCGAGCGCAACAACCTGCGGCCGATCGGGCACGGTGGAACCATCCCAGCCCGTCTGACGTGCAGGTACATGGGTGCCTGGGATGCCGTCCCGGGCCGGGTGGGGGTCGTACGAGGACGGGGGACCCGTGTCGGCACAGGACGACGACGGCGGCGGCGACGGCATCGACAAGGTGGCGGAGTTCGCGGCGCTGCTGCGGGCGCTGAAGGAGCGCACGGACCGGAGCTACGGCTCGCTGGCCCGCCGCCTGGGCATGAACACCTCGACGCTGCACCGCTACTGCGCGGGCGACGCGGTGCCGCTCGACTTCGCCCCCGTGGAACGCTTCGCGGCCCTGTGCGGGGCGTCCGCGGAGCAACGCCTGGAACTCCACCGCCGTTGGCTCCTGGCCGTGGCAGCCCGCCGTCGGCCTCGTACGGCGGGAGCGGCGGAGAGCGCGCCCGACGCCACGGCGGCACGAGCCGTGAACGAAGCGGCGGACGAAGCGGACACGGAAGTGGAGGGCACCGCCGAACCGGAGGCGGAGCCGAAGGCCGACGGCGCCCCGGTCACCACGCCGGACGCGGAGCCGAAGGCCGAAGGCGGCCCGGTCACCAGGCCGGACGCGGAGCCGAAGGCCGACGGCGGCCCGGTCACCACGCCGGACGCGGAGCCGAAGCCCACCGGCAGCCCGGTCGTCGAAACGGCCCCCACGCCCGGACCGTCCGAACCGCCCGGCGCGCCCTCGCCCTCGCCCCCGCGCCGCCCCTGGTACCGCCGCAGACGTCTCGTGGTCGGGCTGGCCTCAGCCTGTGCCGTACTCGCGACGCTCGGGGCCTTCTCCGTACTGCCGGACGCGCGGCGGGCTTCCGCCGACGGTCCTGACCGGGCCGCCGGTACGACGGAGGCCGCGGCGCCGGAGCGACGGGGCGCCTCACCCGGCCCGAGCGGCACCGCCCCCGCCACCGAGCGGCCTTCCGACTCCGGCGACCCGGAGAACTCGAAGGCCCCGAAGAACTCGAAGAAGAAGCCGGGCACCTCGCGCCCGCCCGGCGCGACATCCGCCCCGCCCCGCGGCCAACAGCCTGCCGGACAGCCGCTCACCTGGACCGTCAACTCCCAGGCCTGGATGCTCGGCTGCGATCACGACTACGTCGTCACCAAGCCGCCGAGCCAGGTCCCCCCTCCCCCCGTCCCGCAGGACGCGGCGCCCTGGGCGGCGACACAGGGCGCGGTGCACGGCGGCGAGACGCTCGTCCAACTGTCGGTGCAGGGCCGCAGCGACACGGCCGTCGTACTGGAGGCGCTGCGCGTGCGCGTGGTCGGCCGTACGACGCCGGTCGAGGGCAACGTGTACGCCATGGACCAGGGATGCGGCGGCGCGGTCACCCCCCGGTCCTTCGCCGTGGACCTGGACAAGGACCGTCCCATCGCCCGCGCGGTCCCCGGGAGCGACTCCGGCACGCCGATCCCGGCCGTGCGCATGCCCTACCGCGTCTCGGCGAAGGACCCCGAGGTGTTGCTGGTCACGGCCACGACCAGCTCGTGCGACTGCCGCTGGTACCTGGAGCTGGACTGGTCCTCCCAGGGCCGCAAGGGCACCGTGCGCATCGACGACGACGGCCGCCCGTTCCGCACCAGCGCCATCGAGGGCCTGCCCCGGTACATGTACAACACCGCGGGGCGCCGGTGGGGGGCCATCAGCTGAGGAGGGGGCACGTCGCGGAGGGGCCGCCTCAGTTGACCGCCGTCTTGACGAGCTGCCCGATCCGGGCCTCGTCGGCGGCCGTCAGCGTCGTCAAGGCGAACACGGTCGGCCACATGGTGCCGTCGTCGAGCCCGGTCGCCTCGTCGCTGAAGCCCAGCGTGGCGTAGCGCGACTTGAACTTGTGCGCGGCCTGGAAGAAGCACAGGACCTTGCCGTTCCTGGCGTAAGCGGGCATCCCGTACCAGAGCTTGGGCGTCAGCTCCGGCGCGTTCGCCTTGACGATCTCGTGGACGCGGGCCGCGAGGACGCGGTCCGCCTCCGGCATCTCGGCGATCTTCGCCAGCACATCGCTCTCACCGTCCGCCTTGGCCGACTTGGCCGAGCGGGAGCCGCGCCGCGAGGACGCCTTCAGCTCCTTGGCGCGCTCCTTCATGGCCGCGCGCTCCTCCTCGGTGAACCCCTCGTGCTTCTCGGCCACCTCGGTCGTCCCGGTCGCCTCGGTCGTCCCGGTCTTCCCGATCTTCTCGGTGGCGGCGGTGCTCACAGCGGGGCTCTTGGCGGTCTTCTTCGCGGCAGCCATGACGGTTCCTCTCTCACGGATCTCGCTGATGTCACTGATCTCGCTGATCTCACGGGACTCGCTGGTCTCGCTTGCGACGTACGCGGCGGTCAGCGCGCGTGCCCACTCGGGACGGCACATGGGGGCAGCCCCTCTCAGCCCTGGAGTTCCTGGATGCGGATGAGGTTGCCCGCGGGGTCGCGGAAGGCGCAGTCGCGCACGCCGTAGGGCTGTTCGGTGGGCTCCTGGACGACCTCGGCGTCGGCCGCCTGGACCTTCGCGAAGGTGCCGTCGAGGTCGTGGGTGGCAAGCAGGATCCAGCCGTACGTGCCCTTGGCCATCATCTCGGCGATGACGCGACGCTCGTCCTCGGTGATCCCGGGGTCGGCGGCGGGCGGCGCGAGCAGGATGGACATGTCGGGCTGGCCGGCGGGGCCGACGGTGATCCAGCGCATCGTGCCCTGGCCGACGTCCGTGCGGACCTCGAAGCCGAGGGCGTCGCGGTAGAAGGCGACGGAGGCGTCCGGGTCGGTGTGCGGAAGGGCCGTGGTGTGAATGGTGATGTCCATGTCCGTCATTTAACTGCGGCCCCGGTGACCGGCGCTTCTCGAATCCTGACCGGTTGCCGGTCGCCGGTCACCAGTCACCGGGGCCGTGGCGGGGCCGTGGCTCAGACGGCGCCCGTCAGCCGGTTCGCGAGGGTCGACATCGTGTACGTACCGATGCCCATGACGACCTCAAGGGCGTTGCGCTCCGTATAGCCGTGCGCCAGGAACGCCTTCACGTCGGCGTCGTCCACGCCACCGGCGCGCTCGACGACCCGAAGCGTGAACTGCCGTACCGCTTCGAGGCGTTCGTGCCCCTCGGGCAGCTCCCCGCCCTCCCGGAGCGCGGCCACGAGCGCCGCGTCGGCGCCGAGCTTGCGCAGCTTGCCGGTGTGCAGGTGCACGCACACATGGCAGTCGTTGCGCACGGCGATCGTCATGACGACGGTCTCGCGGGCCAGCGGGTCCAGCGTCGTGCACTCGAACTTCTCGCTCAACTCCAGGAACCCGGTGAGCAGTTCGGGCGAGGCGGCGAGCTTGGCGACGGCGTCCGGCAGCACGCCGAAGGCGCGTACGACGTCCTCCATGGCGGCCCGGGAGTCTTCCGGCGCGGTCTCCACGGTGTGTGCGGTGAACATCCCGCCCCCCTAAAATAGACAACATGGTTGACGACAAGAAGGTAAACCAGGTTGTCGAAAAAGGGAAGGGGTCACCCCCTGACCGCCCCGGCTACGAGCTGCCCCTCCTCCTCTTCGCCGGGTTCCGCACCCTCATCGACCGCCTGCACGCCGAGCTGGCCCGCCAGGGCCACCCCGACCTGCGCCCGGCGTACGGCTTCGCGATGCAGGCCGTCGGCGCGGGCGGGGCGAGCGCGAGCGAGATCGGGCGGCGGCTCGGCGTCACCAAGCAGGCCGCGGGCAAGACCGTGGACCGCCTCGTCGCCCTCGGGTACGCCGAGCGCGCCGACGACCCGGCCGACGCCCGCCGCAAACTGGTCCGCCTCACCCCGCACGGCCTGGACGCCCTGGCCCGCTCGGCGGCGGTCTTCGACGAGCTGCGGGCGGAGTGGACGCGGACGCTCGGCCCGGACCGCGTCCACGCCCTGGAGGACGACCTGCGCACGGTCGTCCCCCCGGAGGCGTTCCGGCTGGACGCGGCGGGGTGGCTGGGCGGGGCGTGACGTTGGCTCCGTGCGTATCGTTGTACTGCGCGGCCGCACTCGACAGGAGGCGGCAGGGGAGGAGCGCCACGATGACCGTCGTAGAGACCGACAGGATCGAGATGGCAGAGCGCGGCGACAAGGATGACTTGGACCGGTTGTTCAAGGCGTTCGGACGAGACCACTTCCTCGAAGGCTTTCGAGTAGAGATCGTCGAGGGAGCCGTCTTCATGACGCCGCAAAGGAGCACTCACTGGCACATCATTCGCAGGATCACCCGAGCACTGGAAGACAGGTTCGGGATGGATGTGCAGACCTTGTCCGATGTGCGCATCGACTTTCCCGGCGAACAGAACGCGTTCTGTCCGGACGTGGCGAAACTACGCGACGGGGCGAAGTGGAGTCTCAAGCGCGGCTGGGACTACAGGGACGTCGAATTCATCGCCGAGGTCATCTCCAGGGGCACCGCACTGAACGACTATGGCCCCAAGAAGGCGACATACGCAGAAGCCGAGGTCCCTGCATATCTGATCGTGGACCCGTACAAGGGCGAGTGTCACCTCTACACCCAGCCCAAGGAAGGCAACTACGCCAGCGACCTCACGTTCGCCTTCGGCTACGACGTCGACCTGACCGGCACGCCCGTCGACATGCTGTTGAGAACGGACGGCTTCCCCCGCGACTGACCACCCCCCTCCCCCATAACCCCTTGCCTAGAGCACACTCCACCCCGTTGCCTTGACCCCCATGAAGTACACACAGCTCGGCCGCACCGGACTCAAGGTCAGCCGCCTCACTCTCGGCACGATGAACTTCGGGCCGCAGACCGGGGAGGCGGAGAGTCACGCGATCATGGATGCCGCGCTCGCCGCGGGCATCAACTTCTTCGACACCGCCAACACCTACGGCTGGCACGAGAACAAGGGCCGCACCGAGGAGATCATCGGCACCTGGTTCGCGCAGGGCGGCGACCGCCGTGACAAGGTCGTCCTCGCCACGAAGGTGTACGGCAACATGACGCCGGACGGCGTCGCCCCCTGGCCGAACCACGACAAGCTCTCGGCGGTCAACATCCGCCGCTCCGTGGAGGCCTCCCTCAGGCGCCTGCAGACCGACTACATCGACGTCTACCAGTTCCACCACATCGACCGGAACACCCCGTTCGAGGAGATCTGGCAGGCCGTCGACGTCCTCGTCCAGCAGGGCAAGATCCTGTACGCGGGCTCCAGCAACTTCCCCGGCTACAAGATCGCCCAGGCGAACGAGCTGGCCGCCCGCCGCGGCAGCTACGGCCTGGTCACCGAGCAGTGCCTGTACAACCTCGCGGAGCGCCGCGCCGAGATGGAGGTCCTGCCCGCCGCGCGGGACTACGGCCTCGGCGTCATCCCCTGGTCCCCGCTGCACGGCGGACTGCTCGGCGGCGTCCTGAAGAAGGAGGTCGAGGGCTCACGGCGCGCCTCGGGCCGGGCCGCGTCGGCCCTCGCCGACCCCGCGACGCGCGAGCGGGTCCAGGCGTACGAGGACCTGCTCGACAAGCACGGCCTGCACCCCGGCGAGGTCGCCCTGGCCTGGCTGCTCACCCGCCCCGGTGTCACCGGACCGATCGTCGGCCCGCGCACCGCGGAGCAGCTCGACTCGGCCGTGCGGGCCGTCGAGCTGAAGCTGAGCAAGGACGTGCTGCTGGCGCTCGACGAGATCTTCCCGGGCCCGGGCCCGTCCCCGGAGGCCTTCGCCTGGTAAGGGGATCGTCGCCCCGGTGAGAGGCCCTCACCCCGGTGACAACAGCAGGACGCACGCGCGCCCTCGCGGCGGCCTCGGCTATTGGCCGAGCGCCGCCGCGAGCGCCACGACGACGAACATCAGCACGAGCACACCGGCCATGATCCGGTTCCTGGTCTTGGGGTTCACGTCATCGAGGTTAACCGGCCGCGTCCGCGTCCTTCGCGGCGCCTCCCAGCGGCCACCGCCCCACCGCCTCGTACCGGGGCCGCTCCCCCGGCACTCCGCTCGTGGGCAGGTTGCTGCGCACGAGCACCAGCTCGGGCACGGTCCAGGGGGTGCCCGCGAAGGTGCTCAAGGCCGCCACGTACGGCGTGAAGTCCGCGTCGCCGCGCGAGCGCGCCAGCGTCAGGTGCGGGCGGTAGGGCCGGTGCTCGGTCATCGTGACGCCCGCCTTCCGCGCGGCCGCCTCCGCACGGCCCGCCAGGATCCGCAGCTCGGCGACCGCGCCGCCCGCCCCGGCCCACAGCGCCCGGCCACCGAAGTGACCGCCGCCACGAAGGGAGAGCGCGAACGGCGCCGTGCGCCGCGCCGCCCGCTCCATGCGCTCGCACACCCCCGGCACCACCTCGTCGTCCACCTCGGCCAGGAACGCCAGCGTGAAGTGCCAGTTCTCCCGGCTCGACCACCGCACCCCGGCCGGGCCCGGCAGCTCCCTCAACCCCGCCACCACACCCTCCAGTTCGTCGGCCACCGGCTCCGGGGGCAGCACCGCCGCGAAAAGTCTCATACGACTAGCCTGCCTCCATGGACGATTTGGATCACTCCGATTCCGTACGCATCCGCGCCGCCGGACCCAGCGACGTCCCCGCCTTCCTCGCCATCCTCGACAGCGCCGTCGCCTGGCTGGTCTCCCAGGGCCGGACGAAGCAGTGGGGCACCGAGCCGCTGTCGCGGAACCCGAAGGTCGTCGAGGCGATCGAGAAGTACGTGGCCACCGGCTCGCCGTGGATCGCCGAGGTCGGCGGGGAGCCCGCGGGGATGCTGATGCTCACCGACGGCCCCGGCTCGTACGTTCCCCCGGTCGACGAGCCCGAGCAGTACGTCCACTACCTGGCCACCGACCACCGCTTCCGCGGCCTGGGCGTGGGCCGCGCGCTCCTCGCCCACGCCGCGGCCGAGACCCGGAGGAAGGGCATCTCCCTGCTCCGGGTCGACTGCTACGCGGGCAACGAGGGCCGCCTTGTCGCGTACTACGAGAGCAACGGCTTCGTGCGGACGGAGTCCTTCACGGAGAAGGACGGCACGTGGCCGGGCCAGGTCCTGGAACGCCGCGTCTGACCCCGACCCGAGTGGGGCCCCGTAAGGGGCGCGGGGAACTGCGCGACCAGCCCCCACAGACCCGCGGCCCGGGTGAGACAGAAAGTCTCCGCCCGGGCCGCCCGGGCCACCGCCGAGTCACGCGACAGCGGTCAGCTCCCGCTCGGCCTCCGGCACCCTCCGCGGGACGAACAGCACATGCTGGTGCCCCCGCCGCAGGTCCACCTTCAACCGGAGGTTGGCCGCGCGAGCCAGCATCAGGCCGACGCCGAGCGCGGCGACAGCCACGATCAGCCCGCCGAGCGCAAAGCTCACACGCACTCCGTACGCGTCGGTGAGCCACCCGAACAAGGGCCCGCCGAGGGGCGTACCGCCCACGAACACCATCATGAACAGACTCATCACCCGCCCCCGCATCTCAGGGTCCGTGGCCATCTGCACCGAGGAGTTGGCGGTGACGTTGACGGTGAGCCCGATGGCGCCGACGGGCACGAGCAGCGCCGCGAAGACGTAGGCGTTGGGCACCGCGGCGACGGCGATCAGCGCGACACCGAACAGACCGGCCGCGCCCGCGAGCATCCGCAGCCGGGAGGAGCGCCGCCGCGCGGCGAGCAGCGCCCCGATCAGGGACCCCGCCCCCATCAGCGTGGTGAACAGGGCGTACATGCCGGAGCCGCCGTGGAAGACGTCGTCGGCGTACGCGCTCAGCCAGATCGGGAAGTTGAAGCCGAACGTGCCGATGAAGCCGATGAGCACGATCGGCCAGATCAGCTCCGGGTGCCGGGAGACGTAGTTCAGGCCCTCGCGGAGCTGGCCCTTGCGGCCGCGCGGCGCGAGCGGGCTGCGGGTCAGCTCGGCGGTGCGGATGAGGAGGAGTCCGGTCAGCGGCGCGAGGAACGACAGGCCGTTGGCGAGGAACGCCCAGCCGGGGCCGACGGCAGCCGTGACGAGGCCCGCGACGGCCGGGCCGATGAGCCGCGCGGACTGGAAGTTCGCGGAGTTCAGCGAGACGGCGTTGCGGAGCTGGTCGGGGCCGACGAGCTCGGACACGAAGGACTGCCGGGTCGGGTTGTCGACGACGGTCACCAGGCCGGTGAAGAACGCGGTGACGTAGACGTGCCACACCTGGACGTGGCCGGAGAGCGTCATCGCGGCCAGGAAGAGGCCGCCGAGGCCCATGGCGCCCTGGGTGACGAAGAGCAGGTTCCGCTTGGCGAACCGGTCGGCGATGACGCCGCCGTACAGGCCGAAGAGCAGCATCGGCAGGAACTGCATCGCGGTCGTCACACCGACGGCCGCGGACGAACCGGTGAGGCTGAGCACCAGCCAGTCCTGGGTGATGCGGGCCATCCAGGTGCCGGTGTTGGAGACGGCGGCTCCCGCCGCGAACAGCCGGTAGTTCCGGATGCGGAGGGAGCTGAACATCGAGGTCTTGTGGGGGCGGGCGGTGGTGTCGAGGGCGGTTGGTGCGGGGGCGGAGTCTGCTCCGGATCCCGTACTCAAAAGGGTTCGCCTCCTTGGCGTCGGATCAGAGGTGGGCCAGCTTCTCCAGGACCGGAGCGGCGGCGCGCAGCGCCTCCCACTCGTCCTCGTCGAGGTCGGCGGCGAGGCCTGCCAGCCACGCGTTCCGCTTGCGGCGGCTCTCTTCGAGCATGGCCTCGGCCTGCTCCGTCTGGGTCACCACCTTCTGGCGGCGGTCCTCGGGATGCGGTTCGAGCCTGACCAGGCCCTTGGCTTCCAGGAGCGCGACGATGCGGGTCATCGACGGCGGCTGCACATGCTCCTTGCGGGCGAGTTCACCCGGTGTGGCGCTGCCACAGCGGGCGAGGGTGCCGAGCACCGACATCTCGGTGGGGCTCAGCGACTCGTCGACCCGCTGGTGCTTGAGTCGACGGGAGAGGCGCATCACGGCGGAGCGCAGCGAGTTCACGGCGGCAGCGTTGTCGCCATGGGAGAGGTCCGGCATGTTCTTTAGCGTAACTCATTACCCTAACTAAAGACCACTCGGTTACCGGACGGAGAAGCCCGGGTTGCCCGTGATCTGGCACACAGAACCCTTTAGTCACCCAAATGAGTGAGCTGGATTCGGAAAGCCGGGCGTCCCCCACGAGAGGGCCGCAACGCTGTCCCTCATGGGATCGACAGTGCTCAGCCTGCGGATAGACGGCGATCTGCTCGACCGGATCCGGCAGCACGCCGCAAAAAGGGGAATGAGCGTCCAGGACTACGTGGCCCGGACGCTCATCCGTGATGACTTCGACGAGCGGTTCAAGTCGTCCGTCGAGGCGACGGAGAAGTTCTACGCCTAGGGGGCGCCCAGGGGCACAGCCGGGGCCCCACCCCCGGCCCGCGCCCCTTCGGGGTGCTACGTGAGATCTTCGGGGCGCTACGTGAGACCGAGCGCCGGCATCAGGTAGTAGAAGGCGAACACGGCGGACACCGCGTACATGGCGACCGGCACCTCACGGCCCCGCCCGGCCGCTAGCCGCAGCACGGTGAAGGCGATGAAGCCCATGCCGATGCCGTTCGTGATCGAGTACGTGAACGGCATCATCAGCATCGTCACGAACGCCGGGATCGCGATGGTGTAGTCGCTCCAGTCGATCGCGCCGATCGAGCCGGACAGGATCAGGAAGCCGACCGCGAGCAGCGCGGGCGTGGCCGCCTGCGAGGGCACCATCGTGGCGAGCGGCGTGAGGAACAGCGCCACGGCGAAGAGACCGCCGGTGACGACGTTGGCGAGGCCGGTCCGCGCGCCCTCGCCGACGCCCGCCGTGGACTCCACGAAGCAGGTGGTGGCCGAAGCGGAGGAGGCGCCGCCCGCGGCGACCGCGATGCCGTCGACGAAGAGCACCTTGTTGATGCCGGGCATGTTGCCCTTGTCGTCGGTCAGATGGGCCTCGTCGCCGATGCCCATGATCGTGCCCATCGCGTCGAAGAAGCACGACAGCAGCACGGTGAAGACGAACAGGACGCCGGTCAGGACGCCGACCTTGTCGAAGCCGCCGAACAGACTGATCTCGCCGACCAGGCCGAAGTCGGGCGTGGAGACCGGGTTGCCGGGCCACTCCGGCGTCGTCAGGCCCCAGGACGGCACGTCCGCGACCGCGTGGATGATCATGGCCAGAATCGTCATGACGACGATGGACAGCAGGATCGCACCCGGCACCTTGCGCACCAGGAGCGCCAGCGTGAGCAGCACGCCGAGGACGAAGACCAGGACCGGCCAGCCGTTCAGGTGACCGTCGCCGCCGAGCTGCAGCGGCACGGTGGTGTGCGCGGCGTCGGGGATGCGCGAGACGAAGCCCGCGTCGACGAGGCCGATCAGCATGATGAAGAGGCCGATGCCGATCGCGATGCCCTTGCGCAGGCCGAGCGGCACGGCGCTCATCACGCGCTCCCGCAGCCCCGTGGCCACCAGGAGCATCACCACGAAGCCCGCGAGGACGACCATGCCCATGGCGTCCGGCCAGGACATGCGCGGCGCGAGCTGCAGGGCGACCACGGTGTTCACGCCGAGGCCCGCGGCGAGGGCGATCGGGACGTTGCCGATGACGCCCATGAGCAGGGTGGTGAACGCGGCCGTGAGGACGGTGGCGGTGACCAGCTGCTTGTTGTCGAGCTGATGGCCGTACATGTCCTTGGCGCTGCCGAGGATGATCGGGTTCAGCACGATGATGTAGGCCATCGCGAAGAAGGTGGCGAAGCCGCCGCGTACTTCCCTGGCCAGGGTCGAGCCCCGCTCCGAGATCTTGAAGAAGCCGTCGAGCCCGCCCTGCGGGGAGTTCGGGGGCTGCTTGGCGTCGACCGGAGCGCTGGCCGAGGGGGACATGCGGGACCTCATGACCTCTGTTGAACGGGAAGAGCCGGGCTTGTGCGAGATGTTGTCTTCGCTTGCGCGAGATTGTGTCTTCGTACGAAAGCAACTGGCCATTAAGAAGCCGTTTCAGTATGAATACATGAACGAGAAATGGCCATCTCCGCGCGTAGAGCCTTGTGGCACAAGGGGTCCGAGCGTCCCCCGAAGGCCGGAACCGGCCCCGACTAAGCTGGGGGTCATGGCGAAGTGGACACCCAAGCACGAGGCGCCGGAGCCCCTGGAGGGCCCGATCGTCGCCACCATCACCGGCGGCACGATCCTCTGGTTCGTCCTCTTCGTCGTGCAGATGCCGTTCTACGGCTGGTTCGACGACCGCGACATCACCTGGTGGGTGTGGACGTGCCTCGCCGGCGGCGGCCTCGGCCTCATCGGCATCTGGTACGTCCGCTCGCGCGACGCGGCGATCAAGCGCGCGCAGGCCGCGGCCGCGGAGACCGCCGATCCGGAGCGGCCGGACGCCGCCGAGCCGACGCGGTCGGAGGCCTCCGGGCCGGTGTAGTACGTCGGCAGTACGGCATGCGACCTGAGGGCAAACCCCGTCCTACCGAGGTCGGATCTTTCCGGTACTCAAGGGGTGAACCCCCCACTCCCCCCGTACCGTCGTCTGCATGACGCATATCGACGCGGGCGCCGAGCTGGACCCGGTCCACCCGGTCGCGCCGCCGACGGCACGGGCCACCGGCCTCACGGCGGCCGAGGTCGCCGAGCGGGTCGCCCGCGGCGAGATCAACGACGTACCCGTCCGCAGCAGCCGGTCCACCACCGAGATCGTCCGCGCCAACGTCTTCACCCGCTTCAACGCCATCATCGGCGTGCTCTGGGTGATCATGCTGTTCGTGGCGCCGATCCAGGACAGCCTCTTCGGCTTCGTGATCGTCGCCAACACGGGCATCGGCATCATCCAGGAACTGCGCGCCAAGAAGACCCTCGACGGCCTCGCGGTCATCGGCGAGGCCAAACCCACGGTCCGCCGCGACGGCGTGGCCGCCGAGATCTCCACCTCCGAGATCGTCCTAGGCGACCTCGTGGAGCTCGGCCCCGGCGACAAGATCGTGGTCGACGGCGAGACGGTCGAGGCCGACGGCCTCGAAGTCGACGAGTCCCTGCTCACCGGCGAGGCCGACCCGGTCCTGAAGAAGCCCGGCGACAAGATGATGTCGGGCTCGTTCGTGGTCGCGGGCGGCGGCGCCTTCACGGCCACGAAGGTGGGCCGCGAGGCGTACGCGGCGCAGCTCGCTGAGGAGGCGAGCCGCTTCACGCTCGTCCACTCCGAACTGCGCTCGGGCATCTCCACGATCCTCAAGTACGTGACGTGGCTGATGGTCCCGACCTCGATCGGCCTGATCATCTCCCAGCTGGTCGTCAAGGACGACAACTTCAAGGAGTCGATCGCCTACACGGTCGGCGGCATCGTCCCGATGATCCCCGAGGGCCTTGTCCTGCTCACCTCCGTGGCCTTCGCGATCGGCGTGATCCGCCTCGGCCGCAAGCAGTGCCTGGTGCAGGAACTCCCCGCCATCGAGGGCCTCGCCCGCGTCGACACCGTCTGCCTCGACAAGACGGGCACGCTCACCGAGGGCGGCATGGACGTCACCGAGCTGCGCCCTCTCAACGGGTCCGACGAGAGTTACGTACGCAAGGTCCTCGGCGCCCTCGGCGAGTCCGACCCGCGCCCCAACGCCTCCCTCCAGGCCATCATCGACGCCTACCCCGACAGCGACGAGTGGCGCTGCACGGAGTCGCTGCCGTTCTCCTCCGCCCGCAAGTACAGCGGCGCGAGCTTCAGCGAGGGCGACGGCGAGAACTCCACCTGGCTGCTCGGCGCCCCCGACGTGCTGCTGCCCACCGGCGACCCGACCCTCGACGAGATCGAGCACCTCAACCACCAGGGCCTGCGCGTCCTGCTCCTGGCCCGCGCCGCGGGCGACCTCGACGCCCCCGACATCGCGGCCGGCGCCCACGCCACCGCCCTCGTCGTCCTCGAACAGCGCCTGCGCCCCGACGCCGCGGACACCCTGCGGTACTTCGAGGAGCAGAACGTCCAGGCGAAGGTCATCTCCGGCGACAACGCGGTCTCCGTCAGCGCCGTCGCGGGCAAGCTCGGCCTGCCCGGTGCCGAGAACACCGTCGACGCCCGGCAGCTCCCCACCGACCAGGACGAGATGGCCGAGGCCCTGGACGCCAACTCCGTCTTCGGGCGCGTCACCCCGCAGCAGAAGCGGGACATGGTCGGCGCGCTGCAGTCCAAGGGCCACACGGTCGCGATGACCGGCGACGGCGTGAACGACGTCCTCGCCCTGAAGGACGCGGACATCGGCGTCTCGATGGGCTCGGGCTCGGAGGCGACCCGCGCGGTCGCCCAGATCGTCCTCCTCAACAACAGCTTCGCGACGCTGCCTTCGGTGGTCGCGGAGGGCCGCCGCGTCATCGGCAACATCACGCGCGTGGCGACCCTCTTCCTCGTCAAGACCGTCTACTCGGTCGTCATCGCCCTGCTGGTGGTCTGCTCCCAGGTGGAGTACCTCTTCCTCCCCCGCCACCTGACCCTGCTCTCCACCCTCACCATCGGCGTCCCGGCCTTCTTCCTCGCCCTGGCCCCCAACAAGGAGCGCGCGAAACCGCACTTCGTCCGAAGGGTCATGCGCTACGCCCTGCCCGGCGGCATCATCGCGGCGGTCGCCACCTTCGCCACGTACCTCCTGGCCCGCCACCACTACACCGGCGAGGGCGCCCGCGAGGCCGAGACCAGCGCGGCCACCCTGGCCCTCTTCCTGGTCTCCCTCTGGGTCCTGGCGATCATCGCCCGCCCCTACACCTGGTGGCGCATCGCCCTGGTCGCCGCCATGGGCTTCGGCTTCCTGCTCGTCCTCGTCATCCCCTGGCTCCAGGACTTCTTCGCCCTGAAGCTGGTCGGCACGACGATGCCGTGGGCGGCGGTCGCGATCGCGGCGGTCGCGGCGGCGGCGATCGAGTTCGCCTTCCGCTGGGTCGACCGCCGCTTCGCGGCCTAGCTCGGGCCCCTGGGCCTTGGGCGGTTCTTCCCCGCGGGCCGGTGGGGGCTTGTCACGCAGTTCCCCGCGCCCCTTTTGGGGCGCGGGGCTCAGCGTACGTCGACGGAGTCCCCGGTCGACGTGACGGCCGGGGTGGTCGACGTCCCCGCGAAGACATAGCGGAAGGTGCCGTCGGCCGACGCCTTCACCGTCGTCTTCAGGTTGCCCTTCGTGCCGGACGCGACCGTCTTGACGGTCGTGTAGGACGCGGCGCCCTTCTTCTTGAACTGCAGCTTCACCGGCTGCTGCGTGTAGCCCGCGTACTTCTTCGTGTCCCAGTTCGCGCGCGTCAGCGCACCGGCCACCGTGATCGTCTTGCCCTTCTCCACCGGCTCCGGGGACGCGTTGACCGTCAGCTTCGCGGCGCGCTGGAGGCGGACCTTCGTCGGGTACGAGTCGACGACGGTCATGTCGTCGTCCTCGGACTGCGCGTAGGCGAAGACCTTCCAGTCGTCGGCCAGGGAGTTCTTCTTGAGGTTCTTCTTCGGGTCGGCGATGACGGTGCCCGTGCAGGTGGCGGTCTCCCCGTCCACCTCGGCGCACGCGAGGCCCGAGGCCCCGTCGAAGACCAGCTGGCCGTCCTTGTTCGCGACGTTCGGGCCGTGCCACAGCGCGGCGGCGGCCACCCTGATGCCGGACGGGTCGGTCGCGGTGACCGAGACGGTGAACTTCTTGGCGGAGGTGCCGACCACCACGTCCTTGCCGCCGTTGACCACGACCTTGGTGATCTTGATGTCGCCGTCGGCCTCGTCCGCGTGCGCGGCCGGGACGGCGAGGGCGGAGAGGGCAAGGGCGCCGGTCAGCGCGCCCACAGTGGCACGTATGCGCATGTGATTCCCCAACTGGAAAGCGGGGCCCCGCGTGCATGGATCGTCACGCGGGGCCCCGGTGATCGAGGAGCCTGTTGGCTCACAGGATCAGACATGCGACAGGCATCACGGGTTGTACGCAACCACTTCACCGGCTGCGCACACTTCGCGATGGCCAAGTGTGGCGTCAGCGCACGTCGATGGCGTCGCCCGCGGAGGTCACGGCCGGAGTCGTCGACGTACCCGCGAAGACAAAGCGGAACGTGCCGTCCACCGACGCCTTCACCGTGGTCTTCAAGTTGCCCTTGCTGTCCGACTTCACCGTCTTCACGGTGGTGAAGGCGCTGGCGCCCTTCTTCTTGAACTGCAGCCGCACGGACTGCTTCGTGTAGCCCGCGTACTTCTTCGTGTCCCAGTTCGCCCGCGTCAGGGCGCCCGAGACCGTGATGGTCCGGCCCTTCTTCACCGGCTCCGGCGACGCGTTGACCGTGAGCTTCGCGGCGCGCTTGAGGTTGATGCCGGGCTTGAGGGTGGTCTTGACGACGTAGTCGTCGTCCTTGCCGCCCGCGGCGGCGAGCAGCTTCCAGCCGCCGCCCGCGAGGTGGTTGCCGAGGCCGTTGTTCTCCAGGGACGCCTTCGGGTTCACCGTGATGGTGACCGTGCAGGTCGCCGTGGTCGCGTTCGCGTGGACGCACTTCTCGTCGTCGACCGGGGTGAGCATGCCGTCGAGGTAGCGCTCGTTCAGCTTCTCGCCGTGCCACAGGAGGCCGCCGGAACCGGCGACGCCCTTCGGGTCGGTCGCGGTGACGGCGATGGTGAACTTCTTCTTCGCCGTGGTGCCGACCACGAGGTCCTTGCCGCCGTTGACGACGAACTTCGTGATCTTGGTGTCGCCCTGCTGGGCGTCCTTCAGCGGGAAGCCGGGGTCGGCGAGCGGGGCGACGGGGGCGGCCTGGGCGCTCGGGGCGACGAAGGCGGAGAGGGCGAGGGCGCCGGAGACGGCGGCCACGGTGGCGCGGATGCGCATGGTGGTTCCTTGGGGGTGAGAACGGAGAGGTGCGGTGCGGCGCCGGAGGCGGAAGGTCAGCGGACGTCGATCGCGTCGCCCGCGGAGACCACGGACGGGGTCGTCGACGTGCCCGCGAAGACGTAGCGGAAGGTGCCGTCGACCGACGCCTTGAGCGTGGTCCTCAGGTTGCCCTTGCGGTCGGACTTCACCGTCTTGACCGTCGTGTAGGCGCTCGCACCCTTCTTCTTGAACTGCAGCCGCACCGGCTGCTGGGTGTAACCCGCGTACTTACGGGTCTCCCAGTTCGCCCGGGTCAGGGCGCCCGAGACGGTGATCGTCCTGCCCTTCCTCACCGGCTCCGGGGACGCGTTGACCGTGAGCTTCGCGGCGCGCTTGACGCTGACCGTCTTGTACGACGGCTTGATGACGCGGTCCTCGGCCCGGCCCTTGGCCAGCAGACCTGCCATCACCTTCCAGCGGCCCGCGTTGCTGTTCGCGAGCTCGCGCGGGGAGGCCTCGAGGGAGACCTTGCACGTCCCGGTGGTCGCGTCGACCTTGGTGCACTTGGCGTCGTCCACCGGGGCAAGGACGCCCTTCAGGAGCCCCGGCTCGAACTTCTCGCCGCGCCACAGGATGGCGACGCCGTCCTTGATCCCCTTCGGGTCGGTACCCGTCACGGTGATCGTGATCTTCTTCGTGGACGTGCCGACCACGATGTCCTTGCCGCCGTTCACGACGACCTTCGTGATCTTGGTGTCGCCCTGGACCGTGTCGGCGGCCTGCGCGGCCGGGACGGCGAGGGCGGACAGGGCGAGGGCGCCGGAGACGGCGACGACGGTGGCACGGGTGCGCATGGTGTTCCTCAGGTGGTGCGGGCCCCGCGGCACGCCGGGGTGTCGGCGTGCCGCGGGGCGGGGTGAGCTGGGGCCTTCGGTGGCCCGGGAGAGCTGAGGGCCGCTGGGACCCTGTTGAGCTGAGGGCCCGCCGGGGCCCGGGAGAGCTGGAGGGCTCGGGTCAGCGGACGTCGATGGCGTCGCCCGCGGAGGTCACGGCCGGAGTCGTCGACGTACCCGCGAAGACGTAGCGGAACGTGCCGTCCACCGAAGCCTTCACCGTGGTCTTCAGGTTGCCCTTGCTGTCCGACTTGACCGTCTTCACGGTCGAGTAGGACGAGGCGCCCTTCTTCTTGAACTGCAGCTGCACGGACTGCTTCGTGTAGCCCGCGTACTTCTTCGTGTCCCAGTTGGCGCGGGTCAGGGCGCCCGAGACCGTGATGGTCTTGCCCTTCTTCACCGGCTCCGGGGACGCGTTGACCGTCAGGCGGGACGCGCGCTTGAGGCGGATGTCCGACTTGAGGCCCTGCGGCTTGACCAGCTCGTCGTCGTTGTTGCGCACGGCCGCGTAGACGTTCCAGCGGACACCCGCGGCGACGTTGCCGAGGCGCGCCGGGTCGGCGGTGACGTTGAGCGTGCAGGTGGAGGTGGTGTCGTCCACGTTGACGCAGGTGGGGTTGTACTCGGCCTGGGTCGCCGGGGTGATCAGGGAGGCCGTGTCGAGGTCCGGGCCGAGCCACAGGAAGCCGCTGGAGACCTTGATGCCGACCGGGTCGCTGGCCGTGATGGCGAGCGAGAACTTCTTCTTCTCGGTGGTGCCGATCACGACGTCCTTGCCACCGTTGACGGTGACGTCCTTGACGGTGACGTCGGCCGCGGCGCGCCGCACGCCCTGGGCACCGACCGCGTCCCCGGCGTCGGCGACGGCGGCGGACGGCTTGGGGGCGACCGGCTCGTCACCCGCGTGGGCGGCCGGAACAGCGAGAGCGGACAGAGCCAGGGTGCCGGACACAGCGGCCACGGTGGCACGGATACGCATGGTGTTTCCCCAGGTGGAGAAGGGGGCCGCGCGGTGTTGAAGCCCCCCACGCGAGGTCCCGGTGATCTAGGAGTCTGTTTGACTCGGCAGATCAGACCCACAACCTTGGCCAGGGGTTGTACGGGGAGTCAATTCGATACCGAGGACTCCGCGCCGGACCACCAGGTCACCAGGCCACCGAACAGAACCTGCCCGGCCCACCGGCCAAGCCCCCGCTAGTCGAACCACCGGTCCCGGGCCAGCTCCTCCGTGCGCGACGGATCCTCGAGCAGCGCCGCCACCTCGAACCGCCGCGGCCACTGCCGTGCCGCCCACGCGAGTCCCGCTGCCACGCCCTCCACGGTCGCCGCGTGCACGACCCCGTCGGGGGTGCGGCGCCACTCCAGGTCGACGCCGTCGGCCACCAGCTCCTCGTACTCCCGGTACGTCGCCGGGGTCGCGGGCCCGAGCAGCACCCGCACGGACTCCGGCACCGCGTGCTCCACCCCGCCCTCGGGGTCGACCTCCGCCGCCACCCGCTCGCTCAGGCGCCGCACCTGGAACAGCTCGGCCAGGTCGGCCGCACGGGACGGGGCGACGGGGAGCAGCGGCACGCCGGAGGCGAACGGCAGCAGGTCCGGCGCGTCGGCGACGACCGCGTCCGCCGCGTCGACGATCACGATCTCCCCCGCCTCGCCGTCCGGGCCGCCGCCCAGGACCGCCCGCACCTCGTCCGGCAGCGTCACCTGCTCCGGGTCGAGGTCCGCGAGCGCCCCGTACAGCGCGTGCAGTTGCGCCGCGGAAACGGTCCGCTCCGGGTCCGCGAGCCGGTCGAGCAGCTCGGCCGCCCCGCCCGGCTCCGCGAGCAGCGAGCCGACCGACGTCCGCACGCCGAGCGCCCGCAGGACCTGCTCGTCGTCGAACCCGGACGCGTCGGCGTCGTCGTACAGACCGTCGAGCAGCGGGTCGCCGCCCGCGGCCCGCAGCCCCGCCGGGCGCCGCCCGCCGAGCACCGGGTGGCCGCGCAGCCACCACGCCGTGTACGACCGCACGCTCTCCGTCGTGCCGTCCGGAAGGAGCACCCGCACCGGCTGGGTCAGCGCGTCGCGCAGCGGCGGCCGGGACAGCAGGGCGAGGGCCCGCGGCCAGGCGTCGTCGTCGACGAGGTCGAGGTCGCGCACGGCGACGACCTCCGTCGCGACCGGCGGCACCGGCGTGTCCGGCAGCCGGTCGAGGATGTCCTCGCACCACACGTCGACGGCGTCGAGCAGCCCCGCGTCGTCGGGCTCCGCGAAGTCGCCGTCGCGGGGCTCCAGTTCGTCGGGGTCGAGGACGACGTCGGTGGCCCGTACGAGCGCGAACGAGGCGAGCACTCCGCACGCGGCGAGCGGCTGCTCGCCCCACCGCTCCGCCAGATCGGCGTCCACCCCGGCGAGTTCGCCCTCCCGCATGACCGCCTCGAACGCGCTGCCGGGCAGCACCAGCTCCCCGGCGGGCGCCGGTTCGCCGTCCTCGTCGGGCAGGGCGAGCGCCCCGAGCCAGGGCTCGTCACCGGGCGCGAGCTCCGCGTCCCGTACGAGGGTGAGGACCAGGTCGGCCAACTCCTCGGCGTCCAGGGCCCCGTCACCCTCGGGCCCGTCGCCGTACCAGCTGTCGTCGTCCAGCGACGCCGCGACGGCCGCCCGCACCTGCGGGGTCGTCAGGACCGCGCGGGGCGTGGCGGGCAGGGCGCCCAGCTTCTCCAGGAGCGGATGGGCCGCGTCGGCGTGCGCGACCTTCAGGCCGAGTCGGGCGAGGGCCGCGGAGCCGCTCTCGTCGGCCGTGCTGGTGCCGGGGGCGGGCAGCAGGACCTGGCGGGGGCCGATGGTGGTGCGGCCGTCGGCCAGCGGCACCGGCAGGCCCGAGAGCCGGTCCGGGTCGACCCCGGCGAGGGTGTCGTAAAGGCGCCGCCACCAGGACGGCTCCCGCTCCAGGCCGGCGAGCCGGTCGACGGCCTCCGTCAGCGGGACCCGGGCGACGCCGAGCGTACGCAGCTCGCCGCGCCGCTCCAGGCCCGCGGGCAGCAGGCTGGGCAGCACCTCGGCGAGGACGCGCACGGTGTCGGCGCCCGCGCCCTCCACCACCTCCGCGTCGCGCGGCCGCAACGTCTCCGGGACGGCGGCGGCCTCCGCGTCCAGCCACTCGTCCCCGCCCGCGTCGGCACCCCCGTCCCCGTCCGTCCGCGCGGGCGGCACGGCGGGAGGCAGGAACGCGGTGCGCGGCAGCCGGTCGAGGACGGCGCCCCGCAGCGCCCCGTCCAGCTCGCTCCGGCCGAGCGGCCCCGGCACGAGGCCGATGACGCCCTCGGCCACCGGCCGCCAGGAGGCGAGGAGTTCGGCGTACGCGTCCGCCGCGCGCTCCACCAGGAAGTCCGTGAGCGGGCCCGGAGCGGCGTGGCGGCGGCTGGTGTCCAGCGGGAACGACGCGATGAGCAGGGCGGGTACGCCGAGGGGCTCGTCGCTGGGGGTGGGCGCGTGCACGACCGCGCTCGTACGCGGCCGCTCCGGGGCGCCGTCCGGGGCGACGGGCACGGCCCACGTCAGATGCCAGTACGGACGCCGGCGCTCCTCCACGGGCCGCCCCGCGAGCAGTTCCGGGGCCAGCGCGCCCTCCCGGCTGACGGTACGCCAGCGGGTCGTGCCGTCACGGCTGTCCGCCACGACGGTGTACGGACCGTCGGCCGTGCGGCGCATGGTGCGCGTCGGGCCGCCCGGCGTCGTGACGGTGACCTCTTCCAGGCCCGGCAGGGCGAGCAGCAGCGCGTCGTCCACGCCCTCCAGGAGGCGGGCCACCAGGTCCTCCGCGGCGGCGTCCCGCAACGGCAGGATGACGACGGTGTCGTACCCGTCCGGGGCGGTGCCCTCCGCGGGCAGCGGCAGCCGCAGCAGCGGTACGTGACCCTCACGGCGCCGGATCTCGTCCCCGAGCCCCGGGCTGAACCTGGCCGTCTCCTCCGCCAGTTCGCGGGCCTCCGCGAGCGAGTACCGGACGCCGCCGGTGCGGCCGACGACGGCGGGGGCGTCGGAGACGGCGAGGACTGCGGCGAAGCCGACGCCGAAGCGGCCGGTCGTCCGCCTGGTGGCGGGGTCCCCTTCGGCTTGGCCGGCGTCGGCCGCTGCGGTTCCGGTGGCCCCGGCGGCTCCAGCGGCTCCCTCGGTCCAGCCGGACCCGGCGGACCCGGCGGACCCGGCGGCCTGCGGCCCGTTCTGCCGATCCAGGCGGTTGTCGCGGTCCTCCCGCTTCGCGGAGGCCCGCAGGGTGGACAGCGACTCGACGCCCGTCGCGTCCAAGGGGGCGCCCGTGTTCGCCGCGGCGAGGACTCCGTCCTGAAGGGTGAGGGCGAGGCGTCCCGGTACGCCCGCGCGGGCGGCGGCGTCCGAGGCGTTCTGGGCGAGTTCCACGACCAGGCGGTCGCGGTAGCCGCCGAGAGCCATGTCCTCCTCGGCGTTCGCGTCCTCGCGGAACCGGGCCGGGCTCGCCGCCCAGGCCTCCAGGACTGAGCGGCGCAGGCGGGCGGTGCCGAACGGGTCGGTGCCCTCGTCGGCCGGCCGCACGGTCTTGCTCACGTGGTCGCTCTCCCTCTGCCTGCGGATGCGGGGCCTGCGGCCGCGGGCTGTGGTGGTCGTGGTCGTCGTCGGGGGGCGACGGTATCGCGTCCCGCTGGGGGGTGGACTTCGGGTGCGGCCCGGCGGTCGCTTTTCGCCGCGCTGCGCGCGGCGTGCGTCCCACCCGCCCACCCGTTCACCCGGAACATTCCGTCCAGGAGCTTCGCGTGCGGGTCCGGTGGGTGGTGTCCACCGCGCTGCGCGCGGCGGCGCGCCCACCCACCCGTGACTCGGAACCGGACGATTCGGGTACGGAACAGTTCTTGGGCAACTGTCGGGTTCGGGGAGGGCGGGAAGGGCGGGGCGGACGGGGAACTCGGGGAGGACGGGGAACTCGGGGTACGGGTTGGGCGTGCGGGAGCTCACCGGCCCGCACGCGAAGCCCCCGAGCCCTGACGTCAGGGGCAAACGGGTGGGCGGGTGGGACGCACGTCGCGCGGAGCGCGGCGTCACCACCCACCGGACCTGCACGCGAAGCCCCCGAGCCTTGACGTCGGGGGTGAACGGGTGGGCGGGTGGGAGCAAGCGCCGCGCGCAGCGCGGCGTCACCACCCACCGGCCCGCACACGAAGCCCCCGGACGGCGCGGCGCCGGGGCACGGCCAGGCCCCGGGGCGCACCCGGGTCCCAGGAACCGTAGAGGCTAGGAGTGGCCGAGGTCCTCGCCGACCCCGACCGGCAGCACCGAGCCGGAGTCGGGCGCGGGCCGCAGCGGCAGCACGTCGACCTTGGTCTCATCGAGCACCGGCGGAGCCGGCCGCGGCGGCTTCGGCATGACGGCGGCCTCGGAGTGCCCCCCGCACCCGTACGAGAGGGACACGACCCGCCCGTCGGCGGGCCCGAACTCATTGGCGCACACCCCGAACGCCTGCCCGAGCGACCCCCCGATCGGCACGAGGAACCCACAGCTGACGCAGGGCGCGGGCGCGGCCTGCGCCATGGCGGTCTTCGGGCCGTACGCCTCCTCCCAGCGGTCGGCCGCGGTGTGCAGCCCGTACCGGGAGAGGACACGGGCGCGCCGCAGCCCCAGCTCGTCGGCGATCGACGCGAGCGACCCGCGGGCGGGCGCGACGGTGAGGTCGGCGGGCGACCCGTCGGTGACCTCGGCGTCCTCCGCGTCGACGCGCTCGGCCATGTCCTCGGACAGGACGGAGTTGGGCGGCGGCTCGTCCTCACCGGAGTAACCGGGTTCGAGCCGCAGGTCCTCGGCGTCGGTGGGCAGCAGATCGCCGGGACCCATGTCGCCGGGCCGCAGCCGCTCGCTCCAGGGCACCCACTCGGGGGCGAGGAGGGCGTCGGGTCCGGGCAGCAGGACAGTCTCGTCGAGGGTGACGACCTTCGCGCGGGACGCGCGGGCGACGGTCACCGCCCAGCGCCAGCCCCGGTAGCCCAGTTCCTTGCACTCGAAGAGATGCGTGACGACGCGGTCGCCCTCGACGACGACCTCGACGTGCTCACCGACCACGCCGGGTGCGGCGGCCTCCTCGGCGGCGGCGCGGGCCAGGCCGATCGCCTCGGCGCAGAGACGGTCGGGGGTACGCGGGGTGCGCTGGGTACGGCTTCGCGTTGTCGCTGCGCTCACAGGTATCGCTTCTCTCCTACGCCGTCTCACGAGTGCGCCACTCTTACGCGGCGGCACGGACGGAGCGGACCAGTGGGCCGCGTCGACGTCCGCGCCCGACGTCACCGGGCGCACCTACGCCATCCATTCTGCGGGATGGCCGGCAGGCGCGCGGCCGAGGACTGCTGCCGCAGGCGCGTTACGCACGCTACCTTCTCCTGGCCCCTGGGCCCACACCGGCGTACCGGGCGGCTGCTCGGGGGTGGGCCCCCGTGCCCCCGATTTCCGGGCCTCCGGCCCCTGTCCTCAAGCGCCGGACGGGCTTTTTCTCCCACCCACCCGCCCGAACTTGCACCAGCTGAGCAACAGCCCGGCACATCCCAGCCCGTCCGGCGTTTGAGGACG
>NZ_JBHXTE010000019.1:0-111852 GCF_042677545.1 Streptomyces sp. NPDC127108 | reverse complement strand
GGGGGGGGGGGGGGGGGGGGGGGGGGGGGGCCCCCGCCCCCCCCCCCCCCCGGGTTCGGGAAGGGGCGGGGTTGGGGAGCCCCCGGCAGGGCCGAGGTCGGCCCGCGAGTGGTTATCCCGCTAGTCCACCCCCGGACGGGGCACTATGACTGGGTGACTGGCGTCAGGTCGTCGTCTCAGCGACCGGGCACCCCGGGTGCGGCAACCCGGGCGGCCCGAGCACTGGGCCGCGCCCTGCACCTCCCGTTCACGGGCACGGCGAAGGGCATCCGCAAGGCGACCCACGCCCACGGAGCGGGCGAGTCGGGCCTCGGAAAACTGATCGAGCTGCACGCGGTGAACGGCGCGGGCGACGTGATGATCACGATCGCGCTCGCGTCGACGGTGTTCTTCTCGGTGCCGACGGACGAGGCAAGGGGCCGGGTCGCCCTGTACCTGGCGATCACGATGGCCCCGTTCACGCTCCTCGCCCCGGTCATCGGCCCCCTACTGGACCGCCTCCCGCACGGCCGCCGCGCGGCGATGGCGGGCGCGATGCTGGCGCGGGCGCTGCTCGCGCTGATGCTGTCGGGCGCGGTGGTGACGGGCGGCCTGGAGCTGTATCCGGCGGCACTGGGCGTCCTGGTGGCGTCGAAGGCGTACGGCGTCGTCCGCAGCGCCGTCGTACCCCGCCTGCTGCCACCGGCCTTCTCCTTGGTGAAGGCGAACTCCCGGGTGACCCTGAGCGGCCTCCTGGCCACGGGCGTGGCGGCGCCGATCGGCGCGGGCCTGCAGGCGCTGGGACCGCGCTGGCCGCTGTACGGGGCGTTCGTCCTGTTCGTCACGGGCACGGTGCTTTCGTTCACGCTGCCCCACAAGGTGGACTCGGCGAAGGGCGAGCGCAAGGCGCTGCTCGTCGCCGACGAGGAGCATCTGCACCTGGCCCGCGCCCGGGACCGCGAGGACACCTCCCGAAGACGGCGCCTCGGTCTGCGTACCGTCGGCCCGTCGGTGACGCACGGCCTCGTCGTGAACGCCGCGCAGCGCGGGCTCTCCGGGTTCCTGATCTTCTTCCTCGCCTTCCTGCTGCGCGAGCATCCGCTGGCCGGGCAGAGCGCCGCGGTGTCGCTGGGCATAGTGGGCGTGTCGGCGGGCGCGGGCAACGCGCTCGGCACGGCGGTCGGGGCGTGGCTGAAGGCCCGGGCCCCGGAGATGATCATCGTGACGGTGGTGGCGGTCGTCCTGGGGGTGGCGGTGTGCGCGGCCGTGTTCGTCAGCCCGGTGGGCATCGCCGCGCTCGCGGCGGTGGCGGGTTTCGCGCAGGCGCTGTCGAAGCTGTCGCTGGACGCGATGATCCAACGGGACGTACCGGAGGAGGTACGGACGTCCGCGTTCGCGCGGTCCGAGACGTTGCTGCAGATGGCGTGGGTGGTGGGCGGCGGCATCGGCATCGCGCTGCCGCTCAACGGCACGCTGGGCCTGTGGGTGGCGGCGGGGATCATCGCGGTGGGCTGGGTGCCGACGGTGAAGGGGCTCCTGGCGGCGGCACGCAGGGGCGGCGCCCGGCGCCCCCGGGTCGCCTGACCCGCACCGCCGCTCCGCCACACCCGCGCACCCGCGCACCCGCGCACCCGCGCACCCGCGCACCCGCGCACCCGCGCACCCGCCCGACCCCACCGCAGGTGGCGGCACGCCGCACCCACCTCGCAGACGTCACCCCGGCGCCCGATAGCCTTCCGCCATGACCTCCCTGGTACCCCGCTCGGCGCGTCGCCGCCGCACCGTCGCCGCTCTCGGCGCCGCCTCCGCCGGACTTCTCGTCCTGTCGGCCTGTGACAAGCCGACGCCGCTGGCCACCGTGACGGTCGGCAGCGACTCCGTGCACTCCGAGGCGTCCTGCTACAACGACGGCAAGGAACTGACGGAGTCCGAGGTTCAGGACTGCCTGAAGGACAAGAAGGACATCAAGTCCATCACCGTCGACCCCGACGAGAAGGTCCGCTTCGGCGTCGACCCGGAGATCGCCGACAAGGGCTGGACGCTCCTGATGAACGGCCGGCCGCTGACCGAGGCCAGCAAGAAGACGTACGTCGTCATCCCGGGCAGCGTGTTCTTCAACCAGCAGTACGGCGGCAGCGGCAACACCGCCACGGTGAGCCTGCTCGAAGGCGGCAAGGCCGAGGGCGGTGCCAAGGCCACCGGCCTGTGGTCGTTCAAGTTCAAGAAGGACTCGGACGCCTGACCGGGACCGCACCACGGACCCGGCTTCCGGGCCCGCGCGTCCTGATCGCCACCGCGGTCCCCGCCGAGCGGGACGCGGTGGCGTCCGGCCTGCCCGACCCCTCCGGCGGTGACCCCGCCCCCGTCGTCGACCTCCTCGTCGTCGGCGTCGGACCCGCCGCCGCTGCCGCCGCCACCGGCCGCGCCCTTGCCCTCGCCGCCGCGGCCGACGCCCCCTACGACCTGGTCGTCTCCGCCGGAATCGGCGGCGGCTTCCAGCCCGGCGCCCCCGTCGGCTCCCTCGTCGTCGCCGACGCCGTCACCGCCGCCGACCTCGGCGCCGAGACGCCCGACGGATTCCTGCCCGTCACCGACCTCGGCTTCGGCCGGGTCACCCACCTGCCCCCGCCCGCGCTCGTGAGCGCCCTGGCCGCCGCCACCGGCGCCGCGGTCGGCCCCGTCCTGACCGTCTCCACCGTGACCGGCTCCGCCGCCCGCGCCGACGCGCTGCGCGAGCGCCACCCCGGCGTCCTCGCCGAGGCCATGGAGGGCTTCGGGGTCGCCGAGGCCGCCGCCCTGTACGGGCTTCCCGTCGTCGAGGTCCGCGCCGTGTCCAACCCGGTCGGCCCGCGCGACCGGGACACCTGGCGGATCGGGGCCGCGCTGGCCGCGCTGACCGGCGCGTTCGGGAAGTTCACGCCCGTACTCGGGAAGCTCGCGCCCGCACTGGAGAGTTGGAAAAGGCATGACTGACGCCCCGCCCCGGTCCCTGAAGATCGCCTACTCGCCCTGCCCGAACGACACCTTCGTCTTCGACGCGTGGGCACACGGACGGGTGCCCGGCGCCCCCGAACTCGACGTCACCTTCGCCGACATCGACATCACCAACGGCCTCGCCGAGCGCGGCGCCGCCGGGTTCGACGTCCTGAAGGTGTCGTACGCCGTCCTGCCCTACGTCCTCGACGAGTACGCGCTGCTGCCCTGCGGCGGGGCGCTCGGGCGGGGGTGCGGGCCGCTGGTCCTGACCCGGGAAGCCGGGGCCGACCTGACCGGGAAGACCGTCGCCGTCCCGAGTGAGAAGTCGACCGCCTATCTCCTCTTCCGGCTCTGGGCCGCGGACGTCCTGCCCGGCGGGGTCGGCGAGATCGTCGTCCTGCCCTTCCACCAGATCATGCCCGCGGTGCGGGACGGGAAGGTGGACGCGGGGCTCGTCATCCACGAGGCGCGGTTCACGTATCAGGACTACGGGCTGCACAAGCTTGCGGACATGGGCGAGCACTGGGAGGAGGTCACGGGGCTGCCCATTCCCCTCGGTGCGATCATCGCTCGGCGGGCGCTCGGGGAGGGGGTTCTGCGGGAGTTGGCTGCTGCGGCGCGGGCGTCCGTGCGGATGGCCTGGGAGGATCCCGAGGCGTCCCGGCCCTATGTGCGGGAGCATGCCCAGGAGATGGACCCCGCCGTCGCCGATCAGCACATCGGGCTTTACGTCAACGAGTTCACCGCCGACCTGGGTGAGGACGGGTACGCGGCCGTTCGTGGGCTCCTCACGCGGGCGGCGGCCGAGGGATTGGTGCCCGCGCTTCGCCCCGGGGCGCTGGCGTTTCCGTGACGGGTGGAGGCCCTGCCGGGGGCTCCCCAATCCCGCCCCTTCACCGAAACTGGGGCTCCGCCCCAGACCCCGCTCCTCAAACGCCGGAGGGGCTGGAAATCTCGCCGGTGCGGCACAGTTCCAGCCCGCCCCGGCAAGGTTTTAGCCCGTCCGGCGATTGAGGACGAGGCGCGGAGCGCCGACAAGCGGGGGGCCGGGGGCGCAGCCCCCTGGGGGTGACTACACGTCCAGCTGGTCCGCCACCGCCCGGAGGAGACCTGCGATCTTCGCGCCCGAAGCCTTGTCGGGGTAGCGGCCCTTCTCCAGCATGGGTGTGATGTTCTCGAGCAGGGTCGTCAAATCCTGGACGATGGACGCCAGTTCGTCCGGCTTGCGCCGCTGCGCCGCGGCGACGGACGGCGTCGGGTCGAGCAGCGTCACGGAAAGGGCCTGATCCCCCCGCTGCCCGGCGACCACGCCGAATTCCACGCGCTGGCCGGGCTTGAGGGTGTCGACGCCGTCGGGCAGTACGGAGGAATGCACGAAGACGTCGCCGCCGTCGTCGCGGGAGAGAAAGCCAAAGCCCTTCTCGCTGTTGAACCACTTGACCTTGCCGGTAGGCACGTGAAGTCCTCGTCCTCGTACTCGTCGTCGTACTCGTCTGTGCCGCGACGCGTTCCGGCGGACGGGTCGGTCCGGCCCGCCGGGCGTAAACGGCTCTGGATAGCAGTACAGCGGGTCGCCCCGACCCGCCGGAACCAAGACTATGGGTCCCCGGGCCGGTGACAAGACGTCCCCGGTTTCTTCCTACGCGCTGGGAACTACCCTGGTCCGGTGCGTGACAAAACCCAAGCGAATTCCACCGGACCGGGCGACGGCCTCGTACGGATTGGCGCGATCGTTTTCTTCGTCGGCGCCGTGGCCACACTGGTCACGGTGGCACCGCTGTTCCTCGGCGGCGACACTTTCCCACCCATCGCGTACGCGGTCTGCATGCTGATGGGAGCGGGCTTCCTCATCGCGGGCGCGGGCGTGCTGCGCGGTATCGCGGTGCAGCGGCGTCAGGCCAGGTCGGCGACGGAGCCGTCCGCCCGGTAGGCCGCGAGCCAGGCGGGGAACAGGGTCAGGTCGTCGAGTACGACGTCGGCGCCCGCCGCGCGCAATTCCGCTGCGTCACACGGACCGGTCGCCACCGCCACGGACAGCGCGCCCGCCGTACGCGCGCCGCGTACGTCGCCGGTGTGGTCGCCGACGTACACCGACGCCCCCTGCTCGGTCAGCGCCTCCGCCTTCCGCTCCGCCCACAGGTCGCCTATGACCGCGTCCACGTCGAGGGCCAGGTGCTCCAGATGGAGCTTCGCGTTCGGCTCGAACTTGGCGGTCACGACCAGGGCGCGGCCGCCCGCGGCGTGCACCGCGTCGACGGCCTCGCGGGCTCCGGGGAGCGCGGGCGTCGCGGTGATCGCGTATGTGGGATACATCTCACGGTAGAGCGTGGCCATGGCAGCGACACGATCGGCTGGAAACCAGTGCTTCAACTCCTCCTCAAGAGGCGGTCCGAGCCGGGTGATCGTCAGGTCCGCGTCGATGTACGTCCCCGTACGCGCCGAAAGCTCCAGGTAGCAGGCGTGGATGCCGGGCCGGGAGTCGATCAGCGTCATGTCGAGGTCGAAGCCGACGGTGAGGGGAGCGGTGGTCCGGTCAGTCCGTGAGGTCATGGGGCCATTGTGCCGAGGGCCGCGAGCCCCGGGCAGGGACCCCGGCCCCGCTTAGACTTAGCCAAGCCTTACCAGCCTCTGTGCACCCCTGCGAAACGAACCCCTGCGAAACGAGCCCCAGCCGATGCGTGTGTCCGTCAGACGGGCTGTCGCGATGACGGCGGCCGTCGTGGCCCTGCTGCTCGCGGTCCTGTTCAGCCTCGCCGTCGGCGCCCGCGCGATCGCGCCCTCCGCCGTACTCGACGCCCTCCTGCACGGCGGGCACAGCGACGCCGCCGAGGTGATCCGGGAGCTGCGGGTGCCCCGCACCGTCATCGGCGTGATGGTCGGCGCCGCCCTCGCCGTCGCCGGCACCGCCCTGCAGGGCATCACCCGCAACCCCATCGCCGACCCCGGCATCCTCGGCATCAGCCAGGGCGCCTCCGTCGGCGTCGTCCTCGCCATCGCCTACGCGGGCGTGCACACCCTCACCGGCTACGTCTGGTACGCCTTCGCGGGCGCCGGGATCGCCTCCGTCGCCGTGTACGCCATCGCCAGCAGCGGGCGCGGCGGCGCGACGCCCGTCAAACTCGCCCTCGGCGGCGCCGCCATCAACGCCCTGCTCGTCTCCGTCACCACCGCCGTCCTCACCACCAAGGCCTCCGCCCTGGACGAGTTCCGCTTCTGGCAGGTCGGCTCACTGTCCGGCCGCGACGCCGACATCGCCGCCCAGATCTGGCCCTTCCTGCTCGTCGGGCTCCTCCTCGTGCTCTCCGTCGCCCGCGGCCTCGACGCCCTCGCGCTCGGCGAGGACGTGGCCAAGGGCCTCGGCCAGAAGGTCGCGACGGTACGCGTCGTGGGCGGCCTCGGCGCCACGGTCCTCACCGCCGTCGGCGTCGCCGCGGCCGGGCCCATCGCCTTCATCGGACTCGCCGTCCCCCACATCGCCCGCGCCGTCATCGGCAGCGACCACCGCTGGGTCCTCCCCCTCGCCGCCCTCCTCGGCCCGGTCATGCTCCTGGTCTCCGACACCGTCGGTCGCGTCGTCTTCCCCCCGAGCGAGGTCCCGGCGGGCGTCATGACGGCGCTGATCGGGGTCCCGTTCCTGGTGACCCTGGTCCGCAGGAAGGCGGTGGCGGCGTGAGTCCCACGTCCTCAGGCGGCTCCCGTTTTGGGCAGGCGTTCCGCATGGCGGAACGGGTGGGCAAAACCCCCGGTGCCGGGCGCCCTTCACGCGTCCGTCCAGCCGGTTACGGCGTACTCCGCTTCGGGCAAGCGAACTTCCTCGTCCACCGCCGCTCCGCCGCAGTCGCCCTGGCCCTCGGCCTGACCCTCGCAGCCGCCTGCCTGGCCTACCTCTGCATCGGCGAAACCTTCGTACAGCCCCTGGAAGCCGTGAAGGTGATCCTCGGCCAGCCCTCCCCCGACGAACTGGTCGTGGGCACGCTGCGCGAACCCCGCATGGTGGTGGGCCTCCTGGTCGGCGCGGCCTTCGGCGTCGCGGGCGCCCTCATCCAGACGGTCGCCCGCAACCCCCTGGCCAGCCCGGACATCATCGGCATCAGCCAGGGCGCGAGCGCGGTGACGGTGGGGGCGATGACGTTCGGCGTGACGTCGTACACGCTCCTGCCGTACCTGTCGGTGGCGGGCGGCATCCTCGCCGCGCTGCTCGTGTACGTGTTCGCCTGGCGAGGCGGCCTGCACGCCACCCGCTTCGTCCTGATCGGCATCGGCTTCGCGATCGCGCTCCGCTCGGTCACGACGCTGTTCATGACGAAGGGCGACTACCTGGTCGCGCAGCAGGCGCAGATCTGGATGACGGGTTCGCTGAACGGCCGCGGCTGGCCGGAGGCCGACCCGCTCGCCCTGACCCTGCTCGTACTGCTCCCGTTCGTGGCCTGGGCGGCCCGCGCCCAGCGCACGGCGGCGATGGACGACGACACGGCGACGGCCCTGGGCGTGCGCCTGGGCCGGGTCCGCTTCGGCCTTGTCCTGCTCGGCGTGGTGCTGGCCTCCGTGGCGACGGGCGCGGCGGGCCCGGTCGACTTCGTGGCCCTGCTCGCCCCGCAGATCGCCCGCCGTCTCACCCGCACCGCCCAGATCCCGCTGCTCAGCTCGGCCCTCCTGGGCGCCCTGATCGTCGTCCTCGCGGACCTGCTCGCCCGGAAGCTGTTCGCGCCGACGGAGCTGCCGGTGGGCGTCCTGACGGCTGCCGTCGGAGCCCCGTATCTGATCTGGCTCATCATCCGCAGTCGTTCCGTACGCAATGGAGGCACCGCGTGACCGCCCCCGCCCCCGCCACCACGGCGGCCGCCCGCCTCACGGCCCGCGAGCTGACCCTCGCGTACGAGGACCGCACCGTCGTACACGACCTGGACCTCGCGATCCCCGACGGCAAGGTCACCGTCATCGTCGGCCCGAACGCCTGCGGCAAGTCCACGACGCTGCGGGCCCTCGGGCGGCTCCTGAAGCCCAGGGGCGGCTCGGTGCTGCTCGACGGCGAAGCCCTCGCGAAGCTGCCGACCCGGCACATCGCCCAGCAGGTCGGGCTGCTCCCGCAGACGCCCGTCGCCCCCGAGGCGATCACCGTCGGCGACCTGGTGGCGCGCGGCCGCCAGCCGCACCAGCGCTGGTGGCAGCAGTGGTCCGACGCCGACGAGACCGCGGTGACCGAGGCGATGGAGCGCACCGACGTGGCGGCGCTCGCCGAGCGGTCCGTGGACGAGCTGTCGGGCGGGCAGCGGCAGCGCGTGTGGATCGCGATGGCGCTCGCGCAGCAGACGGACATCCTGCTCCTGGACGAGCCCACGACCTACCTGGACATCTCCCACCAGGTCGAAGTCCTCGACCTGGTGCGCCAGTTGGCCGCGCCCGCGCCGGAGGGCGACCGGGGCCGGACGGTCGTGGTCGTGCTGCACGACCTGAACCAGGCGGCCCGTTACGCCGACCACCTCGTCGCCATGAAGGAGGGGCGGGTGGTCGCCCGCGGAACGCCCGCGGACGTCGTCACCGCGGAACTCGTGGGTGAGGTCTTCGGGCTCGACTGCGTGGTCGTCCCCGACCCGGTGACGGGCTCGCCGCTGGTCGTGCCGGGCGCGCCCTGGCAGCCGTCGGCCTCCGGGAAGTCAGCGGCTCCCGCCGGTCCTTCGGCCCCCACCGACCTTCCCACGGACAAGAAACCACCCCTCGACGAAAGGCCCACGTCATGACTGGTTTCCCCCGCCGCACCGCTCTCCCCCACCGCACCGCTCTCCCCCGCCGTCGCGCCCTCGTCCCGTGCGCCCTCGCGCTGTCCGGCGCCCTCGCCCTCACCGCCTGCGGGTCCGACTCGGACGACTCCGACGGCGGCTCGGGCTCGGGCAAGACGCACACCGTGAAGACCGCCATGGGCGACGTGAAGGTGCCGGTCGAACCGAAGCGGGTCGTCGTGCTCGACACCGCCGAGCTGGACTCCGCGATCACCCTCGGCGTGAAGCCGGTCGGCGCCACCCACGTCGAGGCGGCGGGCGAGTTCCCGGGCTATCTGCCGAAGGACGAGGTCGCGGGCATCAAGGACGTCGGGGAGATGCTGAACCCCAACATGGAGGTCATCGCCGGGCTCAAGCCCGACCTGATCCTCACGTCCAAGATCCGGCACGGGGCGAAGTACGACCAGCTCAAGAAGATCGCGCCGACGGTGATGACGGAGACCACCGGCCACCCCTGGAAGGAGAACTTCCAGACCCACGCCGACGCCCTCGGCAAGAAGCCCGAGGCGAAGAAGGCCGTCGCCGACTACACCGCCCACGCCGAGAAGGTCACGAAGGCCGTCGGCGGCCCCGCGAAGGCCAAGGCGACCGAGGTCAACGTCGTCCGCTTCGTGGAGGGCGCGGACATCCGCGTGTACGGCGAGCAGACGTACATCGCCACCCTCCTCAAGGACGTCGGGCTCGGCAGGCCGCCGCTGGCGAAGAAGGCCAAGGACGGGTTCTCGTACGACCTGAGCCCCGAGAAGATCGACATGGCCGACGCGGACGTCATCTTCCAGTCCACGTACGGCGATCCGGAGAAGTCCAAGCAGACGCAGACCGTGCGGAGCGGGCTGTGGAAGAACATGGAGGCCGTGAAGTCCGGCAACGTCCATGTCGTCGACGACGAGTTGTGGATCCAGGGCATCGGCTACACGGCCGCAGCGAAGATCCTGGACCAGATGCAGGCCGACCTGACGAAGTAGCCCTCCGGGCGGGCACGGGGTCGACTCCCGGGCGGGCGCGGGCCGGGGCCTGCCCGCCGGGGGCGGCCCCTAATCCGCCGACGGCCGTTGTCGCTGCGACCTCCACACCAGGAAGAGCGCGGAGGCGACGGCCGCACCGCGGACCACCCACGGCCAGGTGTCGGCCACCGCCTCGTTCATGTGCCCCTTCACGATGGGCTCGCCCCACTTGCCCTGCGAGCGGCCCCACAGCCAGGCGACACCCGACGCGATGGCGAGGCCCGGCACGACGAACACGCCGACCTTCCGCTCGGCCGGGCTGAGCTTCCGCGAGAACCAGGCGAGGACCCAACCGCCCGCCAGCGCGAACCAGTTGCCGATGACGGCGCCGACGACGAGCGCGATGGCCGCGAGCAGGGGGACGGGGTTGGCGAGGGCCCGGGCGAGGCCCGCCTTGGCGTTGCCGCCCTTCGCCACCGGGGCGGGCTCGTCCTCCTCGGCGGTGTCCTCCTCGGGGGCGGCCTTCGCGGCGGGCGGGAGCAGTCGCCGCAGCCCTCTGCGCGGGGCCGCCTCGACGGCCCCGTCTTCCTCCTCCGCCTCCCCTTCCTCCGCCTCCTCGTCCTCGTAGACCTCTTCGTCGTCGTACTCGTCCTCTGCGTCCTCGGCGTACTCGGCCCCCGTCGCGCCGGGCCCCCGCTTCGCCATGTTCACCGACGGCCGCCGCAGCATCTCGGGGATCTCCACCCCGCCGACGAAGCCGTGCACGGTGTCCTTGCCCGCCGCGGGTGAGCTGTCGACGCGCCACCAGTCCGGCTCCAAGTCGGCTCCCGTGACGCCCAGTTCGTCCGTGCCCGCGAGGTGCGGGGGCGTGGGGCGGGGGTCGGGGGCGGGCGGCGGGGCGGCCGGGCGGCGCCGGGCGGGGCGGTCCTTCGCCGGGCGGGCGGGACGGGCCGGGCGGTCCTTCGCGGGGCGCGCGGGGCGGGCCGGGCGCTCGGTGGCGGGCGGTTCGGGCACGGGCCGCGCGGAGCTGTCCGGGGCCGCGGGGCGCTCCGTCGCCGGGCGCAGGCGTGGCCGGGGGACGACCCGGCGCAGGCGGCTCGTCTGGGGTTCCGCGCGCTGTTCGGGGATGGCGGCGCTGACGTCGTCGGGGTTGTCGGCCGCCGCGTCGACCAGTTCGTCGGGGGTGCCGAGGCCGTCCAGGATGCGGCGGATCGCGGCGGGGCTGTCGGCGGCGCCCGCGCGGCGGCGGTCGATCTCGCCGCGCAGCCCGGAGACGAGCCGCATCCGGGTGCCGGACGGCAGTTGGCGCTGCTGAGCCACGTCGCCGACGCGGCTCAGGTAGTCGAAGACGAGCTGGTCGCTCTCGATCCCCACGAAGTTCCCTCCGGGGCTGCGGTGTTGTGGGCCCGGACCTCGACGTTACCGTGATCCGCGGCCTCCGGCGCCCCTGCCCCTGGGGCGGCCGCACCGCACCGGCCGTCCCCTCTTCTGTCACAGAACATCGACAGCGCCAACCGGACACACGTGTTCCCCGTTCTTGTAGGGCAGTTCGAGAGCTTCTGTTCGCTGCCCGCCTTCTTCTGTTCGCTGCCCGCTTTCTGTTCGCTGTGCGCCGTACGCCGCTGTCCGCACCAAGCCGAGGAGACACCCGCCATGACCGCGACACCCCCTTCCCTGTTCCGGCGACTTCGTGGCCGCGCCACGGGGCTCGCCGTGGCCGGCGCGGCCCTGGCCCTCGCCGCCCCCGTCGTGGTGACCGCCACGGCCGGTCAGGCAGGTGCCGCGGCCGACCCGACCTCCGCCCTGAAGTTCACCTCCGCGGAGCGCAAGGCCGCCCTCGCGTACTGGACCCCCGCCCGGATGAAGGCCGTCGGCAGGTCCGTGGACCTCGGCCCGACAGGACCGAAGGCCAAGCCGTGGCAGGGCCCCAAGCTCAAGACCGTGGGCCGCCTGTTCTTCGTCAACGCGAGCGGCGCCGACACCTGGTGCACGGCCACCGCCGTGAAGAGCGCCAACCGCTCCGCCGTGATGACCGCCGCCCACTGCGTGCGCCGGGGCTCCTCCCCCGTGAACACCAACATCGACATGGTCTTCGTCCCCGGCTACCACGAGGGCAAGGCGCCCCACGGCGTGTTCGCGGTCCGCCAGGCCATCACCCCGCGCGCCTGGGAGACGGACTCCACCGACGACATGGCCACGCTGGTCGTCGACCCCGACAAGAACGGCAAGAAGCTCACCGACGTCGTGGGCGCCCGCGCCGTCGCCTTCGGCCGACCCGTCGGCGGCACCGTCTCCGCCCTCGGCTACTCCGCCACCCGCCCGCAGCGCGGCGAGTCGCTGCTGCGCTGCGTCGGTACGGCGAAGAAGGAGCACGGCACCCAGGCCATCCCCTGCGACATGTCCGGCGGCGCCAGCGGCGGCCCCTGGTTCGCCGACTTCAAGGCGAGCACCGGCCGCGGCACCCTGATCTCGGTCAACAGCGCGCTGGACTCCCTGGAGCCGACCAAGATGTACGGCGAGGTGTTCGGGAGCCTGGCCAAGAAGGTGTACGACCGGGCGCAGAACGCCTGACGCGGCGGCGCGGGGCCCTGACCGGCCCTCGCGCCGCGCACGGCGCCGCGCCCCCGCACGGTGCGGCGCGGGCGCCCGCCCCGGCCCGGCCCGGCGGGCGACCCGCTACCGTGGCGAGGATGAGCACCCCGGACGCCCCCCGTTCCCTGGCGGAAGCCCTCCGGGCGAGCGACGACGCGGCGATGGTCGCGTTGTTGCGGACCCGGCCGGACCTCCTCACGCCGGTCCCGAACGACCTCACGCAGCTCGCGACGCGCGCGGGCACGCGGGCGTCCGTCGTGCGCGCGCTCGAACGGCTCGACCGGTTCGCACAGCAGGTCGCGGAGGCCCTTGCGGTGGCGGGGGATCCGGCGACGTATGCGGAGTTGCTGGGGCTGCTGGCGGGGGATGACGGGGCGGACGCGGCGCGGGCCGACGCGGCGGACGTCGACGCGGCACGCACCGCCACCACGACAGTCGCCGACGCGGCACGCACCACCACCGTCGCCGACACAACAAGTGCCGACACGACAGGCGCCGACGCGGCCTCGGTGCGGGGCGCCCTCGACCGGGCCCTCGCCACCCTGCGCGGGCAGGCACTCGTGTGGGGCGGCGACGACCGGCTCCGCCTGGTCCGCACCGCCCGCGAACTGCTCGCCCCCACCCCGCAGCGGCCGTCCCCGACGGGGCTCGGGCCGACCGTCGCGGAGGCGATGGCGGGGATGTCGCCGGGGCGGGTGCAGAGCCTGGTCGCGGCGGCGGGGCTCGCCGCCACGCACGACGCGGTGTCGGCCGTGGGGGCGCTGACGGCGCTGTTCACCGACCGCGAGCGGATGGCGGCGCTCCTGGACGAGGCGCCCGCCGAGTCCGTGGAGGTCCTGTCGCGGCTCGTGTGGGGGCCGCCGTACGGCCAGGTCACCGCCGAACCGGCGGCGCACCTGCGCTGGCTGATCGACCGGGGGCTGCTCCTGCCGACCGCGCCCGGCACCGTCGTCCTGCCCCGGGAGGCGGCCCTGCATCTGCGCGGTGGGCGCGCCCACCGCGTACTGGAGGCGACCGCACCGCCCGTCGAGGCTGCGCGCGAACACCGTCCACAGGTTGTGGACGCGACCGCCGCGGGCCAGGCGCACATGGCGCTCGCCACCGTCGAGGAACTCCTCAAGGACTGGGACGAGGGCGGGCCCGCGGTGCTGCGGGCGGGCGGCCTGAGCGTGCGCGACCTGAAGCGGACCGCGGTGGCCCTGGACGTGCCGGAACCGCAGGCCGCGTTCTGGGTGGAACTCGCGTACGCCGCCGGGCTGCTCGCGGCCGACGGCGAGGCCGACGAGCGGTACGCGGCGACGCCCGGGTACGACACCTGGCAGGAGCTGCCCGCCGCCGAGCGCTGGGCCCGCCTCGCCACGGCGTGGCTCACCGCGACCCGCACGGCGGGCCTGGTCGGCGGCCGCGACTCCAAGGACCGCACGCTGTCCGCACTCGGCCCCGGCCTGGACCGCTCCGCCGCCCCCGAGGTGCGCCACCGCGTCCTGACCCTCCTCACCGACCTCCCCGAGGGCTCCGCCCCCACCCCCGAATCCCTCCTGGCCCGCCTCCGCTGGGAACGACCGCCGGGCGTGGGCGCCTCCGACCTGCGGTCACGCCTGGCCACCTGGACCCTGACCGAGGCGGAACTCCTCGGCGTGACGGGCCGAGGTGCCCTGTCGTCCCACGCCCGCGCACTACTGGCCGTGGGCCTGGACCAGCCTTCCCCGCCGCTCCGCGGCGGCCGTCCCACCCGCCCACCCGTTCACCCTGGGCCGCAGGGTGGGGCGGGGGCCGATGGGGGTCCGGCTGGGCCGCAGGGCGGGGCGGAGGCCGATGGGGGTCCGGCTGGGCCGCAGGGCGGGGCGGAGGCCGGTGCCGTTCGCCCTGGGCCGCAGGGCGGGGCAGGGACCGGTGGCGACGCGGCGAAGGCACGCGAGGCGGACGCTGCGCGGCTCCTCGCCCCCCTCCTCCCCGACCCCCTCGACCACGTCCTCCTCCAGGCCGACCTCACCGCGGTTGCGCCGGGGCCCCTCCAGCGGCCCCTCGCCGACGCGCTCACCGTGCTCGCCGACGTCGAGTCGAAGGGCGGCGCGACCGTGTACCGGTTCACGCCGGGCTCCGTGCGGCGGGCGCTCGACGCCGGGCAGAGTGCGTCCGACCTGCACGCCTTCCTCGCCGCGCACTCCCGTACGCCGGTCCCCCAGCCGCTCACGTACCTGATCGACGACGTCGCCCGGAAACACGGCCACCTGCGCATCGGCGCCGCGTCCGCGTACGTGCGCTGCGACGACGAGGGCGTCCTCAACGAGATCCTCGCCGACAAGCGCGCCCAGGGCCTGCGCCTGCGCCGCCTCGCCCCGACCGTCCTCGCCACCCAGGCCGACCCGGCCGCGCTCCTCGACGGCCTGCGCTCCCTCGGCTTCGCCCCGTCCGCCGAGAGCGCCGAGGGCGACGTCCTCATCACCCGCGCGCACAGCCACCGCACCCCGCCGCGCACCCCGCCGGAGCCGGTCCCGGACGGCCCGCCGCTGCCCGACACCACCCTCATCGACGCCGCCGTACGCGCCATCCGCGCCGGCGACCTGGCCTCCACGACCCCCCGCAAGACCGCTACCCCTGGCACCCCCAGCACCGGCGAACTCCCCCGCACCACCCCCGCCGAGACCCTCGCCACCATGCAGGCCGCCGTCCTCACCGGCGAGGCCCTCTGGATCGGCTACGTCAACGCCGAGGGCGCCGCCAGCCAACGCGTCATCGCCCCCGTCCGCGTCGAGGGCGGCTTCGTCACGGCCTACGACCACACGGCCGACGAGGTCCGCACCTACCCCCTGCACCGGGTCACGGGGGTCGCGGAACTGGCGGACGACTGAGGGGCCCGGCCCGCACACGTCCGGGATCATCGAAAGAGTGAACGCATCCGGATCGCCGGACACACCGGAACGTGATCCAACAGGGTTGTCCCCATGGTCAGTTCAGCCCACGAGGGCTTACACCGCATCTTCCAGGAGCGGCCGGAGATCCTCGCCCCCGTCTTCCGAGTACTGGGCCTCCCCTTCCCCGAGAAGGTGACCCTGGACGCGCTCACCCCTGACGTGACGGAGACCAGGCCGCTGGAACGCCGCATCGACACCGTGCTGCGCATCGGCCCGTCCGACGGGGACGACTTCCTGCTCGCCGTCGAGGCACAGGGGGCACGAAAACCCGACAAGGAGTCGAGCTGGCCGTACTACGTCGCCCACCTCCAGGCCAAGTACCGCCTGCCGGTACTGCTGCTCGTGGTCTGCCAGGACCTGGCCACGGCCAAGTGGGCGGCCAGCCCCTTCGACTGCGCAGTCCGGGGCTGGACCACTCAGCGCACGCACCCGCTGGTCGTCGGCCCCGACAACCTGCCGGTGATCACCGATTCGAGGACGGCGGCGGAGAACCCCGCGATGGCGGCTTTCTCCGCGCTGGCACACGCCCGCAGCCGCCGCATCGACGCCATACTGGAAGCACTCGGCCGTGGCCTTCAACAGCAGGACCCGATGGCCGCCGACTACTTCTACGAGTTCCTGGACATCAACCTGCGGGGGACCGCAGCCGGAGACAAATGGAGGGAAATCTTGAGCTTCGTGAGCTACTTCCCCGGGCGCGGCACGGTCCGTGAGACGGCCTACCTCGAAGGCAAGGCCGAGGGCAAAGCCGAGGGCGAGATCAAGGGCAAGGCTGAGGCTCGCGCCTCCATGATCCTGCGCGCCCTGGAGGTGCGCGGCGTCGACGTTCCCGGGGACGTCCGGGAGCACATCGCCGCCTGCACAGACCCGTACACCCTCAGTCTCTGGTTCGACAAGGCACTCGTCGTCACCACCGTGGAGGAGCTCTTCGCCGGGCCCCCCGCCCCCTCGACGGGCACATCCGACGCGAGCTGAGCGCCCCCCATCGGCAAGCGGCCCGGGACCGGACCAGGTCCCGGGCCGCCGTGCACCCTCAGGACGACGCGTTGCCCGTGAGCAGCAGGACCAGGAACACCACTATGCCGAGCGCCTCCAGGATCGGCTCCGCGAGGAGGACCACTGCGGTCGTCAGGGCCGCGGCCAGTGTCGCCGTCAGCGCGAGGGTGCGCTGCGGGCTTCGGGGGGCCGGGGGCGCGTACCAGTGGGGGCGGTCGGGCGGAGCGGGGTGGCTGGTCATGGGTCCAGCCAAGCCGTCGGGACGTGTGTGTGGCACCGTGCGGGTACTCAGGGCGAAGGCCCCGCACCTGCGTGTTCGTACTCAGGCGTCACAGCGGCCCGCCGCCGTCCCCGCGGTGATGCGGCACACTGGATGTTTGGCCTAGCGAAAGGGCACCCCCTGGTGAACGGACCGCTCATCGTCCAGTCGGACAAGACTCTGCTTCTTGAGGTCGACCACGACCGGGCCGACGCCTGTCGCCGCGCGATCGCCCCGTTCGCGGAGCTGGAGCGCGCGCCCGAGCACATCCACACGTACCGCGTCACGCCCCTCGGCCTGTGGAACGCGCGGGCCGCCGGGCACGACGCCGAGCAGGTCGTGGACGCCCTGGTCGAGTTCTCCCGGTATCCCGTGCCGCACGCGCTGCTCGTGGACGTGGCCGAGACCATGGCGCGGTACGGGCGCCTCACGCTCAGCAAGCACCCCGTGCACGGGCTTGTTCTGACCAGCACGGACCGGCCGGTTCTTGAGGAGATCCTGCGGTCGAAGAAGGTCCAGCCGCTCGTCGGCGCCCGGATCGACCCCGACACCGTCGCCGTGCACCCCTCCGAGCGCGGCCAGATCAAGCAGACGCTCCTCAAGCTGGGCTGGCCCGCCGAGGACCTCGCGGGGTACGTCGACGGCGAGGCCCACAAGATCGACCTGCGCGAGGACGGCTGGGCCCTGCGCCCCTACCAGCGCCAGGCCGTCGAGGGCTTCTGGCACGGCGGCAGCGGCGTCGTCGTGCTGCCCTGCGGCGCCGGCAAGACGCTGGTCGGGGCCGGTGCCATGGCCGAGGCCAAGGCCACGACCCTCATCCTCGTCACGAACACCGTCTCCGCCCGGCAGTGGAAGCACGAGCTGGTCAAGCGGACATCGCTGACCGAGGACGAGATCGGCGAGTACAGCGGGACGAAGAAGGAGATCCGGCCCGTCACCATCGCCACCTATCAGGTGCTGACGACGCGGCGGAAGGGCGTCTATCCGCATCTGGAGCTCTTCGACTCCCGGGACTGGGGGCTCATCGTCTACGACGAGGTGCATCTGCTGCCCGCGCCCGTCTTCAAGTTCACCGCCGACCTCCAGGCGCGGCGACGGCTCGGTCTCACGGCGACGCTCGTCCGTGAGGACGGGCGGGAGTCCGACGTCTTCTCGCTCATCGGGCCCAAGCGGTTCGACGCCCCGTGGAAGGAGATCGAGGCGCAGGGGTACATCGCGCCCGCCGACTGCGTCGAGGTGCGCGTCAATCTGACGGACAGCGAGCGGCTCGCCTACGCCACCGCCGAGGCCGAGGAGAAGTACCGCTTCTGCGCGACCACCGCGACCAAGCGGAAGGTCACCGAGGCGTTGGTGCGCAAGCACCAGGGGCAGCAGACGCTGGTCATCGGGCAGTACATCGACCAGCTCGACGAGCTGGGTGAGCATCTGGACGCGCCCGTCATCAAGGGTGAGACCACCAACGCCCAGCGCGAGAAGCTCTTCGACGCCTTCCGGCAGGGGGAGATCTCCGTGCTCGTCGTCTCGAAGGTCGCGAACTTCTCGATCGATCTTCCGGAAGCGACCGTCGCCATTCAGGTGTCGGGGACGTTCGGGTCCCGGCAGGAGGAGGCACAGCGGCTCGGGCGGGTGCTGCGGCCCAAGTCCGACGGGCACGAGGCCCGCTTCTACTCCGTCGTCGCGCGGGACACCATCGACCAGGACTTCGCCGCGCATCGGCAGCGGTTCCTGGCGGAGCAGGGGTACGCGTACCGGATCCTGGACGCGGACGCGGTGCTTGCCGAGGACTAGGCAGGGGGCGGGACGTACGGCTGCGGTAGGAGGCTCAGCGGCGGCGGACGCCCGCCTCCTCCGCGTACTCCCCGAGCACGGCCACGCCGAACGCCGCCGTCATGAACACCTTCGCGGCGCGCAGGGTGGCGCCGACGCGGTGCGGGCGGTGGGTGTCGGAGAGGGCCGTCGCGCCGGGGGCCGGGCGGGGTCCGGGGATCTTCGGGGCGGACAGGGACGCGGGGGTGAAGGTTGCGCTGCTCATGTATCCATGGTCGGTTCCGCGGGGCGCGCGCACATCGGCCTGCGGGGGTAACCGTCGGCGTCCGCCGGTAGGACTCGGGGGTCACGGGCGGCCTCCGCCGGTAGGACCAGCGGGGGCCTGCCCGTACGCCTCGGGAGGGACCCTCGGGGACGCCGTCCCTCAGGGTTTTCTCGGGGGTGCGTCAGGGTTTGCCACCCCCGGCATCCGACGGCCCCCGCCCCACGGGACGCCCCCGGCGCCCCGGCCCCCTCCTCGCGGAAAAACCGTTTGGCCCGCCCCACCCCCGTAACTAGGATTTCCCCTTCCCGCCTCCCGCCCAGTGGAGCGCCGCCGCCCGGCCGGAAACCGGCGGCCCTGAGCCACGCACCGAGCACACCCCGCACCCGCCGCCGGAGGCCCCCCGTGAACGCCGCGCCCTCAGACCCCCTTGCCCGCGAACAGGCGCACCTGACCGCCTCCCGTGCCGCGCTGCGCGCCATGCGCGAGGACGCGGAGTCGCTGGACATCCGGGACGTGACGACGAACTGGGTCAACGCCCAGGTCCTCCAGGGCCAGATCGACGAGCGCATCAAGGCCCTGGCCGACCTCTCGCACACGCCGCTGTTCTTCGGCAGGCTGGACTTCCTGCACGCTCCCGGGGCCGATCAGGCCGAGGGGGCGGACGGGGAGCAGTTCTACATCGGGCGGCGGCATGTGCACGACGCCGAGGGCGACCCGATGGTCATCGACTGGCGCGCGCCCGTCTCGCAGCCGTTCTACCGCGCGTCGAAGAAGGACCCGCTGGACGTCGGCCTGCGCCGCCGGTTCGGTTACACCGGCGGTGACCTCACGGCGTACGAGGACGAGCACCTGACGGACTCCACCGAGGCCGAGCAGGTCAGCAAGCTGCTCCAGGAGGAGATCGAGCGGCCGCGCGTCGGCCCGATGCGGGACATCGTCGCGACGATCCAGCCGGAGCAGGACGAGATCGTGCGCGGCGGGCTCGGCGGGTCCGTGTGCGTGCAGGGCGGACCCGGCACGGGGAAGACGGCGGTCGGCCTGCACCGGGTCGCGTACCTCCTCTACGCCCACCGGGAGCGGCTCGCCCGCACCGGCACGCTGGTCATCGGGCCGAACCGTTCCTTCCTGCACTACATCGAGCAAGTGCTGCCCGCCCTGGGAGAGTTGGAGGTGCGGCAGGCGACGGTCGCCGACCTCGTCGCGCACGTCGAGGTGCGCGGCACGGACGATCCCGAGGCCGCCCTCGTCAAGGGTGACGCCCGGATGGCGGAGGTGCTGCGGCGGGCGCTGCGGTCGCACGTCACGATGCCGACGGAGGCGATCGTGGTGGTGCGCGGGTCGCGGCGGTGGCGGGTGCCCGTGTACGAATTCGAGGAGATCGTCGGGGAGTTGCTGGCGCGCGACATGCGGTACGGGGCCGCGCGGGAGGCCCTGCCGCAGCGCCTCGCGCACGCCGTGCTCGTGCAGATGGAGCGGTCGGGGGAGGCGCCGGACGACCGGGTGCAGGACGCGGTGGCGCGCAACGCGGCGGTGAAGGCGGCCGTCAAGGCGGTGTGGCCGCAGGTGGATCCGGCGCGGCTCGTGCTGCGGCTGCTCGGCGACGCGGAGTTCCTCGCGGAGCACGCCGAGGGGCTGCTCTCGGAGGCGGAGCAGAAGGCGGTCCTCTGGGCGAAGGCGCCGCGCACGCCGAAGAGCGCCAAGTGGTCGGCGGCGGACGCGGTCCTCATCGACGAGGCGGCGGACCTGGTGGCCCGTACACACTCGCTCGGGCATGTCGTCCTCGACGAGGCGCAGGACCTGTCCCCCATGCAGTACCGGGCCGTCGGACGGCGCTGCACCACCGGGTCCGTGACCGTGCTCGGCGACCTCGCGCAGGGCACCACGCCGTGGGCGACGCCGAGTTGGGGCGAGGCGCTGACCCATCTGGGCAAGTCCGACGCCGTGGTGGAGGAGTTGACGGCCGGTTTCCGCGTGCCGCGCGAGGTGATCGCGTACGCGTCGCGACTCCTTCCCGCCATCGCGCCCGGCCTCGCCGAGGTCAGCTCGGTCCGCCAGTCCCCCGGCTCCCTGTCCGTGCGCCACGTCGACGACCCCGACGCGGCCGCGCTCGCCGCCTGCGCCGAGTCGCTGCGCCACGAGGGGTCCATCGGCCTCATCGCCGCCGACCACCGCGTCCCCGCCCTCGCGGCGGCCCTCGCCGATGCCGGGGTCACCCATCTCTCCCCCGGCGAGGAGACCACCCCCGACACCCGTCTCACGCTCGTCCCCGCGTCCCTGGCCAAGGGCCTCGAATACGACTACGTGGTCCTGGACGAGCCCGCGGCGGTGGTGGCCGCCGAACCCGACGAACGCACCGGCCTGCGCCGCCTGTACGTGGCGTTGACGCGGGCGGTGTCGGGCCTGACGGTGCTGCACTCGACGCCGCTGCCGGGGGTGTTGGCGGACGGGGCCGGGGCTTAGCCCCGTCCGGCGCCCCCACCCACCCGGCCCGGGGTCAGACGGCGTCCAGCGTGCGCCGCCACACGGCGACCGCGTCGGCGGAGACCGGCGCGTCCCACCCGTCGGGCCGGGCCGCGCCGCCGATGTGGAAGGCGTCGAGTCCCGCCGCCCGGAGCTGCGGCACGTGGTCGAGGCGGAGGCCGCCGCCGACGAGGACGCGGGGTTCGTACCCCGGCTCTCCGGAGCGGGCGGCCTCGGCGAGGAGCGTGGGCAGGCCCTCGTCGACGCCGGCGGCGGCACCCGCGGTGAGGTAGGTGTCGAGTCCGGGCAGGTCGGCGAGCTGCTTGCGGAGGGCGTCGCGGTCGGCGGCCCGGTCGATGGCGCGGTGGAACGTCCACCGGCACCCGTCGAGGACCTCCACGACCGCGTCGACGGCGGCGACGTCCGCCCCGCCCGCCTCGTCGAGGAAGCCGAGCACGAACTCGTCGGCCCCCGCGTCCCGCAACTCCCGTGCGCGCCGCGCCAGCGCGTCCACGTCCCCGGCGGCGAACCCGTCGGCGAGCCGCAGCATGACGCGCAGCGCGATGTCGACGGAGGAACGGATCTCCGTGAAGGTCGCGACGGACGGCGTGAGCCCGTCCGCGGCCATGTCGGTGACCAGTTCGAGGCGGTCCGCACCTCCGGCCTGGGCGGCGACCGCGTCCTCGGCGTCGAGGGCGATCACCTCCAGGAGCGCGCGCTTGCTCATGGATGTCTTCCTTCTGGAGTCGGGGCCGGCTGTGGGCTGACGTCGTGCGGAGCGCCGACTACAGAAACACAGGTCTAGTCCAATTACCAGGGTACGCGCAGATCACCCCGGCGCGAATCGAATCGCACCGGGGTGATCAGGCCACGTACCGAGTTGATCAGGCCATGCGGCAGGGCGATCGGTCGTACGACGTCAGCTCAGGGGCTGGAAGCCGCGCAGCCGCAGGCTGTTGCCGACCACGAAGACCGACGAGAAGGCCATCGCGGCGCCCGCGATCATCGGGTTCAGGAGCCCCGCCGCGGCCAGCGGCAGCGCGCCGACGTTGTAGGCGAAGGCCCAGAACAGGTTGGACTTGATGGTGCCGAGGGTGCGGCGCGAGAGCCGGATGGCGTCGGCCGCGGCCCGCAGGTCGCCCCGAACGAGGGTGAGGTCGCCCGCCTCGATGGCCGCGTCCGTGCCCGTGCCCATCGCGAGCCCGAGGTCGGCCTGCGCGAGCGCCGCCGCGTCGTTGACGCCGTCGCCGACCATGGCGACCGAACGCCCCTCGCCCTGCAGCCGCTTGACCACGTCGACCTTGTCCTGCGGAAGCACCTCGGCGATGACGTGCTCCGGCGCGATGCCGACCTCGGCGGCGACGGACGCCGCGACGGCCGCGTTGTCACCGGTGAGCAGGATCGGCGTGAGGCCCAGCTCGCGCAGCCTGCGGATGGCCTCCGGGCTGGTGTCCTTCACGGCGTCGGCGACTTCGAGGACGGCCCGCGCCTCGCCGTCCCAGGCGACCGCGATGGCCGTACGCCCGGCCCGCTCGGCCTCGTCCTTGGCCCGCTTCAGGCCCTCCGGCAGCTCCATGGCCCACTCCGCCAGCAACTGCTCCCGGCCGACCAGGACCGCGTGCCCCTCCACGATCCCCTGCACCCCGAGCCCTGGGACGTTCGCGAAGTCCTCCGGCGTCGGCAGCTCACCGACCCGCTCGGTGGCGCCCGCCGCGACGGCCTGGGCGATCGGGTGCTCCGAGGCGTGCTCCAACGCGCCCGCGAGCCGCAGGACTTCGTCCTCGTCCGTGCCCTCGGCCACGTGCGTGGCGAGCAGCGTCATCCGGCCCGTGGTGACCGTGCCGGTCTTGTCCAGGACGATCGTGTCGAGGCGCCGCGTGGACTCCAGGACCTCCGGGCCCTTGATCAGGATGCCGAGCTGGGCGCCGCGCCCGGTGCCGACCATGAGCGCGGTCGGCGTGGCCAGGCCGAGGGCGCACGGGCAGGCGATGATCAGTACGGCGACGGCGGCCGTGAACGCGGCGGTGAGCCCCGCGCCGTTGCCGAGCCAGAAGCCGAGCGTGGCGACGGCGAGCGCGATGACGACGGGCACGAAGACGCCCGAGATGCGGTCGGCGAGGCGCTGGGCCGCGGCCTTGCCGTTCTGCGCGTCCTCGACGAGCCGCGCCATCCGGGCCAGCTGGGTGTCGGCGCCGACGCGGGTGGCCTCGACGACGAGGCGGCCGCCGACGTTCAGGGTGGCGCCGGTGACGGCGTCGCCGGGGGCGACCTCCACGGGCACGGACTCGCCGGTGAGCATGGAGGCGTCGACGGCGGAGGAGCCCTCGACGACGCGACCGTCCGTGGCGATCTTCTCGCCGGGCCGGACGAGGAAGTGGTCACCGGCCTTCAGCTCGCCCACGGGAACGGTCTCCTCGCGACCCTCCCGCACCACGGTGACGTCCTTGGCGCCGAGTTCGAGCAGCGCCTTCAGGGCGGCGCCCGCCTTCCGCTTCGAGCGGGCCTCGAAGTACCGCCCGGCGAGGATGAACGCGGTGACCCCGGCGGCGGCCTCCAGGTAGATGTTCGCGGCGCCGTCGCTGCGCTCGATGGTCAGCTCGAAGGCGTGCGTCATGCCGGGCGTCCCGGCCGAGCCGAAGAACAGCGCCCACAGCGACCACAGGAACGCCGCCGACGTACCGACCGAAATCAGCGTGTCCATCGTGGCCGCGCCGTGCCGGGCGTTGGTGACGGCCGCCTTGTGGAAGGGCCAGGCGGCGTACGTCACGACGGGCGCCGCGAGCGTCAGGGACAGCCACTGCCAGTACTCGAACTGGAGCGCCGGGACCATCGCCATCGCGATGACGGGCACGGAGAGCACGACGGCGGTGATCAGCCGCTCCTTCAGCGGCCGCAGCGCGGCGGCGTCGGCGTCCTCGCCGTCCACCCCGCCTCCGCCCCCGCCGGGCTCCACGCTCGGCGGGGCGGGCTCCTTGGCGGTGTACCCGGTGGCCTCGACGGTGGCGATCAGGTCGGCCACGGCCACGTCGTCGCCGTCGTAGGTGACCTTGGCCTTCTCGGTGGCGTAGTTGACGGTCGCAGCCACCCCGTCCATGCGGTTGAGCTTCTTCTCGATGCGGGCGGCGCAGGAGGCGCAGGTCATGCCGCCGATGGCGAGTTCTATCTGCGCTGTCCGCGCCGTCTCAGTGGTGGCCATGCCAGCTACTCCTCGTGCCGGGTACCCCGGGTCGGTATCGCCTTACGAGTCCATGTATACCCCTGGGGGGTATCAGAACGCAAGGAGATCCCGAGCGGAACCGGGCTTGACTTGATACCCCTAGGGGGTATCGTCGGTGGCATGAACACAGGACTGCGGATCACCGCATACGCCACAGCGGTCGCGGCGGCGTTCGGCGCCGCGTACGCGGTGGGCACGAACGTCGACACCGTGAGCAAGCCGGTGGCGCACAGCGAGAAGAAGGACCATGGCGGCGGGCACGCCGAGCAGGGCGCCGGGCAGGCCGAGAACGCCGAGAACGCCGAGAACGCCGAGAAGAACGCCGCCGTACCAGCCGGGCTGCAGGTCTCCGCCCAGGGGTACGCACTCGACCTCAGGACGCCGCGCGCCAAGGCGGGCGAGCGCACCGACCTGCGCTTCACCGTCCTGAAGGAGTCCTCGGGGGCGCCCCTGAAGACGTACAAGAAGGACCACGGCAAGGAACTGCACCTGATCCTCGCCTCACGGGACCTGACGACCTACCGCCATCTGCACCCCGCGCGCGCCGCCGACGGCACCTGGTCGGTCCCCGCGACGCTGCCGAAGGCCGGGGACTACCGCGTCTTCGCGGACTTCACGCCCCGGGGCGCCGAGCAGAAGGTCACCCTCGGCACGGACCTGGCCGTCACCGGCCCGTACGCCCCCGGGAAACTGCCGCCCGTCACCGCGACGGCCAAGGCCCCCGACGGCTACGAGGTGCGGCTGACCGGCGGGCTGACCCCCGGTAAGCCCCGCGAGGTCACCCTCCGCGTCACCCGCGACGGCAAGCCGGTCACCGACCTCCAGCCCTACCTCGGCGCCTACGGCCACCTCGTCGCGCTGCGCGCCGGCGACCTCGCCTACCTCCACGTCCACCCGAACGGTGAACCGGGCGACGGCACCACGAAGCCGGGCCCCGAGGTGTCCTTCACGGCGACGGCTCCGAGCGCGGGGGCCTACCGCCTGTTCCTGGACTTCCGGCACGAGGGCGAGGTGCGGACGGCGGCGTTCACGGTGCGGGCCGGCGGGGCGGGGCCGCAGGATCCGGGGGCCGGTACGCAGCCGCCCCACGGCCACTGAGCCGCCCGCCCGGCCGCCGCGCCCGCCCGGCCTGCCGGACCTGCCTGACCTCAGCTGAAGATGCTCAACTCCTCCTGCGTCGCCCCCGCCAGCTCGAACTTCGAGTCGGACAGGGGGCGGCCCGCGTAGAGCCGGACCAGCGTCGGGGCGTCCCCGATGTACCGGGCGGGCGGGCGGCTGCCGTCCGTCACGCCCAGGAACAACGGCTCGTCGAAGCCGTCCACGTCCGCGTGCAGGGGCGGAGCCGACGACTGCTTGCTGAACGCGGTGAGCAGCGGCAGCGCGTCGGCGAGGCCGTCGCCTCCGTACGCTCCCGGCAGGCCCCACGCGTCCCGTACGTCGCCCGCGTGCACCCACTCGCCGAGCGCGACGCCGTCGAAGAGGCCCTTCGACGCGGCGATGGCCGCGCCCGCGTTCGTCATGCCGTGCTCCAGCTCGTCCACGATGCGGGAGTTGGGCCAGTGCGCGCGTTCGGCGATGTCCCGGTCGTTGCCCTCGGCGGTGAACACCCCCTCCTCGAAGCGGCTCTCGATCACTCGGCTCAGGGCGGCCGAGCAGTGCGCGAGTACGTCGCGGACCGACCAGCCGGGGCAGCAGGTGGGGGCCGCGAACGCCTCGTCGGCGGCGGAGCGCAGGAGGGGGATGAGGGCGTCCCTCTCCGTGCGCAGGAGCCTGCCCGGCCGGTCGGATTCGTACGCTTCGTCGGGCGTGTTCGCGTCGTCGTACGTCATGGCGGCCAGCCAAGCGGGCGCCGCCCCGAAAGGCAACGTCCAGGCCCGTTTTCCCCTGGCCCGACGGACGGCGCGGCTTGCCCCACCACCCCCCGATCGGCGCTCCGCGCCTCGTCCTCAAACGCCGGACAGGCTCTCTCCCACCCACCCGCCCAAACTCGCACCGGCCTACCCAACAGCCCGGCACCATCAGCCCCGAAACACCTCACCTCACAGCACCCACCCCCACAGCGCCTCTCCGGCCCGCCTCGGCGTAGTTGTTTTCAGCCCGTCCGGCGTTTGAGGACGAGGCGCGGAGCGCCGATTCGGCGGTGCCCCCGTCCCACGGCAGCGGGACACCCACCCCCGGGGTCCAGGGGCGGAGCCCCGGGATCGGGAAGGGGTGGGGTTGGGGAGCCCCCGGCTAAGGTCGGCGCATGGCTGCAGACGACGTAGACGCGCTTCGCGCCCGCTGGCGGGATGCCCTGGTCGGGGCCCGGGGCGCGGGTCCGGGCCCGGACCCGGAGCCGTACGGGGAGAATCTGATCGCCCGGTGGGGCGAGGCGCACCGGCGGTATCACGACCGGGAGCACCTGCTCGCCGTCCTGAACCACATCGACACCCTCCACCCCCACGCGGACACCCCGCACTTGGTGCGGCTGGCAGCCTGGTTCCACGACGCGGTCTACGCCCCGGACCGCTCGGAGAACGAGGAACGCAGCGCCCGCCTCGCGGAACGCGCCCTGCCGGAAGCGGGCCTGACCGAGGAGGCGACCGCGGAGGTGGCCCGCCTGGTCCGCCTCACGACCACCCACGACCCGGCCGAAGGCGACACGAACGGCGAGGTCCTGTGCGACGCGGACCTGGCGATCCTCGCGGCACCCCCGGACGCGTACGCCACGTACGCGGCGGCGGTCCGCGAGGAGTACGCCTTCGTCCCGGACGAGGCGTTCCGCACGGGCCGGGCGGAGGTCCTGCGCCAGCTCCTGGCCCTGCCCCGACTGTTCCGCACGGAGTACGGAGCGACCCACTGGGAGCCCCGGGCCAGGGAAAACATCAGGACGGAGCTGGACCTGCTCACGTAGCCTCGCGCCATGATCTTCAACGGCGGGGAACGCATCGACGAGGCGACGGCACACGCGGCGGCGGCCCTGCGCGCGGTGGCGACGGCGGAGTACGACTGGACGGTCCCCGCGGGCGGCCTGGAGTGGAGCTGCCTGGACACGGCGGAGCACATCGCGGGCGACTTCACGGCGTACGCGACGCAGCTCACCGGCCGCACGGCGGGCACCGGCGCGTACGTCCCTATGGACATGCACTTCGAGGAGGGCACGGACGCGGACGGCGCGGTGCGCGTCGTGGAGGCGACGGCGGGCCTGCTCGCGGCGGTCGTCCGGACGACCCCGCGGGGCGTGCGCGGCTGGCACCCGTACCCGTACGGCACCGCGGACGCGACCGGCTTCGCGGCGATGGGCGTCGCCGAGCTGATCCTGCACACCTACGACGTCCTGCGCGCCTTCGACGTCGCCTACGAACCCCCGGCCGAGCTGTGCGAGGCCCTCCTGGCCCGCCAGTTCGCGAACGTGCCCCCGGCCCACGACGGCGAGGACCACTGGGGCGTCCTGCTGTGGGCCACCGGCCGCGGCACCCGCGCGGGCCACGCCCGCCGGGACCGCTGGCGCTGGCACAATCCGCTGCTGCTCCCCGCGGGGCCCGTCGACCTCGTCGAGGTGTCCCCGGACGCCGCCGCCGACATCGCCGCGGGCGGCACGGGCGGCTTCGACTGGGCCGACGACGACGGCCCGTCCGGGGGCACGCGCGGCGCGGCCGACCGCACCGCGAAGTCGTACGCCGCCGGGACGCACCGCCCCGAGTGGGGCATGTTCGCCGTCGTCCGCACCGAGGACCAGCGCACCGTCGGCGCCATGGGCTTCCACGGCGTCCCCGGCGAGGACGGCTGGGCGGAGGTCGGCTACAGCCTGGTCCCCGCGGCCCGCGGCAACGGCTACGCCACCCAGGCCCTGCGCGCCCTCACCGCCTGGGCCCTCGCCCACCCCGACCACGGCGACGTACGGGGCGTGCGCGCCCTCTCCGACGTCGGCAACACCGCCTCCCACAACGTCCTGACCCGCGCCGGCTTCACGCGCGCGGCCGACCGCGAGGACGAGGCCGTCTTCGAGCACCCGCGCGAGGCCTGACCGCGTCAGTCCGGCTGGTTCGTCCGAGGCGTCGCGAGGCGTCGCGAGGCGTCCGAGGCGGCCCAGGCGGGAATTCCCGCACCTCCGAACACGTTGGCGAAAACCGTGCCCTCTCGCATGCCCATAGCCGTCCACACGCTCGGCGTCGCCGTCTTCGCGCTCGGCACCAGTGAGTTCATGCTGTCGGGCCTGCTGCCCGCCGTCGCCGACGACATGAACGTCTCCGTGCCGCGCGCCGGACTGCTGATCTCCGCGTTCGCCATCGGCATGGTCATCGGCGCCCCGCTGCTCGCCGCCGCGACCCTGCGGCTGCCGCGCCGGGCCACCCTCGTCGCCCTCATCAGCGTCTTCGGCCTCGGCCAGATCGCGGGCGCCCTCGCCCCCTCGTACGCCGTCCTGTTCGCGTCCCGCGTCGTCAGCGCGCTCGCCTGCGCCGGGTTCTGGGCCGTCGGCGCGGCCGTCGCCGTCGCGATGGTGCCGGTGACGCAGCGGGCCCGGGCCATCGCCGTCATGCTCGGCGGCCTCTCCCTCGCCAACGTCCTCGGCGTGCCCGCGGGTGCCTTCCTCGGCGACCACTTCGGGTGGCGGTCGGCCTTCTGGGCGGTCGCGGGGGCCTCGGCGCTCGCCCTCGTCGGCGTCGTCCTGCTCGTCCCGCGCATCGCCCCGCCCGCCGAACAGCCCGTCCTGCGGCGCGAACTCGTCATCTACCGGGACCGGCAGGTGTGGCTCGCCGTCGCCGTCGTCGCGCTCGCCGCCGGTGGGGTCTTCTGCGCGTTCAGCTATCTAGCCCCGCTCCTCACCGACGTCGCGGGGCTCGGCGAGAGCTGGGTGCCGGGGGTGCTCGCGCTGTTCGGGGTGGGGGCGTTGATCGGTACGGCGATCGGGGGGCGGGTCACCGACGGGCGGCTGTTCACCGTTCTGTTCAGCGGGATCGCCGCGTCCACCACGTTCCTGGCCCTGCTCGCCCTGCTCTCCGGCAGCGCTGTCGCTGCCGTATTGCTCGCCTTCCTGCTCGGGGTCTCCGCGTTCTACACCGGGCCCGCGCTCAACGCCCGTGTCTTCGAGGTCGCTGCGGCCGCGCCCACCCTCGCGGGGGCCACGGCGACTGCCTCGTTCAACCTCGGGAACACGGCGGGGCCTTGGCTCGGGGGGACCGTCATCGACGCGGGGTGGGGGTACGAGTCGGCTGCTTGGGCGGGGGCCGGGCTCACCTTGTCGGCTTTGGGGGCTGTCGCGGTGTCGGTTCGGGTGGGGGGCTCTGCCGAGGGCTCCCCGAACCCGCCCCTTCCCGGCTGTAACAATTTGCGGCTCCGCCGCGCGGGGGGCTCTGCCCCCAGACCCCCGCTCCTCAAACGCCGGAGGGGCTGAATCTGCTCCGGCAGGACTGAATCTGCTCGTTCACTTCAGGAAGTCCGAGCACACGTACGTTCCCGGGCGGGTGTCGCCCCTCGGGCGGAGTGTGACGCGGATGTCGTCGGTCTGGGTCGTGCCGTTGCTGTCGGCCATGGCTCGGGCCCTTGCGATGCTGCACACGAGTTGGCCCTTCAGGTTCCGGTTTTCCACGGGTGATCCGAGGAGTGCTCCCTGTGGGATGTGGACAGTGACCCTGTCGCCGTCCACGGTGGCGTCGTAGCTGCCGTCGTCCCCCAGCAAGGTGGTGAGTCCTGCGTCGCGTTCCGATTCCACCGGGCCGACCAGGAGGTACTTGATGACGGCTTTGGGGTCCGTGACCTGGGACGCGGGGATGCCGGGGCGGGCGACGCCCTCCAAACGCCCCGCCTGCGATACGAAGTAGAGCCGCAGCCCCTTGGTCAGGCCCCCGGCCGCCTCGCCGCCGTCCAGGACGCCGGTGGGGCGGACCCCGCATCCGGCGAGCAGCAGGGCGGCCAGGGTCGTCAGGGCGGTGGCGGTGAGCTTGTGCTTCGGGCGGGGCGGCCTCATGGGGTCTCCTCTTCCGGGCGCCGCCACGGCAGCCGCAGTGTGAACACCGCGCCGCCTTCGGGGGCGTTGGCCGCCTCGATGGTGCCGCCGTGCAGGCGGGCGTTCTCCAGGGCGATGGCGGTGCCGAGGCCGCTGCCCTCGGAGCGGGTGCGGGCGGAGTCGGCCTTGTAGAAGCGGTCGAAGACGTGGGCGAGGGTTTCGGGCGGGAGGCCGGGGCCGCGGTCGGCCACCTCCACGGTCAGCCAGTCGCCCGCCGGGTCGGTGGCGAGGGTCAGGGCCACGGGGGCCGCTCCGTGGCGCAGGGCGTTGCCGACGAGGTTGGCCACGATCACGTCGACGCGGCGGCGGTCGACCATCGCCCGGACGCCGTGGGGCAGTTCGGTGCGTACGCGGTCGGTCAGGGCTCGCAGGGACAGCGTGGCGGTGACGGCTTCCGCGAGGTCGGTGGGGGTGAGGTTGAGGTGTGCCGCGCCCGAGTCGAAGCGGGACATCTCCATCAGGTCGTCCACGAGCCGGGAGAGCCGCGCCGTCTCCTCGCTGACGGTGCGGGCCGCGTGGGCCGTGTCCGGCGGCAGCGCGTCCGCGTCCTCGTCGAGGACGGTGGCGACCATCGTCATGGCGGCGAGCGGGGTGCGCAGTTCGTGCGAGACGTCGGCGACGAAGCGCTTGGCCCGCGCGTCCTGCTCGCGCAGTTCGGCGACGGACGCCTCCAGGGCGTCCGCGGTCTCGTTGAAGTCCCTTGCCAGGTCGGCCAGTTCGTCACGGCCCCGGACCCGTACCCGGGACGTGAGGTCACCGGCCGCGTGCCGTCGGGTGGCGCGGCCCAGTTCGCGTACGGGACGCAGGACGGTGCCCGCGGAGAGCAGCGCGAGGACGGCGGCGAGCAGCACCACCGGCACGATGCCGTCCCGCACCGCGCCCAGGACACCGGCCGTCGCCTCGCTCTCCGCCCGCAGCGAGGTGATGGCGAAGGCGTCGAGGCCCGAGGGGGACGCGCCGTCGAAGGTGACGGGGGTGCCCACGACCAGGTAGGCGCCGCCGTTCCTCTCGACCCGCTGGAAGCTCATGCGGTTGCGGTCGCGCACCGCTTCGCGCAGGGCGGGCGTGATCCGCGAGCGGTCGGCAGACGCGTCGGACGACACGGTGAGGGAGCGGTACCGGGCCACGACCACGGCGTCGTCGCCGAGGCCGTCCGCGATGCCGGTGGCGAAGCGGGTCAGGGACACCTCGTCGGCGGGGACGTCGAAGTCCGCCGCGGCCTGCTCGACGCGGTTCTTGAAGGCGGCGCGCACCGCGTCCTGCTTGCGTTCGAGGACGGCGGTACGGGATTCGCGATACGCAAGGGCGGTCGCCGTGACCGCGCTGGCCAGGGCGATGAGGACGAAGGCCACGACGAGGCGGGCGCGGAGGCCGACGAGGCGTCGCAGCGCGCGGCGGGCCACCCTCACACCGGCCCGAACCGGTAGCCGAAGCCCCGTACCGTCTGGATGTAGCGCGGCCGCGCCGGAATGTCCTCGATCTTGGCGCGGAGCCTGCCCACCGCCGCGTCCACGAGCCGTGAGTCCCCGAGGAAGCCGTGCTCCCACACGGACTGGAGCAACTGCTCGCGGCTGAAGACGTGCGCCGGGGACGCCGAGAGTTCGAGGAGCAGGCGGAGTTCGGTGGGCGGCAGGGCGATGGGCGTGCCGCGCTTGGCGACGGTGAGCCCGGCGCGGTCGATGAGGAGGCCCGCGTGGTCCTCGCCCCGTGCCGTCTGGGAGGGTTCGGCCCGGCGCAGCGCGGCCCGGATCCTGGCCTCCAGGACCGGCGCGGTCACCGGCTTGACCACGTAGTCGTCGGCGCCCGCCTCAAGGCCCCGCACGATGTCGGTGTCGTCGCCGCGCGCGGTCAGCATGATCACGGGCACCGTGGACCCGCCCGCGCGCAGCCGTCGGCAGACCTCGAATCCGTCGATGCCGGGCAGCATCAGGTCGAGCACGGCGAGTTCGACGGCCGTGCCCGCCGGGTCGGCGAGGAGCGCGAGGGCGTCCTCGCCGGTGGCGGCGGTGGCGACGTCGTAGCCGTGCCTGCGCAGCACCAGTTCCATGCCGTCGCGCACGGACACGTCGTCCTCGATCAGCAGTACGTGGGCCATGCGGCCGATTATGCGTGAGGGTTTGCCCTGTTCAGGCCCGGTCGCGGGGGCCGGGAGCGGCGTTCCCGCGCATTGTTACGCGCTCATCATGCGGCCATGGACCGGCCACCATGTACGGGCCCGACGGTGGTCCGCATGAGCATCCACACCGCTTCCCGGGGCACCGCTTCCCGGAGCGCCCCTGCCCGGCGTCCCCTGAGCACCGCTGCCCGGAGCACCACACGCGTCCGCGTCGCCGCGGCCGTCGCCGCCCCCCTCCTCGCCCTCTGCGTCGCCTGCGGCGGCGGGGACGACGGCGTCAAGGACGAGGGGGTCGCCTCCGCCCCCGATGAGCCGACCTCGGCCGGGGCCTCCGGCAAGGACAAGGGCGAGGGCAAGGGCACGGGCGACGACGCCTCCAAGCCCGCCGCCGAGGGCAAGAGCGCCTTCTACGACGCCCAGATGACCTACGTCCGCTGCATGCGCGCCAAGGCCGGTCTGAAGGACTACCCCGACCCGAAGCTGAGCGGCTACCTGGACTGGTCGAAGATCGAGAAGCTCGTCGACCCGAAGGGCTCCGGCGAGGAGTACAAGGGTGGCAAGAACGGCGTCTGCGCCGACGAACTGCGCGCCGCCATGGACCTGGCGCCCAAGCGCGACGCGCAGAAGGACTACGAGTCGATGCTCGCGCACGCCAAGTGCATGCGCGACAACGGCGTCTCCAAGTTCACCAACCCCACGATGTCCGGCGGCAACGTCATCCCCGGCGGCGACCCGAGCCCCGCGAACCCGGCACTCGACCGGAACTCGCCCGCGTACGAACGGGCCCGGAAGGCCTGCGAGAGCAAGCTGCTCGAAGGCCTGGACGGGATGCAGTAGATGAGACGGCGTACGGGATTCCTCGTCGGCGGCGTCGCCGCGGCCGCCGTGGCGGTGGGCGCGGGCGCCCTGGCGTACGGGGGCGGCGGCTCCGACGACGGCCGGTCCGAGCGGCCGCCCGCCACCACCACCGTCACCAGGACCGACCTCGTGCTGTCCAAGACGGTCGACGGGAAGGTCGACTACGCGCAGCGGCGTGCCGTGAAGTCCGCCGTCCCGGGCACGGTGACGGTCGCGGCCCGCGAGGGCACCACGGTCACCCGCGGGCAGGCCCTCTACGAGCTGGACGACAAACCGGTCACGCTCCTGTACGGCCCGGTGCCCGCGTTCCGCGAGATGAAGGTCGGCGCCCGCGGCAGCGACGTACTGGAACTGGAGCGCAACCTCGTCGCGCTCGGCTACGGCGGCGGCCTCTACGTCGACCCGCGCTACGACCGGGCCACGGCCGCCGCCGTCAAGCGCTGGCAGCGGTCCCTGAACCGGACGCCGACCGGCAGGGTCGGCAAGGGAGACGTCGTCTTCCAGCCCGAGCAGGTCAAGGTCGTCCGCGCGGACGCGGCCCTCGCCGACCAGGTCGGCCCGGAGGCGCCCGCCCTCACCATCGCCTCCACCAGGCCCGTGGTCCGCGCCCAGCTCGACCAGACCGACGCCTCGCTCACCGCGAAGGGCACCAGGGTCGAGGTGACCCTGCCCAGCGGCACCATCAAGCGCGGCCGGGTCACCGGAACCGTGAAGCCGGAGGACTCCGGCGACGAGGAGGCGTCCGGGGACACCATCACCGTCGAGGTCTCCCTGGACGGCGGCGCGTCGGCGTCCGGCGAGGACGCCAAGGCCACGGCGAGCGTGAAGTTCGTCAGCGAGAGCCGCGAGGACGTCCTGACCGTCCCGGTCGAGGCGGTCGTCGCGCTGCGCGGCACGGACGGCGGCTACGGCCTCCAGCTCGTCGAGGGCCGTACGTCCCGGATGGTGCGGGTCGAGACGGGCCTGACGGCCGACGGGCGCATCGAGGTCAGCGGCTCGCAGCTCAAGGAGGGTCTCACGGTGGGGGTGGCCACGGAATGACGCTCACCCCGCCCGGACCTCCGCCTGGGCCTCCGTCCGGACCCGCGTCCGAACCTGCGTCCGGACCCGCGTCCGGATCGGCGCCCGGCCCGGCGCCAGGGCCCGCCCCCGTCGTCTCCGCCCCCGTCGTCGAACTGCGTGACGTCACCAAGTCGTACGCCGGTGACGTGCACGCCCTGCGCGGCGTCAGCCTCACCGTCCGCGCGGGCGAACTCCTCGCCGTCGTCGGCCCGTCGGGGTCCGGCAAGTCGACGATGCTGCACGTCGTCGGCACGCTCGACGCGCCCACGACGGGCACGGTCCGCGTGGCCGGGTACGACGTGGGGCGCCTGTCGGACGCACGCCTTTCCGCGCTGCGCGCACGCCACATCGGCTTCGTGTTCCAGCACTTCCACCTGGCCGCGGGCCGCGACGCCGTCGACAACGTCGCGGACGGACTCCTGTACGCGGGCGTCCCGCGCCGGGAGCGCCGCGCCCGTGCCCGCGCCGCCCTGGAGCGGGTCCGGCTCGGCCACCGCCTCGGCCACCGGCCCGCCGAGCTGTCCGGCGGCGAGAAGCAGCGCGTGGCCATCGCCCGCGCGCTGGTCGGCGAACCGGACCTGCTGCTCGCGGACGAGCCGACGGGCGCCCTGGACAGCGCGTCCGGCGAGGTCGTCATGGAGCTCCTGCACGAGCTGAACGCGGCGGGCACCACGATCTGCGTGATCACGCACGACCAGGAGATCGCGGACTCGCTGCCGCGCCGGGTCCGGTTCCGGGACGGCGAGATCGTGTCCGACTCCCGCTGCCAGGATCCGAGTTCACGTCTCCAGAGGGCGAGTTCACGCTGCCAGGAGGCGAGTTCACGATGACTTCCACTCCCCCGCGCAAGCCGCCCCGGCTCAAGCCCTCCCCGCTCGCGCCCCACGACGTCCTGCGCCTCGGCGCCGTCGGCCTGCGCGCCCGGCGGGCCCGGGTCGTCCTGTCCGCCCTCGGCATCGCCATCGGGATCGCCACGATGGTCGCCGTGGTGGGCCTGTCCCAGTCCAGCAAGTCGGACCTGATGGCGCGGCTCGACCGCCTCGGCACCAACCTCCTCACCGTCGAGGCGGGCGAGGACAGCCGGGGCAACGAGCTGAAGCTGCCGAAGTCGGCGGTGGCGATGGTCGAGCGGATCGGACCCGTCCAGCACGCCACGGCCACCGGGAACGTCGACGCCAGGATCCGGCGCAGCGACGTGGTGCCCGAGGAGCGGTCGGCGGGCGTCACCACCCAGGCGGCCCGCACCGACCTCCTCGACGCCCTCAACGCCCGCGTGGCCAAGGGGATCTGGCTGAACGCGGCCAACGAGCGGCTTCCCGTCACCGTCCTCGGCTCGGTCGCCGCGGAGCGCCTCGGCATCACCGAGCCGGGCGGGAAGATCATGATGGACGACGAGTACGTCGTCGTGGTGGGCATCCTGGAGCCCGTGGAGCTGGTCCCCACCCTGGACCGGGTCGCGATGATCGGCTTCCCGGCCGCCGCGACCCACTTCCGCTTCGACGGCCACCCCTCGATGATCTTCGAGCGGTCCCCGGACGGAACGGTCGAGGACGTCAGGGCCGTCCTCGCCCGCACGGTCAGCCCCGGCGCCGAGGGCTCCGTGAAGGTCTCCCGGCCCTCGGACGCGCTCGCCGCGAAGGCGGCCACCGACAAGGGCCTGACCAGCCTGATGCTCGGCCTGGGCGCGGTGGCGCTCCTGGTCGGCGGGGTCGGCGTGGCCAACACCATGGTCATCTCGGTGCTGGAGCGCCGGCAGGAGATCGGTCTGCGGCGGGCGCTCGGCGCCACCAGGAACGCGGTCCGCCTGCAGTTCCTCACCGAGTCCCTGCTGCTCTCGGCGCTCGGCGGCGCCGCGGGCGCGGTGCTCGGGGCGGCGGCGACGTTCGGCTTCGCCCTCGCGCAGGGCTGGACGGCGGTGGTCCCGCCGTGGTCGGTGGCGGCCGGGTTCGCGGCGACGCTGCTCATCGGCGTGCTCGCGGGCCTCTATCCGGCGGTGCGGGCCTCGCGGCTGCATCCGACGGTCGCCCTGAACGCCACGTGAGGCGGCGCCCGCGTCTCACGTGGCGCGCCCCTCGCGCCTCCCGGCGGCCCCGACGCCTCCCGGCCCGTGCGTCTCCCGGTGGCCCCTAAGTCTCCCGGCCCTTGCGCCGCCGCAGCCCCGCGTCCGTCAGCCGCCGCACCAGCTCCTTGGACCCGACCGCGACCGCCCCGGCCCGCACCGCGTCCTCGTACCGGTGCGCGGGCAGGTCGTAGTGGTCCCGCTCGAAGGCCCGCTCCGGCACCCCGATGCGCTCGGCGAAGGCGTGCAGCTCCTCGTACGACTCGTCGCTGACCAGGTGCGACCAGAGGCGGCCGTGGCCGGGCCAGACGGGCGGGTCGATGTAGAGGGTCACCGGTGCACCGACCCGAGCGAGCCGACGGCCGCGACGACCACGCCCGCCTTCGCGCACACCCAGTGCGGGTCGGGGCCCAACTCCGGCTCCACGTCGAGGGCGTGCGGGTCGCCCGAGCCGCACACCGGGCACAGCGGCCACCGTCCGTACCGCTCCAGGAGGGCGTCCTGCACGTCCTGCGCGACGAGCCCGGCGACGAAGTCGACGCCCTCGGGCCACTGCTCGACCCACCACCGGCGCTGCGCCACGGAGTCCTCGACGAACGACACGACGTCCGACTCTGCCACCTCGTCCGCGACCAGGTCGGCGAGGACCAGCGCGCGGGCCGCGTGCAGCGCCCGCTCCAGCGGGCCGACGGGGACGGAGGATGCGGAGGAGTCCATACAGCCATTGTGCGCCCCGCCGCGCGCCGGGCGTCCCCCGGCCGGTCCAGGCCCCGGACGTCGGGGGTCTTGACCCGCCCCGGCCCCGAAAATATCTTTCAAGGGTGACCCATGACGTGAAGGAAATTTTCGCGGGCGGCGCGCCCCCGGCCCCGGCCGCCCTCGCGGCCAAGGTCCGCACGCTCGCGCCGTCGATGACCCGCTCCATGCAGCGGGTCGCCGAGGCCGTCGCGGGCGACCCGGCCGGCACCGCCGCCCTCACCGTCACCGGCCTCGCCGAGCTCACCGGCACCAGTGAGGCCACGGTGGTCCGCACCGCCCGCCTGCTCGGCTACCCCGGCTATCGCGATCTGCGCCTCGCCCTCGCCGGGCTCGCCGCCCAGCAGCAGTCGGGCCGCGCCCCCGCCGTCACCGCCGACATCGCGGTGGACGACCCCATCGCGGACGTGGTGGCGAAACTCGCGTACGACGAGCAGCAGACCCTCGCCGACACCGCGGCCGGACTCGACACCGTCCAGCTCGGCGCGGCCGTCACCGCGCTGGCCTCGGCCCGCCGCGTGGAGGTGTACGGCGTCGCCGCGTCCGGGCTCGTCGCCCAGGACCTCGTACAGAAACTGCTGCGCATCGGCCAGGTCGCGCACGCGCACTCCGATCCGCATCTGGCCGTCACCAACGCGGTGACGCTCCGCGCCAAGGACGTCGCCATCGCGATCACGCACTCCGGGTCCACCGGCGATGTCATCGAGCCGCTGCGGGTCGCCTTCGAGCACGGGGCGACCACCGTCGCGATCACGGGACGGCCCGACGGGCTCGTCTCGCAGTACGCCGATCACATACTGACCACGTCCACTGCTCGTGAGAGCGAGTTGCGGCCCGCGGCGATGTCCTCTCGGACGAGTCAGCTGCTGGTCGTGGACTGTCTGTTCGTGGGGGTCGCGCAGCGGACGTACGAGACGGCTGCGCCTGCGCTGGCCGCGTCTTACGAGGCCCTGGCTCACCGGCACAGCCCTCGCGGGGGCGCCGGCAGTCGTTGAGTCCCCGTCGGCCGGGGCTGGCCCCGATCGGCCTTCGGCCTCGTCCTCAAACGCCGGACGGGCTGAACTAGTTCCTCCAGTCCGAAATGTCACCCCTCTCCCCCGAAAGAGCCGCACCCCCATGACCTCCACGCCCACCGGGCCCGCCGCCTACGGCGAACTCCGTGCCCAGTTGGAGACCCTCACCACCGAGGCGTTCCGGCCCGAGCTCTCCGAGATCGACCGGCTGCCCACGGCGGAGATCGCGAAGATCATGAACGGCGAGGACGCGTCCGTTCCCGCGGCCGTCGCCGAGCAGGTGCCGCGGATCGCCGCCGCCATCGACGCGACCGCCGAGCGCATGGCCCGCGGCGGGCGGCTGATCTACGCGGGCGCGGGCACCGCCGGACGGCTCGGGGTGCTCGACGCCTCCGAGTGTCCGCCGACGTTCAACACCGACCCGGGCGACGTCGTCGGCCTCATCGCGGGCGGCCCGTCCGCCGTGGTCACCTCGATCGAGGGCGCCGAGGACAGCAAGGACCTGGCCGCCGCGGACCTGGACGCGCTGGACCTCACCGCCGACGACACCGTGGTCGGCGTGTCCGCCTCCGGCCGCACGCCCTACGCCGTCGGAGCCGTCGAGCACGCCCGCGCCCGCGGCGCGCTCACCATCGGCCTGTCCTGCAACGCCGACAGCGCCCTCGCCGCGGCGGCCGAGCACGGCATCGAGGTCGTCGTCGGACCCGAACTCCTCACCGGCTCCACCCGGTTGAAGGCGGGCACGGCCCAGAAGCTCGTCCTCAACATGCTGTCGACGATCACGATGATCCGCCTCGGCAAGACCTACGGGAACCTGATGGTCGACGTGCGCGCCTCCAACGAGAAACTGCGCGCCCGCTCCCGCCGCATCGTCGCCCTCGCCACCGGCGCCTCCGACGAGGAGATCGAAGCGGCCCTCGCGGCCACCGACGGCGAGGTCAAGAACGCCATCCTCACCCTCCTCGGCTCCGTCGACGGCCCCACCGCCGCCCGCCTCCTCGACGAGTCCGACGGCCACCTCAGGGCGGCGCTCGACAACTCCCGTACCGCATGAACGGGAGTCAGCCCGTCCATCTCCCGGACAGGAACGTCACCGCGAACAGCGTGCTCAGCGGCGCGAGCACGCACAGCCCCGCGTACCCGCGCCACGGCGCCCTGAGGCTCCAGGCGGCCAGGCCCGTCCACAGCGGCCACCACAGGAGGGTCGCGCGGGGCACGGACGTGTACCAGTACGAGGTGCCGAGCGCCCACAGGTTGAGGGCGATGTACACCGCCTCGGGCCACCTCCGGCGCCACAGCAGCCAGCCGAGCAGGGCCAACCCGACGACCATGGCGGCCAGTTCGGCCTGGGACATCAGGGCGTACCCGGTGGAGTAGCGGCCGTCGAACCCCGCGTCCCAGGTGTTGCCCCAGGCCTCCCACGGCGGGTGGAAGGTGCGGTACCAGCCGCGCTCCTGGGCGTGCTTCCAGGCCATCCAGTCGCCGGTGCGGTCGTACAGGTACAGCGTGTACGCGAGGGCGGGCAGCGCGGGCAGCGTCAGCCAGGGCAGTCGGCGCCAGTCGCGGCGGCCGTCGCGGGCGAGCAGGAAGTCGACGGCCAGGGCGGCGGCCAGGAAGAGCCCGCTGACACGGGTCGCCGTGGCGCATGCGGCGAGGGTCGCCGCGAGCGGCCAGCGGCCCGACCGGGCGGCGAGCCAGGCGGGCAACGCGAAGGCGAGGAAGAGGGATTCGGAGTAGCCCGCGGCGAGGAAGACGGCGCAGGGCGACAGGAGCACGACGAGGACGGCACGCCGGGCGACGGCGTCCGCGCCCCCGAGCCGGACCTCCGCGCCCCCGCCCGTGCGCGACCCCGCACCCGCACCCAGGCCCAGGCCCCTGCCCGTGCCCGTGCCCGCGCCCCCGAGCCTGGCCACGCGGGCCAGCGCGAGCATCGCGACCGCGCCCGAGACCAACGAGATCAGCAGCCCGGCCGCCACCCAGTCCGGCACGACAAGGCGCACCGCCCGCAGCACCAGCGGGAACCCGGGGAAGAACGCCTCCTCGTTCTCGAAGCCGTCCGCGTACCCCGGCGCGGGCCCGAAGTAGCCGTACTCCGCTATGTGCCGGAAGTGCGTCCAGTCCCACTGCTCCCACACCGAGAGCAGCCCGGGCGCCTCCTTGGCACGGGAGTTCGCGGGAAACAGCCACCCCACGCAGTACCCGGTGATCAACAGCCCCACCCGCGTGCACACATACACCTGGAGCACGAAGCGGTCGGTGGCGTCGAGGCGCCCCGCGAGCCGCCGCAGCACCCCACGCCCACCGCCGGGCCGCCGCTCCCGCTCCCGCTCACGGACGTCGGGCCAGGGCGGGCGCGGGGAGGGCCGGGTGGCGGTGGTCGCCGGTGCCGCTGGCATGCGTGATCTCCGTTCGGGCGCGCGGAATCGCCCGGCGGCGCAGGGTGCGCCGCCGGTCGGTGGATGCTGCGGGGGTGCCGGTCAGGGGCGGGAGCCGACCGGGGTCAGTCGGGGCCGTCCGTCATGTCCGACGTCGGGGGCGGGGAGGTCCCGGCGCCCCGGTACGGAGTCTCGGTCGGGCCCTGGGTGCCGGTGGTCGGCGGCGCGGTGCCCTGGGGGTACGTCGGCGAGTGGCTCGGGTCGGCGTCGGCGGAACTGCCGGAGGTGCCGGTCGTGGCAGGCGGCGTGCTGGGGTCGGGCGCACCGGTGGTCTCGGTCGGTCCCGGCGACGACGAGGCGTCGGTGGGCCCGGAGGTGGGGTCGGGCACCGGGTCGCCGGAGGAGGGCGCGGGCAGCGGGTCGCGGGTGTCGGCCGGGGACACCCGCTCCTCGGACCCGGCGATCCCGGCGGCGACCGCGCCGCCCATCCCGCCGCACAGCAGCACGGCACTGGCCGCGAGCACGGCGAACCTGCGCCGCCGCACCCGCTCGCCGCGGGCCGTGACCACGGGCGCGGGCGCCGGGTCGCTGCCGCGCTCCGCCGCCGCGGCAAGGTCCCGGAGCGCGTCCGCCAGCGAATCGTCCAGCGGATCGTCGTGGTGGGCTTCAGTCACCGTGCGCCTCCTGGGTACGGGGGTCCTGCAAGCGGTCGGCGAGGGCGGCCCGCCCCCGGGACAGATGCGTCTTGACCGTGCCGGTGGACTGGCCCGTCTCCGCGGCGATCTGCTCCACCGACAGATCGCAGATGTAGTGCAGCGCCACCGTCCTGCGCTGCTGCGGGGAAAGACCCTTCAGCGCCTCGACGAGGACCACGGAACCGGGGTCGGGCGCGGCCGCGGGCGGCGCGCCGCCGTGCCGCTGCCAGGCCTGCTCGCTGCGCCGCCGCCCGTGCCACCGGCGCACGGCGAGCCGCCAGGCCACGGTGCGGATCCACGCCTCGGGCGCGGCCTCCTTCACCAGACGCCCGCGCCTGCTCCAGGCCCTGACGAACGCCTCCTGCACGACGTCCTGCGCCTCCTGCAGGTCGCCGAGCATCACATACAGCTGGCCGGTGAGCCGTCGGACCGCGTGGGCGTAGAACTCCTCGAACTCCTCAGCGGTCAATGACGTGCTCCCCATCTGGTCGGTACAACCTCTCTAGACCTGCGGGGGTGGGTTCGGTTGACACGGGGCGGGAGATTTTTTCGCCGGGAGGCTCCTGCCGGGGACGCCCCGGAGAAAGGGCCCGGCGACGCCCCGGAGAAAGACCCCGGGAACGCCCGAGGGCGGCACCCCCTGAGACAGGGAGTGCCGCCCTCGTTCGCGTACTGCGACGAACTGCCGATCCGCGAGGGATCAGAAGTCCATGTCACCGCCCGGCATGCCGCCCGGAGCGCCCGCAGCGGCGGCCTTCTCCGGCTTGTCGGCGATGACGGCCTCGGTGGTGAGGAACAGCGCGGCGATGGACGCGGCGTTCTGCAGGGCGGAACGCGTGACCTTCGCCGGGTCGATGATGCCCTCGGCGATCATGTCGACGTACTCGCCGTTCGCGGCGTTCAGGCCGTGACCGACGGTCAGGTTGCGCACCTTCTCCACGACGACGCCGCCCTCGAGGCCGGCGTTGACCGCGATCTGCTTCAGCGGGGCCTCCAGGGCCAGCTTCACAGCGGCGGCACCGGTGGCCTCGTCACCCTCGAGCTCGAGCTTCTCGAAGACCGAGGAAGCCTGCAGCAGGGCCACGCCACCACCGGCGACGATGCCCTCCTCGACGGCCGCCTTGGCGTTGCGCACGGCGTCCTCGATGCGGTGCTTGCGCTCCTTGAGCTCGACCTCGGTCGCGGCACCGGCCTTGATGACCGCGACACCGCCGGCGAGCTTCGCCAGGCGCTCCTGCAGCTTCTCGCGGTCGTAGTCGCTGTCCGAGTTCTCGATCTCGGCGCGGATCTGGTTGACCCGGCCCTGGACCTGGTCGCTCTCACCGGCGCCGTCGACGATGGTCGTCTCGTCCTTGGTGATGACGACCTTGCGGGCGCGGCCGAGCAGGTCGAGACCGGCGTTCTCCAGCTTGAGGCCGACCTCCTCGGAGATGACCGTGCCACCGGTGAGGATGGCGATGTCGCCGAGCATGGCCTTGCGGCGGTCGCCGAAGCCCGGGGCCTTGACGGCGACGGACTTGAAGGTGCCGCGGATCTTGTTGACGACCAGCGTGGACAGGGCCTCGCCCTCGACGTCCTCGGCGATGATCAGCAGCGGCTTGCCCGACTGCATGACCTTCTCCAGGAGCGGAAGGAGGTCCTTCACGTTGGAGATCTTGGAGTTGACGATCAGGATGTACGGGTCGTCGAGCGACGCCTCCATACGCTCCATGTCGGTGGCGAAGTACGCCGAGATGTAGCCCTTGTCGAAGCGCATACCCTCGGTGAGCTCCAGCTCCAGACCGAAGGTCTGGGACTCCTCGACGGTGATGACGCCTTCCTTGCCGACCTTGTCCATGGCCTCGGCGATGAGCTCGCCGATCTGGGTGTCGGCGGCGGAGATGGAGGCGGTGGAAGCGATCTGCTCCTTGGTCTCCACGTCCTTGGCCTGCTCGAGCAGGGCGCCGGAGACGGCCTCGACGGCCTTCTCGATGCCGCGCTTGAGGGCCATCGGGTTGGCGCCGGCCGCGACGTTGCGCAGGCCTTCCTTGACGAGCGCCTGGGCGAGGACGGTCGCGGTCGTCGTGCCGTCACCGGCGACGTCGTCCGTCTTCTTCGCGACCTCCTTGACCAGCTCGGCGCCGATCTTCTCGTACGGGTCCTCGAGCTCGATCTCCTTGGCGATGGACACACCATCGTTGGTGATCGTGGGGGCGCCCCACTTCTTCTCGAGGACGACGTTGCGACCCTTGGGGCCCAGGGTCACCTTGACGGCGTCGGCGAGCTGGTTCATGCCGCGCTCGAGGCCGCGCCGTGCCTCCTCGTCGAACGCGATGATCTTGGCCATGTGAAGTGGTCCTCCCGGACGGGGTGGAAAAGCAAACGGATCGTGCTGGTGCCCGCGACGGACGGCCTGCGCGCCGTGTGGTTCCTTGCCCCACCCGGCCTGCGGACCTCACCGACCCGATCCAAGTTCTGTCACTCTCACTCGTAGAGTGCTAACGCCAATGATTAGCACTCGACCCCCGCGAGTGCAAGGTCGCCCCCGGGTCTCGTACGAGGACTCGCCGCTCCCGCACGGGACCCCGCGCGCCCCGGGCGGAACTCCCCGATCTTGCAACGCCGAAGGGCCCGCGCCCCGTTCCCGGGGTGCGGGCCCTTCGTCTGCGTCGCGTCGGTGGCCGATCGCGTCAAGCCGCTAGACGGCGAGCTTGACCATGTCCGCCTGCGGACCCTTCTGGCCCTGCGAGATCTCGAACTCGACTCGCTGACCTTCTTCCAGGGTGCGGTAGCCGTCCATCTGGATCGCGCTGTAGTGGACGAATACATCCGCACCACCGTCGACCGCGATGAAGCCATATCCCTTCTCCGCGTTGAACCACTTGACGGTGCCCTGAGCCATGCCTAACTCCCCTATTACTGGCCCTTGCGCAGACCCGCACTTCGCGGACCCGGGTCAGACCTCACTCCCCATGGGTTGGGGGTGTGCGCCGGAACGCGTCGACCGCGGCTGAATGTATCTGTCCAACTGCCCTCTGCAACAGGTCAATCGGACGAGAATTCTGGGCACGCGCTATCGGAGATTTCCGGAGAATTCCATGGAATTCAGGGCAAGTCGGGCCCGACAAATGCCGCATAAGGTTCAAATAGGCAGGACACTTTGGCTACTTCTTGTCGGCTCCGCGGCCGACTTCGAATATGCGCGCGGCACTGCTTGCGCCGAGAGCGGCGCTCCATTCCCAACTGTACCGCGCTCAACCATACAGAATTGCCCCCTCCGCTTCTCTCGCGGAGGGGGCATTCCCGGTGACTCTGCGTGCGTTCAGCCGCCGGCGACGGCAGGAATGATCGAAACCCCGGCGCCGTCCGGCGTCACGGTCTCAAGGCCCTGCTCGAACCGCACGTCGTCGTCGTTCACGTACACGTTCACGAACCGCCGCAGCTTGCCCTGGTCGTCCAGGACCCGGGCGGCGATGCCGGTGTGGTTCTTCTCCAGATCGGCGATGACCTCACCGAGGGTGCCCCCCTCGGCGGCGACCTCGGCCTGACCGCCGGTGTAGGTGCGGAGAATGGTGGGGATGCGGACGTTGACACTCATGGGGATGCCTTTCTGGGGTGCCGGGAAGGTCAGCTGGCCAGGCCCGCGGCGCGGAACGCGTCGAGGCTCGGGCGGATCGTCGCGGTCGCCTGGGACGTCGCGGCGACCGCGTCAAGCGTCTTGAGCCCGTCTCCGGTGTTGAGCACGACGGTGGTGAGCGAGGGGTCGATGAGGCCCGCCTCGATCAGCTTCTTCGCGACGCCGACGGTCACCCCGCCCGCGGTCTCCGCGAAGATCCCCTCCGTGCGGGCGAGCAGCTTGATCGCGTCCACGACCTGCTCGTCGTTCACGTCCTCCACCGCCCCGCCGGTACGCCGCGCGATGTCGAGGACGTACGGACCGTCGGCCGGATTGCCGATGGCGAGCGACTTGGCGATGGTGTCCGGCTTCTGCGGCCGGACGACGTCGTGGCCCGCCTTGAACGCGGTGGACACCGGCGAGCAGCCCTCCGCCTGCGCCCCGAAGATCTTGTACGGCTTGTCCTCGACCAGACCGAGCGCGATCAGCTCCTTCAGACCCTTGTCGATCTTCGTGAGCTGGGACCCGGAGGCGATCGGGATCACGAGCTGGTCGGGAAGGACCCACCCCAACTGCTCGCAGATCTCGTACGCGAGGGTCTTGGAGCCCTCGCCGTAGTACGGCCGCAGGTTGACGTTGACGAAGCCCCAGCCCTCGCCCAGCGGGTCGCCGATCAGCTCGGAGCAGAAGCGGTTCACGTCGTCGTAGTTGCCCTCGATGCCGACGAGCTCGCCGCCGTACACCGCGGCCATGACGACCTTGCCCTGCTCCAGGTCGTGCGGGATGAACACGCAGGAGCGGAAGCCCGCGCGGGCGGCGGCGGCGCCGACGGCACCGGCGAGGTTGCCCGTGGAGGAGCAGGACAGCGTGGTGAAGCCGAAGGCGCGGGCGGCCTCGAGGGCCTGCGCGACGACGCGGTCCTTGAAGGAGTGCGTGGGGTTGCCCGAGTCGTCCTTGATGAACAACTTGCCCTGGTCGACGCCGAGTTCGGCGGCGAGGTTGTCGGCCTTGACGAGCTTGGTCCAGCCCGGGTTGAGGTTCGGCTTGTCGGCCACGTCGGCGGGGACGGGCAGCAGCGGGGCGTACCGCCAGATGTTGGCGGGGCCGGACTCGATCCGCTTGCGCAGGGCCTCCGGGTCGCCGAGGGGAAGGTCGTAGGCGACTTCGAGGGGGCCGAAACACTCGGCGCAGGCGAAGATGGGGCCCAGGTCGAAGCGGGTTCCGCACTCGCGGCAGGAGAGTCCGGAAGCGGGTCCGAGATCGACGGTGTCCGCGGCGGGGGCGGTGGTGGCGACAGTCTGCACAGCCATGGAGGCGAGGCCCTTTCTCCTCATCTTCCTCGCGGCGCATCTCGCCGCGAGACGGAATTGGCACCTTCCCGAGCCGGGAGCCTCGCGGCGCCGCGCTGGCGGCGGCTTACGAGACCGGCTGGAGGGTTGCCGGGGCTTCAACGGGCCGTATCCCTCTGCCCCTCTGGATGAGCGGTATTCGATTGTGACGCCCGGGACCCCCGACATGCGATGGTCACCGGCGTTGTTCAAGACTGTAACCGAAGCCTTGGACCCTTGAGATAGTCGTCCGATGCGCGAGATGGATCACAACCGGGAGGACGCGCGTGCTGGAAGAGGTCGAGCGCTGGCTGAGCAGGCGTTCCTGGTCCGTCGCCGACCGGGCGCCCGGCGCCCTGACAGCCGCCAAGCGTGCCCTCGGCACCTCGGTGAGCGTGGTGCTGCCCGCCCTCGACGAGGAGGAGACGGTCGGCGGGATCGTCGCCGAGATCCGCAGGGAGCTGATGGAGCGGGTGCCGCTCGTCGACGAGCTCGTGGTGATCGACTCCGGCTCCGCGGACCGGACGGCCGAGGTGGCCGCGGCCGCCGGGGCCCGGGTGGTGCACCGGGACGGGATCCTGCCGCGGCTGCCCGCCGTACCGGGCAAGGGCGAGGTCCTGTGGCGTTCCCTCCTGGTCACCCGCGGTGACATCGTGGCGTTCGTCGACGCGGACCTGAAGGAGTTCTCGGCGGACTTCGTCTCCGGCATCGTGGGGCCGCTCCTCACGGAGCCGGACGTGCAGTTCGTGAAGGCGATGTACGACCGCCCGATGACGGTGTCCGACGGCCCCGCGGCCGAAGGACCCGCGTCCGGCGCGACGGCCGGGCAGGGCGGCCGGGTCACCGAGCTGATGGCGCGGCCCCTGCTGAACATGCACTGGCCGCAGCTCGCGGGGTTCGTGCAGCCGCTCGGCGGCGAGTACGCGGCCCGCAGGTCGCTCCTGGAACGCCTCCCCTTCCCCGTCGGGTACGGCGTGGAGCTCGGCCTGCTCGTCGACGCGCTGCACACCGTGGGCCTGGACGCGCTCGCGCAGGTCGACGTGGGAGTGCGCAGGCACCGGCACCAGGACGGGCAGGCGCTCGGGCGGATGGCGGCGGCGATCTACCGCACCGCGCAGCTGCGGCTCGCCCGCGCCCATCTCGTCCGCCCCGAGCTGACCCAGTTCGTCCGCGGCGAGCACGGCTTCGAACCGCGGACGTACGCGGTGGACACGGAGGAGCGGCCGCCGATGGCGGAGGTCGCGGAGTACGCGGAGCGACGGGTGGCCTGAGGGGTCGGGCGGGGGCGCCCGGCGGGTGGGGTCATGGGGGTCGGGTCGCACGCGTCCGGCGGCTCGTGTCGTGCCCGTCGGTGGCTCGTGTCGCGCCCGTCGGTGGCTCGTACCGCGCCCGTCCGGCGGGTCGTATACGGTCCGCTCGTCGCCCGCACTCGGGGCGTGGTGGGCGGTCTCCGGGTGGGGACGTGACGTTCCCCGGCCCTACGTTTGAGCGTTTGCGCGAACGGCTAGGTTTCGGCACATGGCTTCCGAGCAGGCGGGCGCAGCCCAGGTCCTCGTCGCGTCCAACCGCGGCCCGGTGACGTACTCCCTCGGTGCCGACGGGACACTCGACGCCAAGCGCGGCGGCGGCGGCCTCGTCTCCGGGCTCAGCGCCATCGGCGACGAGGCCGACGCCCTGTGGGTGTGCTCGGCGCTCGGCGACGGCGACCGGGAGGCCGTGCGGCGCGGGGTCGGCGAGCCGGGGGTGCGGATGCTCGACATCGACGCCGCCGTGCACGCCGACGCGTACAACGGCGTCGCGAACTCGGTGCTGTGGTTCGTGCACCACATGCTGTACCAGACGCCCCTGGAACCCTCCTTCGGGCCGGAGTTCCGCGCCCAGTGGGCCGCGTACGAGACGTACAACCGGGCCTTCGCCGAAGCCCTCGCGGGCGCGGCGGCGCCGGGCGCGGCCGTCCTAGTGCAGGACTACCACCTGGCCCTGGTGCCCGGCATGCTCCGCGAACTCCGCTCCGACCTGCGCATCGGCCACTTCTCGCACACGCCCTGGGCGCCCGTCGACTACTTCCGGCTGCTGCCCGACGACATCGCCGAACAGCTCCTTCGCGGGATGCTCGGCGCGGACCGGCTCGGCTTCCTCACCGGGCGCTGGGCGGACGCCTTCACGGCGTGCTGCGTGGCGGTCCTCGGCGGCACGTCAGGGACCCGGATCGGGGTGCACGGGCTCGGGGCCGACCCGGACTTCCTGCGGGAACGGGCGCGGCGCCCCGACGTCGAGGAGCGCCTCGCCGCGCTGCGGGAACAGATCGGGCCCCACCGGAAGGTCATCGTCCGGGTGGACCGGACCGAGCTGTCCAAGAACATCGTGCGCGGACTGCACGCCTACGAGCGGCTCCTCGCCGAGCGGCCCGAGTGGCGGGAGCGGGTCGTGCACGTCGCCTTCGCCTATCCGTCGCGGCAGGACCTCGCCGTCTACCGCGACTACACCGCGGCGGTGACGCGGGTCGCCGACGCCATCAACTCCGCGTACGGCACCGCCGGTTGGACGCCGGTCGTCCTCCACGTCAAGGACGACTTCGCCCGCTCCCTCGCCGCCTACCGGCTCGCCGACGTCGCCCTCGTCAACCCCATCCGGGACGGCATGAACCTCGTCGCCAAGGAGGTCCCCGTCGTCTCCGACGAGGGCTGCGCGCTCGTCCTCTCCCGCGAGGCCGGGGCGTACGAGGAGCTCGCCGAGGACGCGCTCACCGTCAACCCGTACGACGTGTCCGCGACGGCCGCCGCGCTCCACGAAGCCCTCCTGATGCCCCCCGCGGAGCGCGCGGAGCGCACCAAACGCCTGGCCGCGGCCGCGACCGCCCTCCCCCCGACCCAGTGGTTCCTGGACCAACTCCACGCCTTGCGCACCCCCTGACCCACCGCTCCGCGGCGGGATGTCTCCCACCCCGCCCGCCCGTTTCCAGTCGACCGCGGGGTGAACGTCTCCAGCGGGGGCCGGCCACCGTCGGCGGGTGCGGGTGCGGGTGCGGGTGCGGGTGGGGGCCGGGCGCGAGGGCGGGTGCGGTGCGCATACCTCTGTGGGCAATCGTCCCGCAAGGCGGGACGGGTGGGCACAGCCCAGGCCGACGGTGCCATGACGGCAGGGGAAGGCCACAGCCCAAGCGTGCCGAGCCGTTACGGCAGTTGGTGTGCCACCGCCGACAGGAGGGCGACCACGCCGGCGGGACCTTCGGTCACCACGTCCGCGCGGGCGGCGAGTTCCGTGACCTCGGGGCTGCCGCTGCACACGAGGAGCCCCCGCACCTCCCCGTCGGACCGCAGCTTGTCCACCGCCGTGAAGGCGGGCACGTCCCCGAGGTCGTCCCCGGCGTACAGGACGGACTCGGCGCCCACCTCACGTACGTAGTCGACGAGGGCGACCCCCTTGTCGACACCGGGCGGCCGCAACTCAAGGACGAGACGTCCGGGTTCGACGATCAGCCCGTGCCGGACGGCGAGCTCCCCGAGCGGCCCCCGCAACGCGTCGAACGCGGCCTGCGGATCCCGCGCCCGCCGCGTGTGGACGGCGACGGCCCGCCCCTTCTCCTCGATCCAGGTCCCGCGCCACGCCCCGATCGCGTCCAGGAAACCGGGCAGCTCGGCCCGCACGGCGGCGACACCGGGATGCGGCTCGGCGGCCTGCACGGTCCCGGTGACGGCGTCCCACCGCTCGGCCCCGTAGTGCCCGAGCACGACGAGGTGTTCGAGCCCGGGGACCCCGGCGAACCCGCCGTAGCGGACGGCGACCCCCGCGGGCCGGCCGGTGACGACGGCCACGGACCGGACCTTCGGCGCGAGCGCGGCCAGCGCGGGCACCGCGTCGGGGTGGGCCCGCGCCCGTTCGGGATCGGGCACGATCGGCGCGAGCGTGCCGTCGAAGTCGAGGGCGATCACGGCACGTTCGGGCCGGGCCAGGAGCGCGGCGAGTCCGTCCCGCCCGGCGGGCGTGAGCGGCTGCGGCAAGGAGTGCGGCAGGGAGTGCGTCGGGTCACCCATGGGCCAGACCCTAACGTCAACGCTCGGCGCGCCGCGCCTGTCGAACCCGTCGCAGTCGGTTCACGGTGACGGGATCGTGGGCGAGGGCCCGCTCGTCGTCGAGGAGGGCGTTCAGGATCTGGTAGTAGCGGACGGGGGCGAGCCCCAGCTCTTCCCGGATGGCCCGCTCCTTGGCGCCGGGCCCGGCCCAGTTGCGCCGCTCGAGCGCGAGCACGTCCTTGGCTCGCCCGGAGAGGCCCCCCGGCTCGGGAGGCCCGTCGGGCGGCTCGGGAAGCCCGTCGGGCCCGGGCTGCGTGTCGTCCGTCATGACGACCACGCTAACCCCGGCGCCCCCGCGTCACTGCGCGCTCTCCTCCGCGGCCGCCTTCGACTCGATCTGCCCGAGGATGGCCTCGGGGTCGCCGTTCTTGTCGACGGTCTTGCCGATGTACTTCTTGATCTGCACGGAGACCTGCGCCCAGGACGTCTTGCCGACCGGGTACAGCTGCGAGGCGGGCAGTTCCTTCAGGAACTCGCCGAGCTTCGCGGAGTCCTGCTTGTTCTCCGCCATCTCCTGCGACGCCGACGTCGTGACGGGAAGCAGGTCGTACTCGCGGGAGAAGTCCAGGACGTTCTTCGTGCTGTAGACGAAGTCGAGGAACTCGCCGATCTCCTTGCGGTGGCCGTTCTGCTTGAAGGCCATCATCCAGTCGGCGACACCCATCGTGGACTGGGCCTTGCCGTTGACGCCGGGCATCGGAACCATGCCGTACTTCAGGCCCTTCTTCGAGGCCATCTGCATCAGCGTGGGGTGCCCGTTGAGCATGCCGACGTCACCGCGCGTGAACGCGGCGAAGGCCTCGGCACGGTCGAGTTCGGCGGGCGCGGTGGGGCCGGTGAGGCCCTTGCCGACCAGTTCGTTCTTCAGCCAGGTGAAGGTCTGGACGTTCTGCTTGGAGTCGATGTCGTACGAGCCGACGTTGTCGGTGTAGCCGCCGCCCCCGCTGAGCAGCCACTGCATCGTCTCGGCCTGCGCCTCCTCCGGGCCGAGCGGCAGCGCGTAGGGGATCTTCACGCCGCGCGCCTTCAGCTTCTGCGCGGCGGCCTGGAGCTCGGTCCAGCTCTGCGGCGGCTTGATCCCGGCGCTCTTGAACAGCTTCTCGTTGAAGAAGAGCAGGCGCGTGGACGCGGCGAACGGCATGCCGTACTGCACCCGGTTCACCTCGCCGGCCTTCGAGAGCGGGGCGAGGAAGTCGGCCTGGGTGGGGATGGAGAGCAGGTCGTCGGCGGAGTACAGCTTGTCCTGCGCGGCGTAGTCGGCGTACGCGCCGATCTGGGCGAGGTCGGGGGCGTTCCCGTCCTTCACCATCTCCTTGACCTCGCGGTCGACGTCCGTCCAGGAGTGCACGGTCACATCGACCTTGATGCCCGGGTGCTCGGCCTCGAACTTCTTCGTCAGCTCGCCCCAGTACTTCTTGGAGCTGTTGGCGGCGGAGTCGCCGTAGTCGGCGGCCACGAGTTTGAGGGTGACGTCGCCGGAGTCACCGGAGTCGCCGCCGCAGCCGGCGAGCAGCGCCGTCATGCTCAGTGCGGCCACCGCCGCGGTCAGACCTGTCACGCGCCGCTGCACTGCTGTTTCCCACCCTCGTCGTACGAATGAACCGCGAGTTTCCCTCGCGTCCGGATACAAGGTCTACACCACCCGAGTATCACTTCTGCAACGGCCTTGCCTTATTGCCCCCCCTCCCACCGGCGCTCCGCGCCGGGTCCTCAGTCGCCGGACGGGCTCTCTCCCACCCACCCGCCCAAACTTGCACCACCAGCCCAACAGCCCGGCACCTCCAGCCCGCCTCGGCGAAGTAGTTTTCAGCCCGTCCGGCGTTTGAGGACGAGGCGCGAAGCGCCGATTCGGCGGAGGCCCGTCCCACCCGCACGGGACACCCACCCCCTGGGGTCCAGGGGCGCAGCCCCGGTTTCGGAGAAGGGGCGGGACTGGGGCGCCCCGCGAGGGCCCGACCGGAACGCAGGTGGACTAGACCTCTCGCGGGGTCACACGCGACACTGTCCCCGTGAGACATGTCATCGCCCTGGACGTGGGCGGCACAGGAATGAAGGCCGCCCTGGTAGGGGCGGACGGCACGCTGCTGCACGAGGCCCGCCGCCCGACCGGCAGGGACCGCGGCGCGGACGCCGTGGTCGAGTCGATCGTAGAGTTCGCAGCCGACCTGAGGGCCCACGGAGTGGCGCACCTAGGCGAACCGGCGGCAGCCGCAGGCGTGGCCGTACCGGGCATCGTGGACGCCGACCACGGCATCGCGGTGTACGCGTCCAACCTCGGCTGGTCCGACGTACCGCTGCGCGACCTCCTGAGCGCCCGCCTGGAAGGCATCCCCGTGGCGCTCGGCCACGACGTCCGCACGGGCGGCCTCGCCGAGGGCCGCGTGGGCGCGGGCAAGGGCGCCGACCGCTTCCTCTTCGTCCCGCTCGGCACCGGCATCGCGGGCGCGATCGGCATCGACGGCACCATCGAGCCCGGCGCCCACGGCTCCGCGGGCGAGATCGGCCACATCGTCGTACGCCCCGGCGGCCCCCCGTGCGGCTGCGGCCAGCGCGGCTGCCTGGAGCGCCTGGCGTCGGCGTCCGCGGTGAGCAAGGCCTGGGCGGAGGCCAGCGGCGACCCGACGGCGGACGCGGCGGACTGCGCGAAGGCGGTCCGCTCCGGCGACCCCCGCGCCCTCGCCGTCTGGCAGAACGCGGTCGACGCCCTCGCCGACGGCCTGCTCACGGCCCTCACCCTCCTGGACCCGCACACCCTGATCATCGGTGGCGGCCTCGCGGAGGCCGGGGAAACCTTGTTCACACCGCTGCGCACGGCGGTCGCCGCCCGCGTGGTCGAGTTCCAGACGCTGCCGGAGATCGTCCCGGCGGCACTCGGCGACGCGGCGGGCTGCCTGGGCGCGGGCCTGCTCGCCTGGGACCTGCTCGAAGCCACCGCGCAGACCCCGGCCGCCACCACCGCACCGGCGACGACCGACGCCACCACCACCAACCCCGCGACCCCGACTCCCCGGAGGTAACCACCAGATGGCCACTAGCAAGGTGCTCGCCGGTGCCCAGGTGGTACTGCCCACCGGGACCGTCCCGGGCGGCCGCGTGCTCGTGTCGGACGACGGCCGCATCACGGGGAGCCCGCCCGCGGACGCCGAGACGATCGACCTGACCGGCCACTGGCTGGTCCCCGGCTTCGTCGACATCCACAACCACGGCGGCGGCGGCGCGTCCTTCACCAGCGGCACGGCCGAGGACATCCTGCACGGCGTCCACACGCACCGCCTGCACGGCACCACCACCACCGTGGCCTCGACGGTCACCGGCGAGATGGACGTCCTGGCGCAGCGCGCGGGCCTGCTCTCCGAGCTGGCCGAGCAGGGCGACATCGCGGGCGTCCACTTCGAGGGCCCGTTCATCTCGCCGTGCCGCAAGGGCGCCCACAGCGAGGTCCTGCTGCGCGACCCGGACCCGGCGGAGGTCCGCAAGCTCATCGACGCGGCCCGCGGCCAGGCCCGCATGGTCACCCTCGCCACCGAGCTGCCGGGCGGCCTCGACTCCGTACGCCTGCTCGCCGAGCACGGCGTGATCGCGGCGATCGGCCACACCGACGCCACGTACGAGCAGACGAAGGCCGCCATCGACGCGGGCGCCACCGTCGCCACGCACCTCTACAACGCCATGCCCGGCCTCGGCCACCGCGCCCCCGGCCCCATCGCCGCCCTCCTGGAGGACGAGCGGATCACCGTCGAGCTGATCAACGACGGCACGCATCTGCACCCGGCCTCCTTCGAGCTGGCCTTCCACCACGCGGGCGCGGACCGCGTCGCCCTGATCACGGACGCGATGGACGCGGCGGGCTTCGGCGACGGCACCTACCACCTGGGCCCGCTGGAGGTCGAGGTGAAGGACGGCGTCGCCCGGCTCGCCGAGGGCGGCTCCATCGCCGGGTCCACGCTGACCCTGGACCGCGCGTTCAAGCGGTCGGTGACCGTCGACAAGCTGCCCGTCGAGGACGTCGTCGCCGCGATCTCCGCGAACCCGGCGAAACTCCTCGGCATGTACGACCGCGTCGGCTCCCTGGAGCCGGGCAAGGACGCGGACGTCGTGGTCCTGGACGCCGAGTTCACGCTCAAGGGCGTGCTGCGCAAGGGCGATTGGGTCATCGAACCGTAATTCACCCCATAACAGCGGCGGTTGGTCCGAAGTCTGGGCCAACCGCCTTCTTTTTGGCATGATCAGAGCCCGCAAGCCGCACACGCGCACAGCACGCGGATCCGTGGTCCCGGGGGTGAAGCAGTGATCGTCACGGTCACGCTCAACGCCGCCCTGGACATCACGTACAAAGTGCCCTCCCTCACCCCGCACACCTCGCACCGCGTCACCGACGTGACCGAACGCGCGGGCGGCAAGGGCCTGAACGTCGCCCGCGTCCTCGCCGCCCTCGGCCACGACGTGACGGTGACCGGCTTCGCGGGCGGCGACACCGGCCGCACCCTGCGCGACCACCTCGCCCGCGTTCCCGGCGTCCGGGACGGCCTGCGCCCCGTCGCGGGCGCCACCCGCCGCACCCTGGCCGTCGTGGACGCCCGCACCGGCGACACCACGCAGCTCAACGAACCGGGCCCGACCGTCTCCCCCGCCGAGTGGGCCGGATTCCTCACCTCCTACGAGGAGTTGCTGACCGGCGACGACGTGAGCGCCGTGGCCCTGTGCGGCAGCCTCCCGCCCGGCGTGCCGGTGGGCGCGTACGCCCTCCTGATACGCGCCGCGCGCGCCGCCTCCGTACCCGTACTCCTCGACACCAGCGGCGAACCACTGCGCCGCGGCGTCGCCGCCCGCCCCGACATCGTCAAGCCCAACGCCGACGAGCTCGCCGAACTCACCGGCGCCCACGAGCCCGCCCAGGCCACCCGCGACGCCCGCCGCCGCGGCGCCCACGCCGTCGTCGCCTCCCTCGGCCCCGAAGGACTCCTCGCCCTCACCCCCGAGGGCACCTGGCGCGCCAAGCCCCCGGGCCCGGTCCGCGGCAACCCCACCGGCGCGGGCGACTCGGCCGTCGCGGGCCTGCTCTCCGGCCTCGTCCGGCATCTGCCCTGGCCGGACCGGCTCTCCCGCGCGGTGGCCCTGTCGGCGGCCACCGTCGCGGCACCCGTGGCGGGCGAGTTCGACGCGGCGGTGTACGAGGACGTGCTCCCGAAAGTCGCCGTGACGGGCAAGCCGCCGACGGCCTGAGCCAGGAATGGGGACCGGTCAGCGTGCCGCTCAACACCACCGGCGAACTCGTCGCCCGAGCCGTCGCGGACGGCCGCGGCATCGCGGCCTTCAACGTCATCACCCTCGAACACGCGGAGGCCATCGCGCTCGGCGCGGAGCGTGCGGGCACCGCGGCGATCCTCCAAATATCCGAGAACGCGGTCAAGTTCCACGGCGGCAACCTGTCCGCCGTCGCCGCGGCGGCCGCCACGGTGGCCCACGCCTCCTCGGCCCCGCTCTCCCTCCACCTGGACCACGTCACCGACACCGACCTGCTGCGCGCCGCCTCCGACGAGGGCTTCAGCTCCGTCATGTTCGACGCCTCGAAGCTGAGCCACGCCGACAACGTCAAGACGACCGCCGACGCCGTCCGCCGGGCCCACGAGCGCGGCATCTGGATCGAGGCGGAACTCGGCGAGGTCCGCGGCAAGGACGGCGAGACCCCCCTGGACGCCCACGCCCCCGGCGCCCGCACCGACCCCACCGAAGCCGCCGCCTACGTCACCGCCACCGGCGTCGACGCCCTGGCCGTGGCGGTCGGCTCCGCCCACGCCATGACGGAACGCACCGCCACCCTGGACCACGCCCTCATCCGCTCCCTACGGGACGCCGTCCCCGTGCCCCTGGTCCTGCACGGATCGAGCGGCGTCCCCGACACGGAGATCCGCGCGGCCCTCGCGTCGGGCATGACGAAGATCAACGTGGGGACCGCCCTGAACGCGGCGTTCACGGGCGAGGTACGCGACCACCTGGCGGCGGACCCGAGCGTGGTCGACCCGCGGAAGTACCTGACCCCGGCCCGCGAGGCGATGGCCGGGGTGGTGGAGTCCTTCCTGCGCCTCATGTGAGCCCGTCCGGCGGGCATCGAGGAACGCCTTACTCCTTGACGGACTACTCCTTGACGTGCCCGGCCTTCAGCCACACCCGGTCCAGCACGGCGTCACACTTGTCCCCCGCCTGGCAGGACACGGACACCGTGTTGGTGCCCTTGTTGAGCTGGACGAAGGCGAACGTCTTCGTCCACCCCTTGTCCCAGGCCCCTTCCTTCGCCCCCGTGAAGTTGTCCATGTTGAGCTTCCGCCCGGACGCGGTCCCGTTGATCCCCAGGGTCGTCTCGGCGGCCTTGCCGGGCACGGAGTACCCCACGAACACGGTGTAGGCCCCGCTCTTGGGAATCCCGTCGACGGTCCATGTGACCTGCGCGCCGGGCTTGTTGAGCCCGGCGACGTACACGCCGCCCGAGGACTGCGCCCCCTCGATGTCGGAGGCGGTGGTGGTGCCGCCCTCCAGCTTGAGGGCCTTGGCGTCGGACTTGGGCAGCTCGGCGTCGTCCTTGTCGTCGTCCTTGGGCGCGGAGGGGCTCGGCGCGTCGGTCTCGGACTGGCTGACCTTCGACCCCGGCTTCTTCGCGTCGTCGCTGCCGCCGTCGTCGTCACCCCCGCCGAAGACCATCGCGGCACCGATGCCGACGGCCACGACCGCGACGACGGCGATGGCGCCGATCAGCAGCCCCTTGGTGTTGGGCCCGCGCCCGCGGCCACCGCCACCGGCGGGGGCGTGCGAGCCGGGGGCCCCGGGCCCGCCGGCCTGCCGCATGGGCGCGGTGACACCGGCCTGCGCCTCTGGAGCCGCGTAGTGGGCGTTGGGCTGTCCGTAGGCCTGCTGCGGGGCCTGGCCGGGCTGCTGGCCGTACGCGGGCTGCTGACCGTACGCCGGGGCCTGACCGTAGGCGGGAGGCTGGCCCTGGGCCTGCTGCCCGTACTGGCGCTCTCCGACCGCGCGTACGTGGTTGTACGAGGACCGCGGCCCCGGGTAGCCGTACCCGCCGCCCGAAGGCGGTGTCGCACCGGCCGCCTGGCCGTCTGCGTACAGGTAGCCGAACGGGTCGTCATCGCCCTCTGGCGCGCGCGGCGTGTGCTCGCCGTTATTGCCGGGCGTCATTCGCAGGTCACTCCCTCGCATCGCGGATGCGGGCGAGCCTACCCGCTCCGGGTGACCGCCCGAGTTGACGTTGACTTCTTCCAGGACATAGGTGGGGACATGGGCGGGGGCATCGGCCGGAACACCCGCGGTCACGCCCGCCGGGACAGCCGCCCGGGCGCCCGCGCCGGGGCACTCCGCGCACCGCATCCGTTACCGCGTACGGGAGTTCACACCCCTACCGCGCGCACGGCGCACAAGCGGCGCCCGCCTGTGCGCACACGCTCACCCGGCCCGCCGGTGCTGCTTGGCCCGCGACCTTTTCTCCACATACATCCGCTGGTCGGCGGAGTGCAGCACTTCGTCCGCGGACATCCCGCAATGTGCCCATCCGATGCCGAAGCTGGCGCCGACGCGCACCGCGCGCCCGTCCACCCTGATCGGCGGGATGATCGCGTTCCGCAGCCGCACCGCGAGGTCCTGCGCGTCGGCCCGGCCGAGCCCGTCGGCGAGCACCACGAACTCGTCGCCGCCGAGCCGCGCCACCGTGTCCCCGTCCCGGACACCGTTGGTCAGACGCCGTGCGACCTCGATCAGGACGGCGTCGCCGGTGTGGTGCCCGAAGCGGTCGTTGATCGACTTGAAGCCGTCCAGGTCGCAGAAGAGGACGGCGAGGCCCTTGGTGCCGTCGTCGGGGGCGGCCTCCTCGGGCGGGGCAACTGTATGGACGTGGTGGTCATAGCCGTCGCCGTGCGCCCCCGCGTGCGCGCCCCCGGAGGGCCCGTGCCCGTGGCCGAGGGCGTGCCCCGACGCGTAGAGCCCGCTGTTGTCGTACGCCGCGTCCAGCGAGTCCACCGGCGACGGCTGACCCGCGTGCGGCCTGCGACAGAGCCGGGAGCTGAGGCGGGCGCGCAGCTCCGCGGAGTTCGGCAGGCCGGTCAGGGAGTCGTGCGAGGCGCGGTGCGCGAGCTGCAGCTCGCGGCGCTTGCGCTCCTCGATGTCCTCGACGTGGGTGAGCAGAAACCGGGGCCCGTCCGCGGCGTCCGCGACCACCGAGTTCCGCAGCGACACCCACACGTACGTCCCGTCGCGCCGCGCGAACCGCAGCTCGGCCCGCCCGCCCTCGGCCGATGTGCGAAGCAGCGTCCCGATGTCCTCGGGGTGCACCAGGTCGGAGAAGGAGTAGCGGCGCATCGCGGACGCGGGGCGGCCGAGCAGACGGCACAGCGCGTCGTTCGTCCGCAGGATCCGCCCGTGCTGGTCGCCGCCCATCTCGGCGATCGCCATGCCGCTCGGCGCGTACTCGAAGGCCTGCCGGAAGCTCTCCTCGCTGGCGCGCAGGGCCTGCTGCTCGCGCTCGAGGCGGACCAGGGCGCGCTGCATGTTGGCGCGCAGCCGCGCGTTGCTGATCGCGATGGCGGCCTGGAAGGCGTACATCTGGAGCGCCTCGCGCCCCCACGCGCCGGGGCGCCGCCCGTTGCGCGGGCGGTCCACGGAGATCACGCCGATCAGCTCGCCGCCGGACGACCCGGTCGCGTACATGGGCGCGAAGAGCCGGTCCGAGGGGTGCCACTCGTCCTCGAAGCGGGGCTCGGGGCCTTCGGTGTACCACTGCGGCACGTCGTCCTCGTCGAGGACCCAGCCCTCCGTGTACGGGATGAAGCGCAGCGCCCCCCAGGCCTCCCCCATGGCCAGGCGGCGCTCCCAGGACTCCCGGGAGCCGACGCGGCCGGTGATCAGGGCCTCGGCGGCCGGGTTGCCCGCGAACGCGGCGACGACGAGATCGCCGTCCGGGCGTACGAGATTGACGCACGCCAGTTCATAGCCAAGGCCGTTGACCACGCCGTCGGCGACGGTCTGCAGCGTGTCCGCGAGGCTGCGGGCCGTGTTGAGGTCCGCAACCACCTGATGCAGCTGCCGCAGGGTCGCAAGACGGACGTACGGCTCCGACTCGGTCTCCATGCTCGCTCTCCCCGAGACCTCGACAGCAACTCCAGGATCCGCAGCGTCCTCAGTGTCCGTAACTCTGAAACTCTGAATCTCTAGCTCTGACTCTGAATCTCTGACTCCGCTGTGCGTTCCTTCGCGCCCCGTCGCGCTGTGGCGCCCCAGCGTCTGTGCCTGTACGTGCCTGTTCCGTGCCTGTCTGATTGCCACCGTCACTGAATCACAGCGAGCTGCCCACCCGGTACACAGGGTCAACAAAATATGGCCCCTGTGACTCAAGTCACAGGTGAGAGGTCCGATTTGAGCCCTGGAGTTGAGACAAATTTGAGCTATGTGGAGGGTGATGCACAAGCCTTGGCCAAGGGGCCACGGCACTGCACCACCGGAGTCGACGCCCGACACCGGAGCCCCGCGCACGATACGCCTCTCCGGAGCCCGCCACCCCCGGAAGTCCTAGGTCTCGTCCTAGGTCCACCCTCGGCCCGGGGTCCGATGCGGAGCGCCCGAATCCGCGACTAGCGTCAACAATGTGGCTGCCGATCTGACCCTCAAGACCCAGACCCCGACCCGGGCTCCGTCCACCCCTCATCCTGTGGGGGTGAGCAACGACGAGTTCCGCGCCGCCATGTCCCGCCTGGCCGCGGGCGTGGTCCTGGTGACGGCCCAAGAGCCCCCGCTGGACCCGGACGACCCGACGGCCCCGGGCGGCGAGGACGTCGGCATGACGGCGACGGCCTTCCTCTCCGTGTCCCTGGACCCGCCCCTGGTCATGGTCAGCCTCCGCGAGGGCTCCCGCATGGACGACCTGCTCGCGGAGCAGCCGCTGTGGGCGGTGTCGGTCCTGACCGAGAGCCAGCGGCACATCGCGGGCCGCTTCGCCATGAAGGGCCGCATCAGCGACCGGCTCCTCTTCGAGGACATCCCCTACGTACGCGGCGACATCACCGGCGCCCCCCTCGTCGGCGGCGCCCTCGCGACACTTGAGTGCCGCACGGAACAGACCGTGACGGCGGGCGATCACACACTGGTCATCGGCCGCGTACTGACGGCCGAGCTGCCGAGCGCGGACGGGGGCCCGCTCCTGTACTTCAAGGGCCGCTACCGCCAGCTGGACTAGCCGCCCGGACGGGCTGGGCCTTGACGACCTGGAGCCGGACAGCCCGGACTCCGGACAGCCCGGGCAGCATGGAGCCGGTCCTGGACTAACCCCAGTCCTTCCCCGACCGCCCCTGCTTCGTCTCCCCGCGCCGCTTCTTCTCGCGCAGCCGCCGCTCGTTGATCCCGCGCGGGATGCGGGTGGCGCGGCGCGGCTTGGGCGGCGGAGCGGTGGCCTCCGCGAGCAGGGAGGCGAGGCGGGTGGCCGCCATCTCCCTGTTCCGCCACTGCGACCGGTGCTCGCTCGCCCGTACGCTGATGACGCCGCCCACGAGCCGCGACTCGAGCCGCTCGAGCGCCCGCTGCTTCCACACCTCGGGCAACGCCTCCGTGCGCGCGAGGTCGAAACGCAGCTCGACCTGCGAGTCACTGGTGTTGACGTGCTGCCCGCCGGGCCCCGAGGACCGCGAGAAACGCCACATCAGCTCGGCCTCGGGCAGCGAGACGGAGCCACGGATGACGTAAGCGCGGTGACCGGACATGTGCTCCATGGTCCCGCGTCCGAACACCCCACGTCACCCGCTTTTCCCGCCCGCACCCCGCCCTCCCCGAAGACCGGGCCGACCGCCCCGTCAAGGACCCACATCAAGGACCCTCATCCAGGCCCCGCATCCAGGACAGCTCCGGTCCGCATCGAACGAGTAAAGAAAGTAAAGACAGTCCTCGGCATATGGAACCTTCGATACCCCCCTCGGCGTTCATAGGGGTGTCGGTAGCTTCGTCCCAGCACGAAGCCCGCAAAGTACGCACGTACTACACGGTTGTACTCACGCTAGGAAGGGACTCCCAACAATGGCTGTAAGCCTGTCCAAGGGCGGCAACGTCTCGCTCACCAAGGAGGCACCTGGCCTGACCGCCGTCACGGTCGGCCTCGGCTGGGACGTCCGCACCACCACGGGCACCGACTTCGACCTGGACGCCTCCGCCATCGCGGTGAACCCCCAGGGCAAGGTCTACTCGGACGCCCACTTCGTCTTCTTCAACAACAAGGCGACCCCGGACCAGACCATCGTCCACACCGGCGACAACGTCACCGGCCAGGGCGAGGGCGACGACGAGCAGATCAACGTCAACCTCGCGGGCCTCCCCGCCGACGTCGAGAAGATCGTCTTCCCGGTCTCCATCTACGACGCCGAGAACCGCTCGCAGAACTTCGGCCAGGTCCGCAACGCGTTCATCCGCATCGTGAACCAGGCCGGCGGCACCGAGATCGCCCGCTACGACCTCTCCGAGGACGCCGCCACCGAGACCGCCATGGTCTTCGGCGAGCTGTACCGCAGCGGCGCCGAGTGGAAGTTCCGCGCCGTCGGCCAGGGCTACGCCTCCGGCCTCGTCGGCATCGCGCAGGACTTCGGCGTCAACGTCTGAGGTTCCACCGCCTAGCGGACCAGCACCAAGCAAGGGCCCCGACCCCACCAGGTCGGGGCCCTTCGCCATGCCCCCACCCACTCCACCCCTTCTTGCCCCGCCTCCCCGCCTCCCCGCCTCCCATCACCCCATCACCCCATCACCCGGACTAGCACTAACCCCCCTCTCCAACTATTCTAAATTCCCAACTAGTCGAGAAGACGTGACCAGAGAGGAAGGGGGACCTGGAATGCCAGAAGCCCCGAAAGCAGCCGCCGCCACGGGCACCGGCGCCGTCAACACCGCCTGGACCCGAGCCGCCCTGCCCCTCTGCCTCCTGGCCATCCTCGACACCGAGAAGCAGAGCTACGGCTACGCCCTCCTCAACCACCTCGCCACCGCAGGCATCCACGGCGTCAAGCCCGCCACCCTCTACCCGGCCCTCACCCGCCTCGAAGAGGACGGCTCCGTCGAGATCGAGTGGGGCGCCGGCGAGGGCGGCCCCGGCCGGAAGTACTACCGCATCACCGACGCGGGCCGAGCCCGCCTGCACCACGACCGCACCGCCTGGGCCTCCTTCACCCACTCCGTCGCCACCCTCACCGGAACCGACACACCCGGCACGCCCAGTGCACCCAGTGCGCCCAGTGCATCCGGCGCATCCGGCGCATCCGGCGCACCCAGCGAGCCCGGTACGGCACAGCTCACACCTCACGCAGCGGAACCGGGGGAACCGACATGACCAAGGACCGCCAGCCGAAGCTCACTTGGGAGCGCAAGGAGGACGAGGCCTGGGCCGCCTCCGTCGAGCTACGCCTCGTCCTCGACCACGACGCCCCCGCCGGACTCGCCGACGCCGTCCTCGCCGAGGCGTACGAACTCGTCCACGAGGAGGGCCGCCCCGCCCTCGACCTCCTCGGCGACCCCGACGCCTACGCCCAGTCCGTCGCCGACGAACGCATCCCCGAAGAACACCGCGCCCGCGTCGACGCCCACGGCCTGACCCCCGGCGAACGCGTCTCGGCCTCCTTCGTCTCCCTCGGCATCGGCGGGCTCCTCTTCTGCGGCTTCGAGTGGCTGCGCGACGGCCTCCAGGTCGGCATCGGCTGGCCCTCCTTCACCATCACGGCGGCCGTCGTCCTCGGCGCCACGCTGGCCACCGCGGCCCTCGCCGCCCGCGCCGCCGGCCGGGTCCGCGGCGCCTGGTATTTCGCAGCCGCCGCAGCCGGAGCCGTGTGCGCGGGAGTCAGCGCCACCCCCTTCGTCCCCGCGGGCCAACTCTTCGCCGTACCCGCCCCCATCCTGATGCTCGCCTGCTTCGCCCTCATCACCGCAGCCGTGAAGTTCCCCGACGCCACCATCGACCGCTGGTTCACCCCCGCACCTCCCAGCGATGACGACGAGGCCTGGTTCACCCGCCTCGACGGCCTCCTGCGCGGCCGCCACGCCATGCCGTCCGCCCAGGCCCGCGACCACATACGCGAGGCCCGCCACCACCTCGCCGCCACCCCCGGCACCGAACCCGCCGCCGACGTCTTCGGCGACGTCGAGGTCTATGCCCTCCGCCTCTCCGAAGGCCCCCGCCGCACCCAACGCCTCGCCCGCCGCCAGTTCTACGGTTCCTGCCTCCTCGCCGCCTGCCTCACCATCCTGCTCATCGACAACCTGACCGACCCCGACCCCTCCCCCTTCTGGCTCGCCGCCAACACGGGTGCCCTCGGCGCGACTCTCTGGTCCCTCCTCGGCGAATGGCGCCGCTCCACCAAACGCGACACCCCCACCACCCCGGACCGCGGCAACTCCCCCTCCCCCGACACCCCGTCCTAGCCCCAACCTCGACGCATCCCCTGGAACCACTGGAACCACTGGAACCACTGGAGGCGGCCTTCATCCTCTGGACGCGGTTCATCCTCTGGACGCGGTTCATCCTCTGGACGCGGCCCTCACCCTCCGCCCGCTCCCCTGGACGTCGTCATCCACTCGCTCGCCCTCGACGCCGCTCCACCCCCGCTTCCCCTGGACGCCCATCAACCGCCCGCTCACTCGGCCCCGTCGTCCCGGAAGGCCGGCCCACGCCGCTCCCGGACGGCCACCCCGTTCCCCTACCGGGCGGCTAGCCTGCGCCGCATGATCCTCGAACCGCTCGTCTCCGCCGCCGACAGCACCTCCCCCGGCGACCTGCCCGGCCCTCTCCTCACGGAACTCACCGCCCTCTACGCCTCCAACCACGAGTTCTTCGCACTCAGCGGAGACTTCCCGGACGCGCACGACATCAGCACCGAACAGGTCGCCACCGCACTCGCCGACGAACTCTCCCAACCCGGCGCCGAAGTGCTCCTCGGCCGTTCCGAGGGCCGGCTCATCGGCGTCGTCGTCACCCTCGACCGCCACCCCGACCCGGCCGACCCCGACCCCTGGATCGGCCTCCTCCTCGTGGACGCCCGGGTCCAACGCACCGGCCTCGGCCGCCGCTTGGCCACCGCCACCGAGGACCGCTTCCGCACCGCGGGCCGTACCGCCGTGCGCCTCGCCGTCCTCGACAACAACCCCAAGGCCCTCGCCTTCTGGACCGCCCTCGGCTACGAACTCCTCGACCACCGCAAGGACACTCAACTCGGCCGCCCCTGCGCCGTACTGCGCAAGCCTCTGTAAGCGCGCGGCATAGGCTTCTGCAAGTACGGGGCACAGAGGGGCTCACGCAGTGGTCGCACTCTGCGGACCCGTCCCTTGGGCAGGTGTCCTGCGGACCGACGCCCTGTGGGCCCACGCCCTGCGAACCGACATCCTGTGGGCCAACGGCCAGTGGACCTACGGCTTGTCCGGCTTCCCGTCGCCGTAGAGCCAGTCCGCCCACACCTTCTTCAGTTCCTCACGCGCTTCATCGTCTCCCGCGTGCTTCTCGACGTATGTCGTGAAGTCCTTGGTGTTCGCGTTCCGGTGGCGGTAAGTCTTCGCCCAACCCTGGATGATCTCGTAGAAGGTTTCGTCGCCGACCGTCTCGCGGATCTTGTGGATCACCATCGCTCCCCGGTCGTACACCGGATCGCTCGAGATGTGCGCGGCGTCCGGCTGCCTGGCCGGCGGGAAGGCCCAGAGGTCTTCGTCTTCCCCCTCCTCGTACAGCGCGTCGAAGATGTCCTGCGCGCTGTCCCCTCCGCTGTCCTCCTCCCACAGCCACTCCGCGTAGCTCGCGAAGCCTTCGTTCAGCCACATGTCCTGCCATGTCTTCGGCGTGACCGAATTGCCGAACCACTGGTGTGCCAGCTCGTGGACAAGCGTCGACGTGTTGACCTCGGAGACAGGAAACACCGGCTTGGTCTGGGTCTCCAGGGCATAGCCCAGCTTCACCCGGTCTTCGACGATCGCTCCGGTCGAGGAGAAGGGGTAGGTGCCGAAGTTCAGCTCCGCCCAGTCCATGATCTCGGGGATCTTCGAGAGGACCTTCTCGGTCTTCTCGCGCTCGTCGTCCGGCAGTGTCCAGTCGATCGCCGTGAACACCGGGATTCCGGAGTTCGACTTGGCCGTCATGGACTTCTTGGTGTCGTACTTACCGATCGCCACGGTCGCCAGGTAGGTCGCCATGGGCTCGGCGTTATGCCAGGCGAACGTGGTGCGGCCGTTCGTCGTGGTCTCGTGCGTCAACTCGCCGTTGGAGATCGCCTTCAGCCCCTTGGGCACGGTGATCTTTATGTCGTATGCGGCCTTGTCGCTCGGGTGGTTGTTGCTCGGGAACCACGCCATCGAACCGGCCGGCTCGCCGACCGCGAGCGCACTCTCCTCCCCCTTCAGCCAGCCCTCCTTGGAGTGGTCCGCATCGGTGACCGTCTGCGGTGTCCCGGAGTAGCGAACGGTCGCGCGGAACGTCTCGCCCCGGTCGAGATCGTCACGCGGGCGCACGGTCAACTCGTCACCGGTGCGGTTGAAGCGGGCTTCCTTGCCCTCGACGGTGACTTCCTTGACCTCCAGGCCCTTGAAGTCGAGGTTGAAGGCGCTGAGCTTCTTGGTGGCACGGGCCGTGATGTCCGCCGTGCCGGTGAGGTGGCGGTTCTCCGGGTCGTAGCCGAGAGTCAGGCCGTAGTGCGCGACGTCGTATCCCCCGTTGCCGAGCTTCGGGAAGAACGGGTCGCGCACACCTGCGGCGCCGGGGGTTCCGTCGACCCCGCCGCCGGTGCAGGCGGTGAGGGCGGTCAGCGTCAGGGCGGCCAGGGCTGCGGGGGCGATACGGCGGGCGCGGGGCCCCTTGGTCAGGGGGGCGGTGGCTCGGTAGTTCACCTCGGTGATCCTATGGCCACCGCCCCGCGAGACCTCATGTCAGGGGCGTCAGCTGAGCGGCGTCCGCTGGGGCCGGAGCAGTCAGCGGTTGAGCGCCGCCACTCCCGCCTTCGCGAACTTCTCGTCCAGGTCACCGCTGGGCGCGCCCGCCACGCCTATGCCCGCGATCGGGGCGCCCTTGGCGGTGACCGGGGCGCCGCCCGCGAGGAAGAGCGTGCCCGGGATGTCCTTCAGGTTCGGCGTCTGGGTGAGGCGCTTGGCGAGCTCGGAGGTGGGGGCGTTCCACGACACGGCCGTGTAGGCCTTGCGCTCGGCGGACTCGTACGACTGCGGGCCGGCGCCGTCGCCGCGCAGTGTGACGACGGTGTTGCCGTTGCGGTCGACGACGGCGACCGTCACGCGCTGGTTCTCCTTCTTCGCGGCGTCCAGGGCGGCCTCCGCGGCCTTGGTCGCGGCGGCCACGTTGAGGTGCGTGGAGGTGGTGAGGTGGCGGTTCCCGGCGTCGGCGGTCACGGCGGCCTTGGCGGCGGCGTCCGGCGTGCCGGCCGTGGCCGAGACCGTGCCGAACGTCGCGGCGCCGACCGTGGCGAGGGCCGCGGCAGCAGTGAGGATTCGGGTGCGCGGGGAAAGCTGCTTCATCGACTTCATGTCCGTTGACTCCTGTGCGGATGCGGGCTGTTGAGAGTGGGCGGTGAGTCGATCTCCGCCTCGCAATCCATCGTCCGGCCGCTGACCGCCTCTCCTCGTCGGCACTACGGCTGCCTGCCGCGCGCGATTCGGCTGACGGCCATGTCAACCGATCGGTTGATCCGGGCGCTCGATGCCACAGGCCAGAATGGGGATGTCTTCCCAGTTCAGGCGTGTGCGATCGAGCGCGTGCGGTCATGCGCGTCATCGTGTGAGGTCAAGCGGGCGAGCCAGTCAGGCGCGTCGGATCGAGCACTCGGGACCAGACGCTCAAGATCAGACGCACAAGGCCAGCTACTCAAGACCAGATGCGCAAGATCAAGTGCACAAGGTCGAGCGCATGGGCCAGGTACACGGGATCGGGCGCACGGGATCAGGCCCGTGCGGTCAAACGCCAGCGGCGGCCGAGAAGGAGGCCAGCGTGGAACGGCACACAGACGGCCTCGGCGCCGTCGAGCAGGACCCGGACGGCCTCAGCGCCATGGATCAAGGCAAGGACGGCCTGCGCGGGACGCGGCAGGACGAGGACAACACCCACGCCGTGGATCAGCGGACGGCCGGACTCCACCCGGCGGACCCCGAGTCGCGCTGGCTCGGCCCCGTCATGCACACGGCGTTCTTCCTCCTCCTCGCCGCCTCCCTCACCCGCTTCCTCCTCCGCCACCCGGGCGAGCCCCGCACCCCAGGCATCGTCGCCCTGTCCGTCGCCCTCGCCGTCCTCTATCTCCTCGGACCCTCGCCAGGCGCCACGCCCAGCACCCGCCGCCCGCTCTGGCTGGGCTCGGTGGTCGGCGCGTGGGTGGTCCTGGTCGTCCTCGCGCCGAGCTTCGCGTGGTGCGCGGTGCCCCTGTTCTATACGGGACTGCGCACGCTCCCGACGCGAGCGGCGCTCATCCTGGTCACCGCCCTCACCGCCCTCGTGGTCGCCGCACAGCTCAGACTCGCCGGCGGCTTCGACCCGAACCTGGCCTTCGCACCCCCCGCCGTCGCAGCCGTGGCCACCGCCGTGTTCATCCACATGCAGCGGCAGACAGCGCAGCAGCGCGCCTTGATCGACGACCTGATCCGCACCCGACGCGAGCTGGCAGCGACCGAAAGACGCGAGGGCACCCTCGCCGAGCGCCAACGCCTCTCAATGGAAATCCACGACACCCTGGCCCAGGGCATGTCCAGCCAACAGATGCTGCTGCAGGCCGCCGAGCGGGTATGGGACGCCGACCCGGCGACAGCCCGCACCCACGTCCGGACAGCGGCAGCCATCACCGAGCGCGGGCTGGCAGAAGCCCGCAGGTTCGTCCACGATCTGGCGCCGGCGGACCTCGCGGACGCCGGTTCCGACGACGGCGAAGCCCTGCCATCGGCCCTGAGCACCCTGGCCGCACGCGAATCGGAAGCGGAGCTGGCCATCCGGTTCCACGCCGAGGGCAAGCCCGTCCCTCTGCCCGGCAGAGCCCAGTCGGCGCTGCTCCGGATCGCACAGGGCGCGCTGGCGAACGTACGCGAGCACGCGGACGCGAGCGCGGCGGCGCTGACACTGACGTACCTGGACGACCAGGTGGTTCTCGACATCGCGGACAACGGGAAAGGGTTCATGGTCGCCGGGGACGACGTGGGTGTCGTCGGCGGGCAGGACGAGCAGGTGTCGGAGGCCGAGGGCGACGTACGAGGGGCCCCGGCCACGGACGGTCGGCGAGGGCTCAGTTCACGCGAGCCGGGTGCGCGGGCCGGACGAGGGCATGGACTGCCTGCGATACGGGCACGGGCTCGGCAGCTCGGGGGGACGCTGACGGTGGAGTCGGCGCCGGGCGAGGGGACGGTTCTGTCGGTCTCGATCCCCTTGACCGCGCCCTCGGCCTCGGGCACGGGCACGCTGGCGGCGACGCCTTCGCCCACGCCGGGGGTGACTCTCTCGACTCCGTCCACGTCGACGCTTCCGCCCACAGCCTCGTCCGCACCACCACCCTCGTCCCCGTCCCCGTCCCCAGCCTCGCCGTCGAGCCCGCCGTCCGCGGCGCCGCCACCCTCCGATCCACCGTCATCCGGGAGTGCCCATGAGCAGTAGTACGCCCACGAGTGAGCCGGTCCGGCTGTTGGTGTGTGACGACCATGTGGTGGTGCGTGCCGGGTTGCTGGCGCTGTTGGCCAGTGCGTCGGGGATCGAGGTGATCGGCGAGGCCGGGACAGGTGAGGAGGCGGTGGCGCTGGCGGCCAAGCTGGCGCCGGACGTGGTGCTGATGGACCTGCAGCTGGGTCCGGGGATCGACGGTGTGGAGGCGACGCGGCGTATCGCGGCCGGGGAGGGCGGTGGCGGCAGCGACCGCGGTGACGATGACGGTGGCGGCAGTGGGGAGGGGGGTGGCGGTGGGGCGCCGCGGGTGCTGGTTCTCACCACGTACGACACCGATGCTGACATCACGCGGGCCATTGAGGCGGGGGCAACGGGGTATCTGCTGAAGGCCGAGCGGCCCGAGGAGTTGTTCGCGGCGATCCATGCGGCGGCGCAGGGGCGTACGGCGCTGTCGCCGCCCGTCGCGTCCCGGGTGATGGCGCAGATGCGGGAGCCGCGGCCGACGCTCACGGCCCGGGAGCTGGACATTCTGAAGCAGCTCGCGCAGGGGATGGGTAATCGGGAGATCGCGAGGACGCTGTTCATCAGTGAGGCGACGGTGAAGACGCACCTGGGGCGGATCTACGAGAAGTTGGGGGTGGATACGCGGGCGGGGGCGGTGGCGGTGGCCAAGGAGCGGCGGTTGCTTCCCTGAGGGCGCCCCGGGATCGCTCCGGGGCCGACCGAGACCGACCCGAGGGTGAGGCGAGGCCACCCCGAAGGTGCGCCAGGGATCCCCGGGAGTGAGGCGAGGGCGTCCCGAGGGTGAGGCGGGAGCGGCTCGGGGTGAGGCGGGGGCGGCTTGGGGGTGAGGCGAGGGCGGCTTGGGGATGGGGAGCGTGGCACCATCGGGCGCGTGCTCGATATTGGTTACGCCCTTTCTCGCCGTTTTCCGGACCCGCCGCAGATGGACTACCGCGTGGCGGATGTTCACGCGCTGCGGCACGACCTGTTCTGCGGGGATGTGTATCTGGCGGACACCAAGGCGGACCGGGAGGTGGGTACGGCGTGGGGGTGGGTGCCGGTGCTCGACTTCGCTTGGGCGCTGTGCGACATCGTGGAGCAGTTGGACCGGGATCCGCTGGGGAGCCGGGCGTCGCGGTCGCAGTTCGCGGAGCTGGACTTCACGGAGTCGACAGACCGGATGTTGTTCGAGCGGCGGTTCGGGTGGGTGGACATCGAGGCGGACTGGATGAGGGCGGAGGAGGAGCCGCTCACGTTCTCGCACGGGGAGCTGCGGAAGGAGGCGCGGGATTTCCTGCACGACTTGTTGGCCGACCTCATCGACATGCATGAGGGGCTGGGGGCGAATCCGGTGATCTGGACGTTGCAGGCGCAGTTCCCGCGGGTGGGCTGACGTCCGGTCGGCAGGGTGGGCCGGGGGTGAGACTCGGTCGTGGGCGAGGTCCCGTCGTGGGCGAGGCCCGGCCATAGGCGGCCCGGTCGTGGGCGGCCCCGTCGTAGGCGAGGCCCGGGCACAGGCGGCCCACTCGTGGGGCCCGGTAGGGGGATGTCACATTCGGGGTGGGGCGTCCGTCGTAGTGGTGAACGCGTTCTCGTGCCCGTGAGGGTTGACTGAAACGGAGGCCGCCCATGGCCCGCGCCACCCGTGCTCCCCACTCCCCCGGCCGTTCCCAGACCCACATCAGCGTGGTCGGTGGCGGGTTCGCCGGCCTCACTGCGGCCATTACGGCTGCGGAGGCCGGTGCACGTGTCACGTTGCACGAGGCGCACCACACGTTGGGCGGCCGGGCCCGGACGGCAGAGGGGGCGTACAAGACGAATGAAGGGCCGCACGCGCTGTACAACGGTGGGCCGCACTGGACGTGGTTGAAGCAGCGGGGGCTGATCGGGGAGCTCGCGCCGATCCCGCCGATCGAGGGGACGCGGCTGCGGCTGCGGCACCACGGGGCGCTGCGGCGTACGCCGCCGTTCGCGATGCTGAAGTTGTTGCGAAGGGCGCCGGAACAGGCGCCGGTGGATGTGGACTTCGCGACGTGGGCGGGGGCGCAGGTGGGTGAGGAGGGCGCGCGGGCGGCGGCGCACTACTCGGCGGTGGCGTTGTTCCACCACGACCCTGGTTCGCTGTCGGCGCGGTTCGTGCACACGCGGTTGCGGCGGGCGGCGAAGTTCCCGCCGGAGGCGCACTATCCGGTGGGTGGCTGGGGTGCGGTCGTCGACCGGATGGCGGGCCTGGCGTGGAACCTGGGGGTGCGGGTGGAGACGCTGGCGCGGGTGGACGACGTGGGAGAGCTCACGGAGCGGGGCCCGGTCGTCGTGGCGACGTCGCTGGACGCGGCACGGCGGCTCCTGAAGGACGACACGCTGCGGTGGGAGAGCGGGCGTACGGCGCTGGTGGATGTGGCGGTCAGGAGTCGCCGCGGGGACCTGTTCGCGGTGTCGGATCTGGATGCGACGGGGTGGGTGGAGCGGTTCACGACGCAGGACCGCACGCTCGCGCCCGCGGGAGAGCAGCTCATCCAGGCCCAGATCCCGATCGGCCCCAAGGAGTGCAAGGCGGACGGGGTCGCGCGCGCCGAGGAACTGCTCGACCTCGGTTTCCGGGACTGGCGTGAGCGCGTGACATGGCGGCGGACGAGCGTGGCGAACGGCCGCACCGGGGCGCTCGACCGCCCCGGCACCACCTGGCGCGACCGGCCGGCGGTGGACCGGGGCGGGGACGTGTATCTCGCGGGGGATCAGGTGGCGGCGCCCGGACTGCTTTCGGAGGTGTCGTTCAACAGCGCGATCGAGTCGGTGACGCTGGCGCTGACCAGGAGGAGGGGGCTGGCCGGTGGGGGACGGCCGGGCGACGACACCCCCTGGGTTGACCTCAAGTCTGCTTGAGGTTGAAGAGTGGCGAGGATCAGCAGTCCGGGCAGCCCCCAGCGACCCGGACGGACCCCGACGTCACCCGCAGGGAGACCTCATGCACGCCGTCCGCCTCCACGCCTTCGGCCCCGCCGAGAACCTCACGTACGAGACGGTCGAGGACCCTCGCCCGACGGCAGGTCAGGTGCGTATAGCCGTCGCCGCGACGGGAGTTCACCTCGTCGACACGGCGATCCGCGCGGGCGACAAGGGGCCGATGCCGGAGCTGCCAGCGCTGCCCACGGTCCCGGGTCGCGAGGTCGCCGGAACCGTCGAGTCCGTCGGCGCGGGCGTGCCCGCGGACTGGCTCGGGAAGCGTGTGGTCGCGCACATCGGCTTCGCGCCCGGCGGGTACGCCGAGCTGACCGTGACGGACGCGGCCCGGCTGCACGAGCTCCCCGACGGCATGGACTTCGCGGAGGCGGTGGGGTTGATCGGGACGGGGCGCACGACGATGGGGATCCTGCAGTTCGCGGAGTTGGACGAGGACTCGGTGGTGGTGATTCCGTCGGCGGCGGGCGGCATCGGGACGCTGCTTGTGCAGTACGCGAAGCATGCCGGGGCGACGGTGGTGGGCCTGGCGGGCGGCCCCGCGAAGGTGGCACGGGTGCGGGACAACGGGGCGGATCTGGCGGTGGATTACACCGACGCGGGGTGGCCGGACGAGGTGCGGGCGTACTTCAAGGGGCTCGGCGACGGCGGGCGCGGGGACGCCGAGGGCAGGAACGCCGGGCGCGGGGCAGGAGGGCGCGGGGACGCCGGGCGTGCGGCGACCGTGGTGTTCGACGGGGTCGGCGGGGCCGTGGGGCGGGCGGCCGTGGATTTGCTCGGGGCGGGTGGGACGCATGTGACGTTCGGGTGGTCGGGGAAGGAGGGGCCGGTGACGCTCGGGGAGGGCGAGCTCGCGGAGCGGGGGATCACGCAGGTCAACCCCTTGGGGCCGGCGATGATGCAGAGGGCGGGCGGGGAGAATCCGGTGCGGGTGCTGGAGCTGGCGGCGTTGGAGGCGTACGCCGGGGGGTACTTCACGCCCGCGGTGCAGCGGTTCCCGTTGCGGGAGGCGGCCGCGGCGCATCGGGCGCTGGAGTCCCGGGGGACGTCGGGCAAGGTGGTGTTGATCCCGTAGCCGGGTGGGGTGGTGCCCCGTGGTTGGTGGTACTCCGTGCCGCGTGGTGGGGTGGTGCCCCGTGGTGGAGGTGGTACTCCGTGCCCCGTGGTGGGGCGGTGCCCCGTGGTGGGGTGGCACTCCGTGGCGGGGCCACCCCGAGCCCCACCCCGATCAGCGGGCCCCGACCAGCGGGCCTCGCCCCTCGGGCCCCGACCTCGCAGGCCTCGCCCCTCGGCCCCGACCCTCGGGCCCAGCCCCCACCCCCGCCCATGCGTGGCGAAAACAAGGTGCTCGTACGACAAACGGGAACTACCGTCCGTTATATGGACTCCGCACGCCCCGCTGCCCACACCCCTGGCGCCCACACTCCCGCCACCCACACCACCCACACCCAAGCCCCCACCACCCCCCTCACCATCCGCCCCCTCCCCGAGACCGACATCGACCGCGCCCTCGACCTGGCGTACCTCGTCTTCCACGACACCCCCGAGGAAGAGAAGCGCAAACACCACCACGACCTGCTGCTCGGCTGCGACCGCATCGGCGCGTACGACGGGGACGCCCTGGTCGGACTGATCGCCGCGTTCCGGTTCACGGTGTCGGTGCCGGGCGGCGAACTCCCCTGCCCCGGCCTGACGTTCGTGTCCGTGGCGCCGACGCACCGCCGTCGCGGCGTGCTCTCCGGGATGATCGCGAAGCTGTACGAGATGTGCCGGGAGGAGGGCCGCCCCGTGGCCGCGCTCTGGGCCTCCGAGGACGCGATCTACGGCCGCTTCGGCTTCGGCCCGGCCACCCACGGCAACACCGTCGAGATCAACTCCGAGCGCCCGCTGGCCCTGCGCGTCACCCCGGACGACGGCCCCCTGCGCCTCGTCGACCCGGCGGACGCCCCGGCCCTGCTCGGCGCGTACTACGACCGCACCCGCGCCGACCGGGGCGGCCGCATCGCCCGCAGTGAGGCGTGGTGGAGCGAGGAGTGGCTGGTCACGGAGGACGAGGAGGACGACGAGCTTTCGCCGCCGCGGGTGGTCGTGCTCGGCGCCGGGCCCGGCGGCACGCAGTCCGACGCCACGCAGGCAGCCACGCAGGCCGACGCCGCACAAGCCGCCGCACAGACCAACGGCACGCAGTCCGACGGCACGCAGTCCGACGGCAACCCCGACCCCATCAAGGGCTACGCCCTCTACCGCACCAAGGCCCGCGACGACGCCCCCGGCCTGGTCCGCCTCGACGAGCTGGAGGCCGACACCCCCCAGGCCGCCGCCGCCCTCTGGCGCTACCTCGCGAACATCGACCTCACGGGCGTGATCCGCGCCTGGGGCCGCCCCGTGGACGACTCCCTGCTCCTGTTCGCCGGGGACCGCGACCAGGTCCGGGTGACGGGACACTTCCCGGCGCTGTGGCTGCGGCTCGTGGACGTACGCGCCGCGCTCCTCGCGCGCGACTGGGCCGCCCCCGCCGCCCTCGTCCTGGAGGTCACGGACACCCAAGTCCCGGCGAACGACGGCCGCTTCCGCCTGACGGTGTCGCCGCAGGACACCACGCAGGACACCACGGACGACGGCACGCACGCGGAGACGTACAAGGACACGTACAAAGCCACGTACGAGCCCACCACCGCCCCCGCCGACCTCAGCATCGAGGTCCGCGACCTGGGCGCCGCCTACCTGGGCGGCACCCGGATCACGGCGGCCGTCCGGGCGGGCCTGGCCACGGAGCACACCCCGGGCACGGCGGCAGCCCTGGACGCGGCCCTGCGCACGGCCCACCTCCCGCACACCGCGGACGAGTTCTAGAAGCCGAACCCCTAGAAGCCGAACTCCTAGGAACCGAACTCCTAGGAACCGGACTTCTAGGAACCGAACCCTCTAGGAGCCGGACTACGAACCGAGCGCGGTCAACGCGCCGTCGGTCAGCCGATAAACCGTCCACTCGTCCTGTGGCCGCGCCCCCACCGCCTCGTAGAACGCGATCGACGGCGCGTTCCAATTCAAAACGGACCACTCAAGTCGCTCGTACCCGCGCTCGACGCAGATCCGGGCCAACTCCCGCAGCAGCGCCTTCCCGTGACCGCCGCCGCGCGCCTCGGGGCGTACGTACAGATCCTCCAGGTAGATGCCGTGCACCCCGCGCCACGTGGAGAAGTTCAGGAACCACAGGGAGAAACCGACGGGCTGCCCCGTCGCGTCGTCCACAGCGATGTGGGCGTACGCGGCGGGCCGCTCGCCGAACAGCGCCTCGTGCAGCTGTTCCTCGGTGGCACGCGCCTCGTGCGGCTCCTTCTCGTACTCGGCGAGCTCACGGACGAGGGTATGGATGAGCGGGATGTCATCGGGCGTTGCGGTACGAATCATGCGCGCAGCAAGCCACAGGCCGCCGCGCCGGGTCAACCGCGTTTTCGCCGCCCACCGGTGCGTCCCCCGCCTCGCCGTCACCCTGCCGCCCGTGGCAGCCACCCTGACCGGCTGCGCGGAGAAGCCGAGCCAGGCACCCGAGGGCTCACGGCTCCGGTACGCCGACGGCGAGGTGATCGACGTACCCACGGGCCCGCTCGCCGGGAAGATCGACGAGCTGCACGCGCGCCGCCCGCGCCCGGTCGTGATCTGTTACGTCGACACCGGAGCGTACGAGCACTACCGCCCCGACGCGGCCCGCTTCCCCGGCCACGAGAAGAACAAGAACGCCATCCCGAACCGGCCGGAGGTCCCCGCCGAGGGCTCGGTGATCGGGTGGGACACCGGCTGGGCGGGCGAGCGCTGGCTGGACATCCGCGAGGGCTCGCGGGACGCGTTCGCGGAGGCGGTCTGGGCGCGGCTCGACCTGGCGGAACGCATGGGCTGCGACGGCGTCGAGCCCGATCAGAACAATCCGCGCGGCAACGACCCGGGCTTCCGGATCCCGCTCGCGGACCAGCTCTCCTGGTACCGGGAGGTCGCGTGGCAGGCGCACGCGCGCGGGCTCTCCGTGGGCATGAAGAACGGCCACAACGAGCCGGGGACGGCGGCGCGGCTCGTGGACTCCTTCGACTGGGCGCTGCCCGAGGAGTGCGTGGAGTTCGCGGAGTGCGGGGAGCTGAAGCCGTTCGTGGCGGCGGGCAAGGCGGTGTTCGCCGTCGACTACAGGAAGTCGGTGGCCGACCCGGCGAAGGCCTGCCGTACGCATCGGAAGCACGGCCTGGACGGACTGATCAAGGACGAGCCGCCGACGGGGGCGTACCGGAAGCACTGCGACTGAGGCCTACCGGACGGCGACGCACGCCGACCCCAACACCCGCCCCCGTCAACGCGAGTGCCCCCTCAGCGCCCCAACAGCCGCCGAGCCACCTCCAGATCATCCGCGGGCAGCGGCCGCCCGTCCTCGATCTCCCAGAGGGCGTTCTGCAACAGCCGCCCCATCGTCCACGCCCTGGCCCGCTCCCGGTCCAGGCCGAGGATCTCCGTCATGGCGTCGAACCGCCAGCACACCTCGTCCGCCTCGAAGAGGTTGTCGAGGGCGGGCCACAGGTCGAACCCGGGGTCGCCGGCGAGCGGCTTGGGGTCGATGGCGAGCCACGGCTCGCGGTCGGAGGCGAGGACGTTGTCGAAGTGCAGGTCCCAGTGCAGCATCCGGTCGCCGGGCTCCCCCACGACCTCGCGCACGGCGTCCGCGCAGCGCGCGATCAGGGCGCGCTCGCCCGGGTCGCGGATGGCCTTGAGCGCGGCCGGGGTGTCCTCGAGCATCCGGCCCGCGATGTCGCCGAGGGTGCGCATGCCGGGCGGGGCGGGTACGGAGGTGAGGCGGGCGAGGAGTTCGGCGAGGATGACGACGGCCTTGCGGGTCTCGGCGGGGCCGGTCTCGGCGTACTCCGACAGCTCCAGGCCGTCGCGGGCGCGTTCGAGCAGCATGGTGCCGGTCGCGTCGTCGTAGTCGAGCAGCCGCACCGCGCCGTCGCCGTTCCACACGCGCAGCGCGACCGGCTCGCCCTCCGTCTCCTCGTCGAGGACCTGGAACTTCACCACGGCGTCGCTGCCGTCGGCCCGGCGCACGGGCAGCACGAGCGCCGCCATGCCGTACATGGACTCGCCGACGACCTTCAGCTCCCAGCGGTCGACGAACTCCGCGACCCGCGCGGGCAGGGCGGCGATGAAGGCGCGACCGGCCTCGCCCGCGTACTCGTACTGGGACTCGATCAGCTCGTCAGGGACCTTGATATCGATCACGCGGGCGACACTACCGACGTACCGGAATCACCACATGCGATTTATTCCGGACACGGGACGCACCACGTTCCGGACACGGGACGCGCCACGTTCCGGACACGGGACGCGCCACGTTCCGGACAGGGAGGCCTCGCTCCCGTCCGGGCCCCCGGGCCCCCGTGCCCCCGTGCCCCCGCGCCGCCTCAGGAGATCCCCGCGTCCTTCAGCACCTTCCGGAACCCCGCCTCCGTGTACAGCGCCTCGCTCGCCGCCTTCTCGCCGTCCACGACGACCGTCGGCGTCCCCGTGACCCCGTCGTCCGTGAAGGCGTCCATCGCGGTGCCGACCCAGCTCTTGTACGTGCCGTTGGTGACCGCCTTCTGGAAGGCGGCGTCGCGCAGGCCCACCTTGTCGGCGATCTTCAGGAGGAACGCGGGCGTGAACGCGTCCTCGCTCTCCTCGGGCTGGTTGGCGAAGAGCGCGGAGTGGAACTGCGGGAACTTGCCCGCCTCCACGGCGGCCCGCAGGGCGTTCGCGGCGTTCACCGAGCCGCTGCCGCCCAGGTTCCGGTCGAGGAACGAGGCGATCGTGTACTCGACCTTCACGTCACCGGCGGCCAGCGGCCCCACGAGGGCCTGTGCGCCGCCCTCCTCGAACTTCTTGCAGAAGGGGCAGCGCGCGTCCTCGTACACCTTGACGGTGTGCTCGGCGCCCGGCTTGCCGACGGTGATCACGCCGCCCTTCACGGCGGTGGGCACCTTGGCGAGCCGCTCGACGGAGACGGGCGGAACCTTCGCCTCCGGAACGACCTCCTGCGACGACGAGGAGGAAGGACCGTCGGAGCCCCCGTCGGACGGACCGCCCGACGCCCCACTGTCCGAATCCGCATCCGAAGCCGAATCCGACGACGAGGCCGAAGCGGACGGCGACTTCTTGCCCGCGTCCATCCAGTCGTCCCCGCCGTCGTCGGAGTCGCACGCGGTGACGGCGACCCCGAGCAGCGCGACGGCGGTCACCGAGGCGGCCACGCGCCCAGCCTTGCGCCCGGCCTTGCGTACGGCCCGTACGGCCATGAACAGCCCTCCAAAAACGTCGTACATCCGCTGGTGCCAACGTCGGTACCAGTGGCCCGAAAATCTATCCGACCCCTGCCCAGCGGCTCACGCGACCAGTAACGTCCCGCCCCATGAGCAGCACGAACACCGTGAACGGCGGCATCTCCTTCTGGTACGCGGACGATGGTCTGCCCACGGCCCGGGAACCCCTCACCGGCGACACGACGGCCGACGTGTGCGTGGTCGGCGGCGGCTACACGGGCCTGTGGACGGCGTACTACCTGAAGAAGGCCGCGCCCTTCCTGCGCGTCACGGTCCTGGAGCAGCGGTTCTGCGGCTACGGCGCCTCGGGCCGCAACGGCGGCTGGCTCTACAACGGCATCGCGGGCCGCGACCGCTACGCCCGCCTGCACGGCCACGACGCCGCCGTCCGCCTCCAGCAGGCCATGAACGCCACCGTCGACGAGGTGATCCGCGTCGCCGCCGAGGAGAAGATCGACGCCGACGTCCACCACGGCGGCGTACTCGAAGTCGCGTACACGCCCGCCCAACTGGCCCGGCTGCGCGCCTTCCACGAGGCGGAACTCTCGTACGGGGAGAACGACCGGACGCTGCACGGCGCCCGCGAGACCGCCGACCGGATCCGGGTCGCCGGGGCCGTCGGCTCGTCCTGGACGCCGCACGGCGCCCGGCTGCACCCGGTGAAGCTGGTGAAGGGCCTCGCGGCGGCCGTCGAGGCGCTCGGCGTCACCATCCACGAGTCGACACCGGTCACGGAGATCAAGCCGAAGCACGCCATCACTCCCTACGGCACGGTCCGCGCCCCCTACGTCCTGCGCTGCACGGAGGGCTTCACGGCCTCGCTCAAGGGCCAGCGGCGCACCTGGCTCCCGATGAACTCTTCGATGATCGCCACCGCCCCGCTGCCCGCCGACGTCTGGGAGACCATCGGCTGGGCGGGCCGCGAGACGCTCGGCGACATGGCGCACGCGTACATGTACGCGCAGCGGACCGCCGACGACCGCATCGCCCTCGGCGGCCGCGGGGTGCCGTACCACTTCGGCTCCAGGACGGACAACGACGGCCGTACGCAGCCGGCCACCGTCGACGCCCTGCGCGAGATCCTGGTCCGCTTCTTCCCCCAGCTCACCGGCGTCCGCATCGACCACGCCTGGTCGGGCGTCCTCGGCGTGCCCCGCGACTGGTGCGCCACGGTCACCCTGGACCGCGCCACCGGCCTCGGCTGGGCGGGCGGCTACGTCGGCTCCGGCGTGGCCACCGCCAACCTCGCCGCCCGCACCCTCCGCGACCTGGTCCAACACGACTCGGGCCAGGCGGGCCAGACCGACCTGACCGACCTGCCCTGGGTGAACCACCGCGTCCGCAAATGGGAACCGGAGCCGCTGCGGTGGCTGGGGGTGCACGGGATGTACGCCACGTTCCGGGCGGCGGACCGCCGTGAGGAGAGCTCCCACAGCCCGGCCTCGTCCCGGCTGGCACAGCTGGCTGACCGGGTCGCCGGACGCCACTGAGACCAGCCATCCCCCGGCGCTGAACGTCACACCCTTGTGTCACGATCACACGATCTTGTTCGTCCAGCCCGGGGGGGCCTTGATGCCACGACCACACACCTCTGCGAGACCTGACTCCGCCGCGAGACCCGTTCCTGCCCCGGCGAGACCCGCGGTGCCCTTCGCCCTGCTGCTCGCCCTGACGGCGCTGCTGTCCCTGTGCGTCCCCGCGGTGCTGCCGACGGCGACCGCGCGGGCCGCCGAGCCGGAGTGCGCGCCGCTGGCCCTCGCCCCGTTCGGCGACCCGGGCGACGCGGTCGGCAGGGCGGTGGTCGCGCCCGACGCGACCACCTGTTTCACCTTCTCCGCGACCGAAGCCGGTCTCCACCAGATCACGCTCGACGCCGGCGGCAACGAGGCGTACCGCCAGGTGTACCGCGGTGACACCGAGATCGACTGCTCCGACCGCGTCTGCGACCTGCCCGCGGCGGGCGCCTACACCGTGAAGGTCGTCAACGACGGCTTCGAGGAGGCGAAGACGGCCCTCGCCGTCGTCCCGCTGGGCGGTACCCGCGGCTGTGCCGCGTCCACCGGCACCGGCTGGGACCAGCCGACCGTCTCCAGGACTTCCTCCGGCCGCGTGCAGGTCGACTGCCAGCCCTTCGACGCCGAACCCGGTGACCGCATCCAGCTCACCCACGGCACGAAGGTCTACGGCGACACCCTGGCCTGGATCACCGACGCCACCGGCGCCCGGATCTGTCCGCGCGACCCCGAGGACGGCGAGGACAGCTGCGTCCTGCCCGGCAAGGGCCCCTACCGCGTCCTGTCCCACGTCACCCACGCGGGGAGCGGTTTCCCCGCCCAGTACGCGGTCGACGCCCGGCGGCTCAACGACCCCCAGGGGTGCCCGTCCGTCCCGGTCCGGCCGTACGGCCCGCTGACCGCACAGGACTTCACGACGACGCCCTGCTTCACCGTCACCACGGACAAGGCGGGCAGGTATCTCGTCAGCTCCGTCGCCAAGGAGGACGACACCGACCGCGCCTCCGTCCGCGTGCACGACCGCTCCGGCAAGACCGTCTGCCGCACCACCGAGGAGCCCTGCCGACTGCCCTCCGCGGGCACCTACACGGCCGTCCTCGGCGGAGAGTCCCCCTTCCGCTCCGCCCCGAGCGACCTGGTCGTCCTCGACCGGGCCTCCGACAGCGGCTGCGTGAAGGCCGAACCCGGCCTCCACCAGGGCAGGTTCAGCACGCCCGGACAGTACGACTGCCTGCGGCTCACCGCGCCCAAGGACGCCAGGGTCGCGGCCCTCACCCCGCTCGGCGGCTCCGGGGTCGACGCCGACGTGGAGGTCGTCGACAGCGCCGGAACCGAGCAGTGCGACGCGGAGAAGCTCGCCGCGGGCACCTGCGCGCTCACCGGCGACGCGCCCTACCGCGCGCTCGTCCACGCCGACGGGAACCCCCGCACCGGCCCGTACGGGGTCGCCGTGCACCGCACGGACGCGGCGGGCGACTGCCCCGTACTGCCCGCGGGCAGCTTCGCGGCCGACGGCGCCAAGGCCACGTTCGCCACGGGCGACGGCACGTTCTCGCGCTGCCTGACGATCCCGGCGGACGACCACACGTCGGCGGAGGTGCTTCAGCTCGTCAACACCTCCGGTGACGTGCCCGCCAAGTTCTCGGTGCTCGACTCCTCGGGCAAGCGCGTCTGCGACCGCTACGCCACCACCGACGGCTGGACGCTCTGCGCGCTGACGCCCGGCAAGGCGCACACCGTCCTGGTCACCGGCCGCGACCAGGCCGCCGACTACACCCTGACGCGCCGGGACGTGACGTCGACGGCGTCGTCCGCGGGCTGCACGAAGACCCCGGCCACCAAGGTCGGCGGGCCCTCCGTGAAGGGCACGTACGGCGCCCCCGGCTCCCTGCGCTGCCACCAGGTCACCACTTCTGAGGCCACGGACGTCCTGCACGTCGACGTACGGGACGCCCTGGGCACCGCCAACATCACCGTCCTCGGCGGCGACGAGTCGAATTGCTCCAACCGCAACAGCGCCTGCGCCGTCACCGGCAGCTCCAACCACCAGGTGCTCGTCCAGGTACCGGCGAACCGCAAGGCGGCGCCCGAGTACCGCCTCGACGCCCTTCGCGTCGCGACGGCCGAGGGCCCCGCGCCCGAGTGCGCCGAGGTCCCGTCCGTCGCCTACGGGTACGGCCCGATCACCGGCAAGCTCGACGAGTCCCGTACGGCGGTGTGCGCGGTCCTGCCCACCGCCGGCGGCGACCACTTCGAGTCCGAGATCACGGACACCACCGGAGCCACGGACACGGCCGTCCCCGCGCTCTACAACAGCGAGTGGAAGAACGGCTGCAGCTGGTTCTCGGGCGACGACGGCGAGGGCTACGACTGCGGCGTGACGGAATCTTCCTCGACGCCGCGCAAGCCCTCCGTCCTCCTCCTCGGCCTCCCGGAGAAGGCGTCGAGCACCTCGTACCGCGCCACGATGAAGTGCACGCGCGGCCCCTGCGGCGACGAGAAGGTCACCGTCACCGACGTGACCCCCAAGACAGCGGCCAGTGGCACCAAGCACACGCTCACGGTGACGGGCACCGCCCTCCACCCCGACTTCACGGTCCGCCTCTCCCAGGCGGGCAGGACCCTCACCGCGAAGACGACGTCGGTGTCCGCCGACCACCGCACCCTGAAGGCGACGCTCGACCTGACGGGCGTTCCCGCCGGGACGTGGAGCATGAGCGTCCACACCGGCGGCATGGAGTTCTCACGCGGCACCTTCACCGTCACCGAACCGGAGCTGAGCAACACCACCGCTCCCAAGGTGACGGGTACGCCCGCCGTCGGCTCCAAGGTCACCGCGACCACCGGGACCTGGACGGGCGCGCCCTCCTCGTACGCCTACCAGTGGAAGGCGAACGGCACGGCGATCGAGGGCGCCACGGCATCGTCGTACAAGATCCCGGCCGCGCACCTGGGCAAGAAGCTGACCGTCACCGTCACCGCGCGCAAGCCCGGCCGTCCGGACGCCACCGCGACCTCCTCGCCGGTCAAGGTCGCCAAGGGCGCCGCGCCCAAGGCCACGAAGGCCCCGTCGATCACCGGCACCGCCCGCGTCGGCAAGGTCCTCAAGGCCGCGCAGGGCACCTGGTCGCCCGCCCCGAACTCGTACTCCTACCAGTGGTACGCGAACGGAACGGCGATCAGCGGCGCGACCAAGTCCTCGCTCACCGTGAAGTCCGCCCAGCGCGGCAAGAAGATCACGGTCAAGGTGACGGCGCACCGCACCGGCCACCGCGACGGAACGGCGACGAGCAAGGCGACGAACGCGGTCGCCCGCTAGCCGCGGGAGGGAACGCACGAAGGCCCCGGCACCTCATCGATGCCGGGGCCTTCGCCATCCGGAGCCCCCTGTCGGATTCGAACCGACGACCTTCGCTTTACAAGAGCGGCGCTCTGACCAGCTGAGCTAAGGAGGCAGTGCGGGGACGTGCCCGTGCAGTGTAACCAACGGGTCCGACACGGCCGGGGGGCGTCTCGAAAATTTCCGCGAAGGTCGTGACCTTCCGGCTACTGACAGACCAACGACCTGCGGGGTACGGTCACGGACAGTTCACCCACGTGGACTAGACCCATCCTTTACTCGGATCGTCCGGCACGTTCCTGCCGGTGAAGGGGGCCCTCACCATGGCCACTGTTTCGTTCGACAAGGCGACCCGGATCTACCCGGGTTCCACCAAGCCCGCCGTCGACGGTCTCGACATCGAGATCGAGGACGGCGAGTTCCTCGTCCTGGTCGGCCCGTCCGGCTGCGGCAAGTCCACCTCCCTGCGCATGCTCGCGGGCCTGGAGGACGTGAACGGCGGCGCCATCCGGATCGGCGACCGCGACGTCACGCACCTGCCGCCGAAGGACCGGGACATCGCCATGGTGTTCCAGAACTACGCGCTGTACCCGCACATGTCGGTCGCCGCGAACATGGGCTTCGCCCTGAAGATCGCGGGCGTCGACAAGGCCACCATCCGGCAGAAGGTCGAAGAGGCCGCGAAGATCCTCGACCTCACCGAGTACCTGGACCGCAAGCCCAAGGCCCTCTCCGGCGGTCAGCGCCAGCGCGTCGCGATGGGCCGCGCCATCGTCCGTGAGCCGCAGGTCTTCCTCATGGACGAGCCGCTGTCGAACCTCGACGCCAAGCTGCGTGTGTCGACGCGTACGCAGATCGCCTCGCTCCAGCGCCGTCTCGGCATCACCACGGTGTACGTCACGCACGACCAGGTCGAGGCCATGACGATGGGCGACCGGGTCGCCGTCCTCAAGGACGGTCTGCTCCAGCAGGTCGACTCGCCGCGCAACATGTACGACCGCCCGGCGAACCTGTTCGTCGCGGGCTTCATCGGCTCCCCGGCGATGAACCTCGTCGAGGTCCCGATCACCGACGGCGGCGTGAAGTTCGGCAACTCCGTGGTCCCCGTGAACCGCGAGGCGCTGTCCGCCGCCGCCGACAAGGGCGACCGCACGGTCACCGTCGGCGTCCGCCCGGAGCACTTCGACATCGTCGAGCAGAACGGCGGCGCCGCGAAGTCCCTCTCCAAGGAGACCGCGGACGCCCCGGCCGGCCTCGCCGTGTCCGTGAACGTCGTCGAGGAGCTCGGCGCCGACGGGTACGTCTACGGCACCGCCGAGGTCGGCGGCGAGCAGAAGGACCTCGTGGTCCGTGTGAACGGCCGCCAGGTGCCGGACAAGGGCGCCCAGTTGCACGTCGTGCCCCGCCCGGGCGAGACCCACGTCTTCTCGACGTCGACGGGCGAGCGGCTCAGCGACTGATCACCGGCCACTCACGACGAGGGGCCCCGCACTCCGGTGCGGGGCCCCTCGTCGTACCCGGCCGCCGTACGCCGCACACTCCTCGCCCCCGCCCCCGTCAAGGGTTGTCGACAAATACCCCGGCACATCGGTCATTTCGATCCTTGTGCGTCAACGCGCGAGCAGAAAGACACCTGCCCCCGTAGCTCGACCGGGTGACTAAATGTCGCCAAATCATCACCTACCGCTACTCTCACTCGCGTGACGCACTCCGCCAACCACACCCAGAAGTCGCGCCGGGGCCACCGCGGCCCCGGCCGCCGCATCGGGCGCACGCTCGCCCTCGTCCTGCCCGTCGTCCTGGTGCTGTCCGGCACGCTCGCGGTCACCCGGGTCAACTGGTCCGGCAGTTCCTCCGACTCGGTCCTCACCGCGTCGGCGGGCGACCTGTCCGTACCGGCCAAGTCCCGTGCCCCGCAGGACGTCCTGCGCCACCGGCTCCTCCTGGAACTCCAGGAGAAGAACCCCGGCGTCGCCCTCACGCAGCTCCAGCAGGAGGTCGACCGGCACCCCTCGCTCGCCAAGCACTGCGTGTCCATCGCCCGCGCACTCGGCCGCGCCGCCGTCCGGGCGTACGGCCCGAGCCGCGCCCAGTCCTACGCGCGCCCGGTCTGCGACACGTCCTTCGCCACCGGCGTCGCCGCGCACCAGAACGGCTGAGCGCTCCCGTACGGCGCCGACAAGGGCCGGTAGGGGCCACACAGGGGCCGAGGCGGCACAGAACCCTGCGCGGTACGCCGCGTAGGGTTCCGTCATGACCACCGGTGCCCACCACCCCGCACGGCCCACGCAGGCCGTCGTCCTGGCCGGCGGCCAGGGCTCACGCCTTCGCCCGTACACCGACGACCGGCCCAAGCCCATGGTCGAGATCCCCGGCACGGGGACCCCGATCATCGGCCACCAGCTGGCCTGGCTCGCCGCCGAGGGCGTCACGGACGCGGTCATCTCCTGCGGCCACCTCGCCGAGGTGCTCCAGGAGTGGCTGGAGTCCGCGGACCTGCCGCTGAAGGTCACCACGGTCGTCGAGAAGGAGCCGCTCGGCCGCGGCGGCGGCCTCAAGTACGCCGCCGCGCACCTGCCGCACGCCGACCGGCCCTGGTACGCGACCAACGGCGACATCTGGACCCGCTTCTCGCTGCGCGACATGGCGGCCTTCCACGCCGAGCGCGACGCCACCGCCACCCTCGCGCTGGCCCGCCCCCGCATCCCCTGGGGCGCCGTGGAGACGGACGCCTTCGGCCACATCACGGACTTCATCGAGGCCCCGCCGTCGCCGTACCTCATCAACGCGGGCGTGTACGTCTTCTCGGCGGCCTTCACCGGACTGCTGCCCGACCGCGGCGACCACGAGCGCACCACGTTCCCACGCCTGGCCCGGGAGAAGCGCCTGGCCGGTTTCCCGCTGCCGCAGGGCGCCTACTGGCGCGCCATCGACACCGCCAAGGACCTCACCGAGGCGGCCAAGGAGCTGGCGGCCCAGAACCGCTGACCCGTCCCTGAGTTCGTCGCGCATACGTCGACGGGGCCCCGCACACACGCTGTGTGCGGGGCCCCGTCGACGTACCAGGGACGTACGGAGGCGCGGGCCCCGGTGCAGGGCGCGCCGGGCGCCTCAGCCGAGGACACCGCCGAGCAGGCCCGGCTTCGCGCCGCCGCCCGTCGTGCCGCCACCCCCGGTGGAACCGCCGGAGCCGCCCGTCGTGCCGCCACCGCCGGTGGAGCCGCCGGAGCCCCCGCCCGTGCCGCCGCTGGTCGCGGCCGGGCCGCTGCTGGCCGCGGGCGGCTGTTCCTGCGTGGGCGGCTGCTGCTGTGACGACGGCGCCTGGCCGTCGGTGCCCTGCGTGGCGCTCGGCCTGCCCTGGCTCGCGCCGCCGGTCTCGGGGGCCGCGCCCGGGGTGCCCTCGGCGCCCTGGGTGGGGCTGGCCGTGCTGCCCTGCGTGGGCGCGCCGTCGGCGGTCGCCGACGGGCTCTGCTTGTCGCGGCGCAGCTTGCGTTCGCCGTCGGAGTCCTCCGGCAGGGGAGAGCCGGGCAGTTCGTTGCGCGGGGACTCGCCGGGCCCCGGCACGGTGACCCGGTCCGCGTCCCGCACGGCGCCGCCGAGCAGCGAGCCGACGAGCAGCGTGAGGCCGACGACGACGGTCCCGATGAGCGCGCCGCGCCGCAGCACCCGGCGCCGCAGCTCCCACAGCTCCGCGCGCGGCCCGAGCGTGCGCCAGGCCTCGTTGGCGAGGCGTCCGTCGACGGAGTAGACGGGCGCGCCCGCGATGATCAGCGGGGACCAGGCGGCCAGGTAGATGATGTCGGGCGCGTCGTACGCCGGGACGGTCTTCCAGCTCACCGTCACCAGGAGCGCCGCGGAGAGCAGCACCCCGATGGAGGCGGCGAGCCGCTGCCAGAGGCCGAGCACGGTCAGCACGCCGACGATGACCTGCAGGAAGGCGATGACGAGACCGGCGCCCACGGGGTGCTGGAGCGCCCAGTCCCGCAGCGGCTCGGCGAGCGCCCACGGGTGCAGCGAGTTCAGCCACTTGACCATGGAGCCGCGCTCGCCGCCGTCGAAGTAGACGGGGTCGCAGAGCTTGCCCATGCCGGCGTAGATGGAGATGAAGCCGAGGAAGACGCGCAGCGGGAGCAGCACGACGCCCAGGTTGAGGCGGCGGCCGGGGAAGTAGGCGTGCCGCTGCGCGGCCGCCGTGCCGGTGCCGCCGCGGCGCCCGGTGGCGGTGTCCCTGCCGTCCCGGTCGTAGCCGTCGTCGTCGTACCGCGCGGCCTCGGCCTCGTGGTGCTCGTCGTCGGCGCTGCCGGGCAGCCGCATCTGCGGGAGCAGCCGGGTGCCGTCGCCGGGGTCGCGGGGCGGCGTGAAGGCGGCGGTCTCGGCCGGGTCGCGGGGCGGGGTGAAGGCCGCGGTCTCGGCGGGGTCGGCGTACGGATCGTCGAGGTCGACGCGCGGGATGACCTGGGTGGAACCGCCGTCGTCGAAGGCGTCGCGGCCGCTCCCTTCGGCCGAACGGCGCACACCGCTCGCACGTACGGCCTGAAGCAGTCCGCTCGCGTCGAGGTCGCCCGGCGCGGACTTGCCGCTCCACACGACGGGGGCGCGCCTGCGGGCCGGCGCGGCCCCGGCGGCGGGGATCCGCACGGTGTCGTCCGTGGTGTTCAAGTCGCGTGCGATACGCGGCGATTGGGTCCGCCCGGAGGTCCGGAGCTGCACGCGGAAGCTCGCGTGATTGACGATGACCTGCGCCGGGTCGCAGGGCACCTTCACCATGCTCAGCGCGGGAGTGTCGTCGAACCCTGACGAGCGTCCCCCCGTGGGTGTGCGGGGTGTTCTGGTGTCCACACTCATCTAACCGAGTGATGTGTGGTTTGGACACTGCCTTGACCCACGGCAAATGTCCGGACCCCGTCAAGCAGCCGTGACCCGGCGGGGCCGGACGGCTCGACGGGGTCGGCGGGGCCCGCCCCGCCCGCCCTCAGCGGCGTCGGCGCGCCGCCTCGTACAGCACGACACCCGCGGCCACACCGGCGTTCAGCGACTCCGCGCCGCCGGGCATGTCGATGCGCACCCGGAAGTCGCAGGTCTCGCCGACGAGCCGGGACAGGCCCTTGCCCTCGCTGCCCACGACGATGACGACCGGGCCCTCCAGGGCCTGCAGGTCGCCGATCTCGTGCTCGCCGTCGGCGGCGAGGCCGACCACGGCGATGCCCGCCTTCTTGTACGCCTCAAGGGCGCGCGTGAGGTTGGTGGCGCGCGCGACCGGCGTGCGCGCGGCGGTGCCCGCCGACGTCTTCCAGGCGCCGGCCGTCATCCCGGCGGCCCGGCGCTCGGGCACCACGACGCCGTGCCCGCCGAAGGCGGAGACGGAGCGGACGACCGCGCCGAGGTTGCGCGGGTCGGTGACGCCGTCGAGGGCGACGATCAGCGGGTCCTCGCCGTCGTCGTGGGCGGCCGCGACCAGGTCCTCGGGGTGCGCGTACTCGTACGGCGGCACCTGGAGCACCAGGCCCTGGTGGTTGAGGCCGTTCGTCATCCGGTCCAGCTCGGGGCGCGGGGCCTCCATCAGGTGGATGTCGCCGCGCTCACCGGCGAGCTGGAGCGCCTCGCGGACGCGCTCGTCGTTGTCGATGAACTGCTGGACGTACAGCGTGGTGGCGGGCACGCCCTCGCGCAGCGCCTCGTAGACGGGGTTGCGGCCGACGACCAGCTCGGACGCCGACTTGCCGCCCCGGCCGCGCGGCGCCTGCTTGCCGCCGGTGGCGCGGCGCGCCTTGGCGTTGGCGGCGCGCTGCTTGACGTGCCCCTTGCGCATCTCGGCGGGCGGCGTGGGCCCCTTGCCCTCCAGGGCCCGGCGTCGCTTTCCGCCGCTGCCGATCTGCGCGCCCTTCTTGCCGGACATGCGGCGGTTGTTAGCGGCCATGACCTACCTGTCTGTGTGATGCGTGGTCGCGTCCGCGCGCGGAGGCGTACGGACACTTCTGAAGTCGTCGTATATGCAGTGTGCCGCCCGAGTCCCCGGGCGGCACATCAGCGTGTGGTCCGCGCTAGCGCGGACCGAGCGTCCAGCGGGGGCCCGACGGGCTGTCCTCGATGACGAGGCCCGACTGGCCGAGCTGGTCGCGGATGGCGTCGGCGGTGGCCCAGTCCTTGCGGCCGCGGGCGGCTTCGCGCTGTTCCAGTACCAGGCGTACGAGGGTGTCGACCACGCCGTGGAGGTCTTCACCGGCGTCGCCGTCGCCGCCCGCCCAGTGCGGGTCGAGCGGGTCGAGGCCGAGGACGCCGAGCATGGCCCGCACCTCGGCGAGGCGGGCGATCGCGGCTTCCTTGTCGTCGGCGGCGAGCGCGGAGTTGCCCTGCCGGACCGTGGTGTGGACGATCGCGAGGGCCTGCGGGACGCCCAGGTCGTCGTCCATCGCCTCGGCGAACGCGGGCGGCACCTCGGCGGCGGGCTCGACGACGCCCCCGGCCTTCTCCACCACGCGCTGCACGAAGCCCTCGATGCGCGCGAACGCGGACTCGGCCTCGCGCAGGGCCTCCTCGCTGTACTCGATCATCGAGCGGTAGTGCGGGGTGCCCAGGTAGTAGCGCAGGACGATGGGGCGCCAGTTCTTGACCATCTCGCTCACGAGGACCGAGTTGCCGAGCGACTTCGACATCTTCTCGCCGCTCATGGTGACCCAGCCGTTGTGCACCCAGTACCGCGCGAAGGCGTCGCCGAAGGCCTTGGCCTGGGCGATCTCGTTCTCGTGGTGCGGGAAGATCAGGTCGATGCCGCCGCCGTGGATGTCGAAGGCGGTGCCCAGGTACTTGTGGGCCATGGCGGAGCACTCCAGGTGCCAGCCCGGACGGCCTCGCCCCCAGGGCGTCTCCCAGCTCGGCTCGCCGGGCTTCGCCGCCTTCCACATGGCGAAGTCGCGCGGGTCGCGCTTGCCGGTCTCGCCCTCGCCCTCGGGCTGGAGGAGATTGTCCAGCTCCTGGTTGGACAGCTCCAGGTACTCCGGGAAGGAACGCACGTCGAAGTAGACGTTGCCGTCGGCCTCGTAGGCGTGCCCGCGCTCGATCAGGCCGCGCATCATCTCGATCATCTCGGTGATGTGGCCGGTGGCGCGGGGCTCGTACGTGGGCGGCAGGCAGCCGAGGACGTCGTAGCCGTTGTTGAACGCGCGCTCGTTCTCGTAGCCGATGGACCACCAGGGGCGGCCCTGCTCCGCCGACTTCTTGATGATCTTGTCGTCGATGTCCGTGACGTTGCGGATGAACGTCACGTCGTAGCCGCGGTGCGCGAACCAGCGGCGCATGATGTCGAAGTTGAGGCCCGACCGGATGTGCCCGATGTGCGGGGCCGCCTGCACCGTGGCGCCACACAGGTAGATCGAGACACAGCCTTCGACGAGGGGGCTGAAGTCACGGATCTGCCGGGCGCTGGTGTCGTACAGGCGAATCGTCACCACACCAGGGTAGTGGCCCCGGGGCAGTGCCCCGCGCCCCTAGGGGCGACAGGGCACACAACTGTGATGAACGGCTGTCCCGCGTGCCGCTCAGATCCTCCCGACGACCTTGCGGGGCGTGACGCGGACGACCACGCGCTGCGCGTCCTGGCCCGCCGCCGGGTTGAAGTCGGCGTACTCCTTGCCCGTGTACTTCAGGGACAGCTCGTCGATCAGCTCCTGGCCGCCCTCGGTGGTCAGCTCGGCGGTGCCGCGGATCTCCGCGTAGGTGTACGGGGCGTCGAAGGGCTGGAACAGGACCGTCACGCGCGGATCGCGGCGCAGGTTCCTCTCCTTCTGCCGCCCGATGGTGGTGGAGATGAGGACGTCGTCGCCGTCGCGCTTCACCCAGACCGGTGAGACCTGGGGGCTGCCGTCGGGCTGGATGGTGGCGACGGTGACGAAGACCGGGGTGTCGAGCAGGGACTTGAGGTCGTCGGAAAGCTGGGCGGACATGGCTTCACTCCTCGGCGATTGATCGCTTGACGACTCGTAGCCCTACCCGATCCCGGGTCACCGCGCCACGGGGCGGGGCGGATTCCGGCCCCGCTCAGCCCGTACGGACGACCAGCGCCGTCGCGATGCCCATGAGGCCCTCGTCCCGGCCGGGGAAGCCGAGGCCGTCCGTCGTGGCGCCGGAGACGGTGACCGGCGCGCCGGCCGCTTCGGACAGCACCTTCTGGGCCTCCTCGCGGCGCTTGCCGATCTTCGGGCGGGGGCCGATGACCTGCACGGCGACGTTGCCGACGGTGAAACCGGCCTCCCGGACGATCCGCGCGGCCTCCGCGAGAAGGGTGAGCCCCGACGCCCCGGCCCACTGGGGCCGTCCGGTGCCGAAGTGGGCGCCGAGGTCGCCGAGCCCGGCGGCGGAGAACAGCGCGTTGCAGGCGGCGTGCGCGACGACGTCCGCGTCGGAGTGCCCGGCGAGCCCGGGCCCCTCCCCCTCCCACTTCAGCCCGGCGCACCACAGCTCGCGGCCCTCTTCGAAGGCGTGGATGTCGGTGCCGATGCCGACCTGCGGCAGGGGGTACGGGAACGCGGGCGCCCCCGGCCCCGGCTGGGCCTCGGGCCGCTGTGTCGGTTCAGAAGCCATCGTTGGCCCTCCTGCGGGCGAGTACGGCCTCGGCGAGGACGAGGTCGAGGGGCCGGGTCACCTTGAACGCCTCCTCGTGGCCGGGCACGAGGACGACGGGCTCGCCGAGCCGCTCCACGAGTCCCGCGCAGTCCGTGGCGCCCTCGCCGACGACGGCGGCCTCGTGGGCGCGGAGCAGCGTGGCGCGGTCGAAGCCCTGCGGCGTCTGCACGGCCCTGAGGCGGGCGCGCTCGGGGGTGGCGAGGACAGGCTCGGGCTCGCCGGGCGTTCCTGGCTCGACCTCCTTGACGGTGTCGGCGACCGGCAGCGCGGGGACGACGGCGGGCGCCCCGTCGCGGACGGCCTCGATGACGCCGTCGACGGTGTCGACGGGGACAAGGGGCCGGGCCGCGTCGTGCACGAGGACGATGTCGATGCCGGGCGGCAGGGCGTCGAGGCCGAGCTTCACGGACTCCTGGCGGGTCGCGCCGCCGGGCACGACGAGGAAGTCGGTGCTGCCGGGCAGGGCGTGGTCGGCGAGCAGGGTCTTGACCTCGGGGGCGCCGTCCGGCGGGGCCACGACCACGACGAGCGAGACGGCGCGGGACGCGGCCATCGCGCGCACGGCGTGGATGAGCATGGGCGTGCCGTTCAGGGCGCGCAGGGCCTTGGGGGCGCCGGGGCCGAGCCGGACGCCGCGCCCGGCGGCGGGGATGACCGCGGCGGTGCGGGGGCGGGGGGCCGGGGCCCCTGAATCCTCGGCGGCCGCGGCGGTCCCGGGAGGCTCGACGGGGTGCGTGGACTGGGCGTGCTGGGCGGGACCAGGCCGGCCCGCCACAGAAGATGCGTCAGACATCGGTTCCGTTCAGGTTTGTGTGCTCGGCCGACATGGGTATGGCCACAGCGTGCCGGGCGCGACGCCTTGACCGGACCCTTCCGTGACATCCGGTCGAGCCAGCTGCCCGAGCCCGGCACGCCAAAGTACCGGGGGATCTTTCCGTACACGCGAACCGGCGGTGAAGACCGGGGTACGCGCTCGCGCGCCCGGGGACGACGCCTGCCCGTTTTCGGGTACGAGGGTGCCCTCGGGGTACGAGGACGCCTTCGGGGTACGAACATGCCGCAGTGCCCGGCAACACCTTTCAGGAGTCGGCGGGCACCGCGGCAATGTGTGCGCTGTGTGAGTTCGTCCCGGGACGCACGCCAGGTGGTGTGGCGTCGCGCTGCGTCGGTCAGGACTTCAGGACGCGAGGACCTCGTCGAGCAGGGCCTCGGCCTTGTCCTCGTTCGTGTTCTCCGCGAGGGCCAGCTCGCTCACCAGGATCTGACGGGCCTTGGCGAGCATGCGCTTCTCACCGGCGGACAGTCCGCGCTCACGCTCCCGACGCCACAGGTCACGGACGACTTCCGCGACCTTGATGACATCGCCGGAGGCAAGCTTCTCAAGATTTGCCTTGTAACGGCGCGACCAGTTCGTGGGCTCTTCTGCGTACGGCGCGCGCAGTACTTCGAAGACCCGGTCGAGGCCGTCCTGGCCGACCACATCACGCACACCGACGAACTCCGCATTGTCCGCTGGCACACGTACCGTCAAGTCGCCCTGGGCGACCTTCAGCACCAAGTAGGTCTTGTCCACGCCTTTGATCTGGCGAGTTTCGATGGCCTCGATCAGCGCGGCCCCGTGATGGGGATAGACCACGGTGTCGCCAACCTTGAACGTCATGTGACAGGTACCCCTTCCGTGGCTATCCAGGGTAACACGGATACGGCGTCTTCTGAATGGCGTTTTCGCAGGTCAGGGCATATCTCGGGGCTTGACAACAGCAACAGGAACGTGCTGCGCGAGGGCTGCGGAAGGGGGTATTCGCAGGTCGGAGCGGCTGTCCGGGGACGGTGAAACACCACCGTTACGCACCCCGGGGCGGTGCCGCAAGGGGACGAACGTCCCGGTTTGCCAGGTTCCCGTAGGTGAACTTCCGCTACTCCGTTCGGCACGCGGTGACATGTACGAGACGACGCGCCGGACGCGTTCGGGATGACTTCGCGACGGCCCCGGAGGCAGGTCCGGCGTGAATCCGGAATTGATCAAGAAGCGCGAGCGCCGGTGCGCCGGAACCGCGCTCCGATCCACCTGGTCGTACGTCCCGTGCGCCATCCACTGATCAATTTCCCCGCCCCCTCCGATTTCCTTATCCGAAAATCGCCGGAACACCGCCGGCCGCGGATTTACGAATACGGAACGGGCCAGGGAACGGGTGGGGCACGGGAGGTCTCCGGAGGCCACCGGGGGGTCATGGGGAGGGATGCGGCGAGAGTGTCGGACGGGGGCACCGGGTGGCTCGCGGCTCCGAGGGGCGGGTCGGGTGCGGCGGCGCGGGAACGGCTCGGTAACCTAAGCCCGCTGACACACCCTTAGGGCGGCTTTACGGTCGCCCGCCAGGACGGCGTCAAGGCCGCCCGCCCCCTCCGTACCGCCCACGTTTAGGAGTTGCCGCCGCCGTGAGCCGCAGCCTTCGACGCGGCGCCATCGCCGCCACCGCCCTCGCGTTCTCGCTCGCCACGCTCACCGCCTGCGGTGCCGGAAACAACGCCCAGACGATCGAGATCAAGCCGGACAACGCGGCGACCGCCGTCGGCGACATCAAGATCCAGAACGCCATGATCATCACGCAGCCCGACCGGGAGTCGACGGGCCCCGCCGTCATCGCCGCGACGGTCTTCAACAACGGCCGCACCGCCCAGACCCTGGAATCGATCAAGGTCGACGGCACCGGCAAGAAGGCCGAGCTCAGCCCCGCCAAGGGCGAGAAGAAGGGCAAGAGCGGCGGCCTGACCATCCCGGCCGGCGGCTCGATCACCATCGGCGGCAAGGACAACGCCGCCGCGGTCCTGCCCAGCAGCCGCGAGTCCGTCGAGGACGGCAACGCGCAGCCGGTCACCTTCGCCTTCAGCAAGACCGGCGACGTGAAGCTGAAGACGTTCGTCGTGCCCGCCGAGAGCTACTTCCAGAAGTGGGGCCCGAGCGAGCTCCCGAAGGCCCCGGACGCCAAGCCCTCGGGCGACGCCTCCGGCAAGCCGTCCGGGAAGCCGTCGGGCAAGCCCTCGGGGACGCCCTCCGGCAACCCGTCGGGCACGCCGTCCGGGGACGCCGAGAACGGCGCCGAGGGTGCCGCTGACGGCGCCGCCGGTGCCGAGGGCGGCGAAGGCGCCCAGGGCGCGGGCAGCACGCCGTCCGGCGAGGCCGGGCACGACGGCGCCGCCCAGCACTGACGCCCCCTCCGCGGGACGGCTTGAGAACAGCAGGAAGGGCGGGAACCCCTCGGGGTTCCCGCCCTTCCTCGTGCTGTTCCGCTGTCTACGGCTCGAACTTGTAGCCCAGGCCGCGGACCGTCACCAGGTAGCGCGGCGCGCCCGGGTCCGGCTCGATCTTGGCGCGCAGACGCTTGACGTGCACGTCCAGGGTCTTGGTGTCGCCCACGTAGTCGGCGCCCCAGACACGGTCGATGAGCTGCATGCGGGTCAGTACGCGGCCCGCGTTGCGCAGCAGCATCTCCAGGAGGTCGAACTCCTTCAGGGGCAGGTCGACCTTGGAGCCGGAGACGGTGACGACGTGGCGGTCGACGTCCATGCGGACCGGGCCCGCCTCCAGGGCCTGCGGGGCGACCTCCTCGGGCTCGCCGCGGCGGCGCAGGACCGCACGGATGCGGGCCACCAGTTCGCGGGACGAGAAGGGCTTGGTGACGTAGTCATCGGCTCCTATTTCCAGGCCGACGACCTTGTCGATCTCGCTGTCCTTGGCGGTGACCATGATCACCGGCACGTTCGAGCGGCTGCGCAGCTGACGGCAGACCTCGGTGCCGGGCAGGCCCGGCAGCATCAGGTCGAGCAGGACGAGGTCGGCGCCGTTGCGCTCGAATTCGTCGAGTCCGTCGGGCCCGGTGGCCGCGATCGCGACCTCGAAGCCCTCCTTGCGGAGCATGTACGACAGGGCGTCGCTGAAGGATTCCTCGTCCTCGACGACGAGCACTCGGGTCACGGAAGGACCTCCGGGGCGGCAGGAATGGGTTCGTATGCGGTTGTGTCGTCGGGCCTGGCGCCCTGGTGCGCGCCGTTCGCGGACAGTCCCTGCCCGGCGCCGCGGTCGCGCGTCGCGCCCGCCTCGGGCAGGCGCAGGGTGAAGGTGGAGCCCTGTCCCTCCGAGCTCCACACGGTCACCTCCCCGCCGTGCGAGGCGGCCACGTGCTTGACGATGGCGAGACCGAGGCCGGTGCCGCCGGTGGCGCGCGAGCGGGCCGGGTCGACGCGGTAGAAGCGCTCGAAGATGCGCTCCTTGTCCTTGTCGGAGATCCCGATGCCCTGGTCGGTGACCGCGACCTCGATGTGGTCGCCGCCCGGTGCGGTGACCCGGCGCGCCGCTATGCCGACCCGGGTACGGGCCGGGGAGTAGTTCACGGCGTTCTCGACGAGGTTGCCGAGAGCCGCGGCGAGCTGGCCGCGGTTGCCCCAGACGTGCAGGTCGGAGACCGCCGTCCGGCTTCCGGTGCCGCTGTCGGCGGACGGCGCCGCGGCGCTCCCGACGGTCGCGGCCATGGTGATCTGCTTGGTGCCCGCCTGGTGTCGGCAGCGGTCGATGGCCTCGGCCACCAGCTCGTCGACGCGCACCGGCTCGGCGTCCTCCAGGGGGTCGTCGTTCTGCACCCGGGAGAGGTCGATGAGCTCCTGCACGAGGTTGGTCAGGCGGGTCGCCTCGTTCTGCATCCGGCCCGCGAAGCGCTCCACGGCCTCGGGGTCGTCGGCGGCGTCCATGACGGCTTCGGAGAGCAGCGAGAGCGCCCCCACCGGCGTCTTGAGCTCGTGGCTGACGTTCGCCACGAAGTCGCGGCGCACCGCCTCGATGCGGCGGGCCTCCGTGAGGTCCTCGACGAGCAGCAGGACCAGGCGGGAGCCCAGGGGCGCCACCCGCGCGGAGACCGCGAGCGCGTCCCCCCGGCCCGTGCCCCGGCGCGGCAGGTCCAGCTCGACCTGGCGTATCTCACCGTCGCGCCGGGTGTCCCTGGCCATCTGCAGCATCGGCTCGACGGCGAGTTTGCCGCCGCGCACCAGTCCGAGGGCGTACGCCGCGGAGCTCGCCTTGACCACGCTGTCCGCCTCGTCCAGGACGACCGCGGAGGAGCGCAGCACGGAGAGGACCGTGTCGACGCCGGGGGGCAGGACCGCGTCCGTGTGCAGGGAAGTCCGGGTGGGCCTCTTCTGGTCGCGTTCGCTCCAGCGAAACGCCAGCATGGCGATGACGCCGGTGCACACCCCGGCGATCGCTGCCGCTGCGGCGACCGCCGCGTTCACGTCCATGCCTCCAGGTTATGCGCGGTCGGAGTACCACCCACAGCCATCCGGGTGGCCACTCGAACACTCGTCGCTCAGAGTTCACTGTGGGGACGGCAGTGGTTCATTTCGGCGGGGCGACCCGTCGGACCGGCGGTTTCCGGTGTGCGGCACGCGTTCCGGGTGGGGAACGCGGGTCGCCCCGCGGGGCCCCTGGTGCAGTCTGGCGCATCGGGCGCGCGGCGGGACTCCGACGCCCATAGTTCACCTTGGCGACAGGGGTGATTCATTTGAGATGACTTAAACGGACGCGTCGGGCCGCCACCGTGGGAGCGTGGGGGTGAGCCCCTGTGACGTACGAGAGAGGGACAGCCACATGCGTGACGCGTACCACGAGGAACTTGACTCGATCGGCGAGGGCCTGGTCGAGATGGCCCGCCTTGTCGGGTCGGCGATCGGGCGCGCCACCACGGCCATGCTCGACGCCGACCTGAAGCTGGCCGAGAGCGTGATCGCCGCCGACCAGAAGGTCGACGACCTCCAGCACGAGCTGGAGGCCCGCGCGATAGCCCTGCTGGCGCGGCAGCAGCCGGTCGCCACCGACCTGCGGATCGTCGTCACCTCGCTGCGGATGAGCGCCGACCTGGAGCGCTCCGGCGACCTGGCCCAGCACGTGGCCAAGCTGGCCCGGCTGCGCTTCCCGGAGTCGGCGGTGCCGCGGGACCTGCACGCGACGATCCTGGAGATGGGCCAGCTCGCGCAGCGCCTGATGGCGAAGGCGGCGGAGGTCATCATCACCAAGGACGTCGATCTGGCGCTGCAGCTTGAGCAGGACGACGACGAGATGGACCTGCTGCACCGCACGCTGTTCCAGCACCTGATGGACGACCGCTGGAAGCACGGCATCGAGACCGCCGTCGACGTGACGCTCCTCGGCCGCTACTACGAGCGCTTCGCGGACCACGCGGTGTCCGTCGCCAAGCGCGTCGTGTATCTGGTGACGGGTGAGCACGCGGACGAGATCCAGCCGGGCTCGGCGCCCGTCGAGGGCGCGTAGCACCTGCCGGTGCGCCGGGGTGGGCGCCGAGGCGTGCGCGCCCACCCCTCTCGTACCGTGTCAGCCGCTCGTACGGGGTCAGCCGCAGCCGCCGCCGCACTGGCAGGCGCCGCCGGACTGGCAGCCACAGCTACAGCCGGGACCGCACTGGCAACCGTCGGCGTGGGTTTCGGGCCTGGGGGACTCAGCCATGTGTCTCCTCCTCGAAGGCATCCTGCGAAGACGTACTGCCTGCCTCCCCATTGCAAGCCCGAGGCGGCGGGGCGCGTCAACGGCGCACGCGCGCGCACCTGTTCACCCCACGCCGCCGTCCGCCGCCCGCCCCCTCCCACGCGCCCCCGCGCGCACGGAATCGCACACAGAAAAGGGGCTCCACGCGCGCGTGGAGCCCCTTTTTCCGTACGGGTGGGCCTACTTCTTCTTGCCCTGGTTCTTGACCGCCTCGATGGCCGCCTTCGCGGCGTCCGGGTCGAGGTAGGTGCCGCCGGGGTTCAGGGGCTTGAAGTCGGCGTCCAGTTCGTAGGAGAGCGGGATGCCGGTGGGGATGTTCAGGCCCGCGATGTCGGCGTCGGAGATGCCGTCGAGGTGCTTGACGAGGGCGCGCAGGCTGTTGCCGTGGGCGGCGACGAGGACCGTGCGGCCGGCCAGGAGGTCCGGGACGATGCCGTCGTACCAGTACGGGAGCATGCGGACGACGACGTCCTTCAGGCACTCCGTGCGGGGGCGCAGCTCCGGGGGGATGGAGGAGTAGCGCGGGTCCGCGGACTGGGAGAACTCCGTGCCGTCCTCGAGGGCGGGCGGCGGGGTGTCGTAGGAGCGGCGCCACAGCATGAACTGCTCCTCGCCGAACTCGGCGAGGGTCTGCGCCTTGTCCTTGCCCTGGAGGGCGCCGTAGTGGCGCTCGTTCAGGCGCCAGCTGCGGTGGACGGGGATCCAGTGACGGTCGGCGGCCTCCAGGGAGAGCTGCGCGGTGCGGATCGCGCGCTTCTGGAGCGACGTGTGGACCACGTCGGGGAGCAGGCCGGCGTCCTTGAGCAGCTCACCGCCGCGGACCGCCTCCTTCTCGCCCTTCTCGTTCAGGTTGACGTCCACCCAGCCGGTGAACAGGTTCTTCGCGTTCCATTCGCTCTCGCCGTGGCGGAGGAGGATCAGCTTGTACGGTGCGTCGGCCATGCCTCTGAGCGTAATCGAACCGCCGGAGGGGTCGCCCCCGGGAGCGATTGACGGTTGCCGTCAATCGAGTGGCGGGGGAGTTCCCCGGGGTCGTAAGTTGTGCATGCGGTTTTCGCCACTTACAAGCAGCATCTGTGCCACCTCGGGGGATCCATGCCATTCGTCGCCATGAGACGTGCCGTCAAGGAGTCCGTGTCAGGGCTTCCACCCGCCTTCTGGTGGCTGTGGACCAGCACCCTGGTGAACCGCCTCGGCGGCTTCGTGGCCACCTTCATGGCGCTGTATCTGACCGTGGAGCAGGGGTACTCGGCCACGTACGCGGGTCTCGTCGCCGCCCTGCACGGGCTCGGCGGTGTCGTCTCCTCGATCGGCGCGGGCGTCATGACCGACCGGCTCGGCCGACGGCCCACGCTGCTGATCGCGCAGGTGTCGACGGCCGCTTCCGTGGCGCTCCTCGGGTTCATGACGCACCCGGTGGCGATCGCGGGCGTCGCCTTCCTGGTCGGCATGGCGAGCAACGCCTCGCGTCCGGCCGTGCAGGCGATGCTCGCCGACATCGTGCGGCCCGAGGACCGGGTGCGGGCCTTCTCGCTCAACTACTGGGCGATCAACCTGGGGTTCGCGATCTCCACGGCGGGCGCGGGCTTCATCGCCTCGTACAGCTACCGCGCGGGCTTCCTCGTCGAGGGCGCGATGACGCTGGTGTGCGCGGTCCTGGTCTTCGTGAAGCTGCCGGAGTCCCGGCCGACGCAGAGTGCGGCGGCCGCGGCGGCCGAGGAGCAGGTCGGGCTCGGCACGGTGCTGCGGGACGGGCGGTTCATGGGCGTGGTCGGCCTGTCCTTCCTGGTCGCGCTGGTCTTCCAACAGGGGGCGCTGGGGCTGCCGGTGGCGATGGGCGAGGCGGGATTCTCGCCGAGCGACTACGGCCTTGCCATCGCCGTGAACGGCGTCATGATCGTCGTGCTGCAGATCCCGGTGACGCGGTTCATCGAGCACCGCGACCCGCAGCGCCTCCTCGTGCTGTCCTCACTCGTGGCGGGGTACGGCTTCGGGCTCACCGCGTTCGCCGGTTCGGTCGGGGTGTTCGCGCTGACGGTGATGGTGTGGACGCTCGCCGAGATCATCAACGCGCCCACCCAGACGGGCCTGGTCGTGCGGCTCTCGCCGACGCACGGGCGCGGCCGCTACCAGGGCATGTACACGATGTCGTGGGCCGTGGCGGGCCTGGTGGCGCCGCTGATGTCCGGCTTCCTGATCGACCGCCTGGGGGCGGAGTGGCTGTGGGGCGGCTGTGCGCTCGTGGGTACGGTGGCGGCGCTCGGGTACTGGGGTCTGATGCGGGGGCTTCCCACGGAGGCGGAGGCCGCGGGGCACGACGTCCCGGCGCCCGAGCCCACGGTTCCGCAGGCCGCGGTGCCGGAGGTCGCGGAGTCCGAGGTCGCGGAGCTGGAGGCCGCGGTGCGGGAGGCCGCGGTGCCCCGGGCCTCGGCGCCTGAAGGTTCCGCCGACCGCCGCTACCGTGAGATCAGCGCAGGGCCCACCCAGGGATCCCAGGGAGAGTGACCCGACCATGGCCGAACCACTGAAGACCTTCATCGGCGGCGAGGAGGTCGACGTCCCCAACACCATCCCGGACATCCGCGCCGCCCTGCCCGAGGACCGGCGCGCGGAGTTCGACCGGGCCATCAACGAGGCCGGGGTCGACGAGATCCACTCCGTGATGCGGCACTGGATGCTGGAGTCCGTGCCCGACCCCGAGGCCGAGGCCCTGCTCGACCGGCTGGCCGCCGACGAGGCCGAGAGGCGGAGCATCGCGTGAGCCGTCACCGGAGCCGCAGGTATCGCATCACCTACGCGCCGCCCGCCGACGACACCCTCGCCAAGATGAACGACGCGGACGCCTTCCGGACGGCGATGGAGCGCACGCTCGGCCGCGACCCCTACGGGCACGGCTCGACGGCGGTCTCCACGGACGCCGCCGAGCGCGACCGCCGTGAGGCGACGGTCGGCGGCGCGATCGTCCTCTACTACGTCTCGGGTTCGGTCCTCACCGTGACGGTGGTCCGCCTGGTCCCCTTCGGCTGAGCCCGCCTCACTCCCCCAGAGCGCGCTGGGCCTCGTACAGGTTCCGGGGCCGGACGGAACCCGGTGAACCGTACGCCTCGATACGGGAATTGAGCTCTCCGGAGAAGTCCGGTACGTCGATCTGGTCGAACTCTCGGACCCGGGAGATGCCGACCGTGGCACTGTACGGAGCGATGCCATCAATTTTGACCAGTCCGGCGCGCTGGTTGGTGACCGTGACGTTCCAGTGGGCGAACCGCGCTCCGTAGAGGGGCCCCGCGCTGGCGTCGCCGCCGTGCCGTCCGTCGTTCTCGACCGTGATCTCGGTGCGCACGTTGGCGAACGGCATCCCCCGGTGCGTGTCGAACGTCCCCATCTCCATGACGCCCCGGGACCAGACGTTGTACGAGGACAGGCCCTCCACGTTGATGCCGTGCAGCTGGGTCCCTGCGGGCGTCGGCACGGTGCGCCGCTCGATGCGGAACTCCTCGATCAGGTTGTCGTGCGAGCCCTCGCGGCAGAAGTACGGGTGGTGCGAGCCGCGGCCGCCCACGGAGGTGCGGCGCAGCGTGCAGGCGGAGGCGGCGACCAGGCCGAACCCGTTGTCCACGTGGCGGACGTGGACGTCGTCGGCCCAACAGTCGTACGCGCACTGGAAGGTGACGCCGTTGTGGCCCTTGTCGAGCAGGTGCGGTGACTGCGGGGTCTGCACCGCCTCCAGGGTGAGCCCCTCGACTCCGGAGCCGGTCAGCGCGGGGACGTGGGTGGTCAGCCGGGGGTCCCACTCCGGGCGGACGTCCAGCGGCAGAGGGCGTTCGAAGGTGACGGTGTGCCCCTTGACCTGGGCGATCCGCACGGGCCACTCGTAGGGCACGTACGACGTCAGCTTCGTCTTGTCGTCCCACGTGTACGCCTGCGGGCCCGCGCCGCCGCCCGCCATGTGCTCCAGGAGCGTGTGGTCCGCGTCGTCGGCGAGGCGCAGCAGGACGAGGCTGCCGCGGCGCAGCCGAGAGGTGTCGGCGACGCGGACGGACCAGGAGCCGCGGGTGGCGGGGGCGACCGTGGTGAGGGTGCGCCACTCGTCGCGCTTGTTGCCGGTCCAGCCCTCGAACGGCCAGTCCTTGGCCCTGATGGCGGCCGTCAGGCTGTCCAGGCGGTCGCGCGGGCACAGCCAGATGAGGCCTCCGGCCCAGGACCAGCTGGACTTGTCGCCGCCGTAGCGGCTGCCGTAGGGGCCGATGAGCTCGGTCAGGTTCTTGGTGGCGAGCAGCTTCGTGCGGCCGCTGCCCGCGCCCCGCAGGACGACGTTGTCGTCTGTGACGCGGATGACGTCGTCGATCCGGTACGTCCCCGGGGCGAGCTGGACCGTGCCCCCGCCGGCCCTTCCGGCGGCGGCGAGGGCACGGTTGATGGCGGGCGCGTTCGACTCGGCGTCGGGCCTTGCGCCGTATCGGTGGGCGTGGAACACGGCCTCCGGGCGCCGGAGGTGCCGGGCGCCCCGGCGGGCTCCTGCTCGTCCTACGTAGGGGATCTGGGGGTGGGTGTAGGGGGCCTTGGTGAACTCTCGCCAGAGGGTGGGGGGTTCGGCCGCCTGGCGGGGTCCGGGTGCCGCCGTCGCGACCGGGCCGGTGACGGCGGTCGCCGCGACGGCGATGGCTCCGCCGAGGATGCCGCGTCTGCTGAGGTTGCTCATGCCCGCTCCGCCTCCCGTATACGTACATGAACTGCGTTCACGTTTACGTTGAGCGGGAGCATGCCATGCGGCTGGCCGCCGGGGGAAGAGTTCTTACCGCGGGTATTACGGGCACCGTCGGCCGGGGGCTGTGCCCACCCGTCCCGCCCTGCGGGACAATTGCCCACAGCGCTAGAAGCAGTGTGGGGCGGGCAGTCGCAGCGCCCCGCCGCAGCCGACGGTGAACGCCCCCGCGAGCGGCGTTCACCATGCTGTGAGGTAGAAAGGGCGGGCGGCAGGGTCACGGGCCCGCAGTCGCCGATGGCGGGTGGCCCCCCACGGGCGGCGTTCACCGTGCTGTCGGGCAGAAATGGGCGGGCGGGTGGGAGAGATCCGCCGCGGAGCGGCGGGGCAGGGTCGCCACCCACCCGCCGCGAGGGAGCGAACTACCTCGGCTGGGTCAGGTGGGTGAACGCGTCCAGGTTCCGCGTGGATTCGCCGCGCGCGACGCGCCACTCGTACTCCTTGCGGATGGCCGTCGCGAACCCCAGCTCCAGGAGGGTGTTGAAGGAGCCGTCGGCCGCTTCGAGGACGGAGCCGAGGAGACGGTCGAGCTCGTCGGGGGTGACGGCGGCGAGCGGCAGCTTGCCGGCGACGTAGACGTCCCCCAGGGAGTCGATGGCGTAACCGACGCCGTACAGGCGGAGATTGCGCTCCAGGAGCCACCGGTGGACGCCTTCGTGGTTCTCGTCGGGCCGACGGATCACGAAGGCGTTGAGGGACAGCGAGTGCTTGCCCACGCGCAGCGAGAGGGTCGTGGAGAGCTTGCGCGTGCCGGGCAGCTTCACCACGTACGCCCCGGGCTCGGGGGATTCCCATTCGAGCTCGGCCTCGTCCAGCGTCCGCTCGATCACCGCGGAAGGCGCCCCGCCAGCAACGTCACCCATGGTGCGAGCGTACGTGACGCCGATGATCGTGCACGGCGGCGGTGTACACGTCGGCCGTGGCGGACGCGGCGGTGCCCCACCCGAAGGACTCGGCGTGCCGCGCGGCCGCCGCGCCCATGCGGTCCACAAGCTGTGGAGAGTCGGCGAACTCGCCCAGCACGCGCGCGTAGTGGGCGGGTTCGTGGCCGGACACGAGGAACCCGGTGACGCCCTCGCGCACGGCGACGGGCAGCCCGCCCACCGAGGCGGCGAGCACCGGCGTCCCCGCGGCCTGCGCCTCGATGGCCACGAGCCCGAAGGACTCGCTGTACGAGGGCATCACGAGCACGGACGCGGCCCGGAACCAGTCCGCGAGCTGCTCCTGCCCGACGGGCGGCTGGAACCGTACGACATCGGCGATACCGAGCCGGGCGGCCAGCTTCTGCAGGCCCTCCGGCTTGGCGAGGCCGCTGCCGCTGGGCCCGCCGACGACGGGCACGACGATCCGCGAGCGCAGCTCGGGCCGCTCCCCCAGGAGGACGCCGACGGCGCGCAGCAGCACGTCGGGGGCCTTCAGGGGCTGGATGCGGCCCGCGAAGAGGGGGATCAGGGCGTCCTGCGGAAGGCCGAGGCGGTGGCGGGCGGCGGCGCGCCCGTCGGCGGGGCGGAAGCGGTCCAGGTTCACGCCGGGGTGGACGACGGCGACCTTGCCGGGGTCGGCTTCGTAGTGGCGTACGAGCTCGTCGGCCTCTTCGGAGGTGTTGGCGATGAGCCGGTCGGCGGCGCGCACGATCTGGGTCTCGCCGATGACGCGGGCGGTGGGCTCCGGGGTGTCGCCCTCGGCGAGCGCGGCGTTCTTGACCTTGGCCATGGTGTGCATGGCGTGCACCAGGGGGGTGCCCCAGCGCTCGGCGGCCAGCCAGCCGACGTGGCCGCTGAGCCAGTAGTGCGAGTGGACCAGGTCGTAGTGGCCGGGCCGGTGGCCTGCCCAGGCCTGCATCACGCCGTGTGTGAAGGCGCACAGCTGGGCGGGCAGCTCCTCCTTGGCGAGGCCTTCGTAGGGGCCCGCGTCGACGTGGCGCACGAGCACGCCGGGGGCCAGTTCGACGGTGGGCGGCAGGGCGCCGGTGGTGGCGCGGGTGAAGATCTCGACCTCGATGTTGATCGCGGCCAGGCGCTTGGCCAGCTCCACGATGTAGACGTTCATGCCGCCCGCGTCACCGGTGCCCGGCTGGTGCAGTGGTGAGGTGTGCACGCTGAGCATGGCCACCCGGCGGGGGCGGCGCGAGGAGCCCGGCAGCCGGATCCTCGCGTACGAAGGGGTTGGGGAGCGACGCCCGAGCCTGGTCACGTAGTGGCTCACGTGGCGGTCCTCCTTGGCCTTGACGGCGGGCTTTGCCTGGAACGGCGGGCACGACGAGGCGGAGACCGGGTGCGGGCCTCCTGGAGGAGCAACACCGGAAGCTCCACCTCCATTTCCTCTTTGCCAAAGCATTACCTTGACCGGCGCCGCCGGGTCCCGCCCCGGCCCTTGCTTAGGCTTGCCCTCATGGCCCCCCGCGCTCCCCGTCCGCCCTCCCGACCTGTGGGAACCGTGACGCGCGGGACCACCAACCCCAACCGGCTGCGCCGCATGGACCGCTGGATCGCCGCCACCCACGGCGCCGCCCTGCGCCGCGCGGACGAGCCGATCGCGGTCGACCTCGGCTACGGCGCCGCGCCCTGGACCGCCGTCGAGCTGCTCCTTCGACTGCGGACCGTCGCCCCGCACGCGCGCGTGGTCGGCATCGAGATCGACCCGGAGCGGGTGGCGGCGGCCCGGCCCTACGCGCGCGAGGGCCTCACCTTCCGGCACGGCGGCTTCGAGGTGCCGCTGCCCGCCCGGCCGCTGCTGATCCGAGCGGCCAACGTGCTGCGGCAGTACGACGAGGACGCGGTCGCCGCCGTGTGGGAGCGGCTGTGCGCGCGGCTCGCCCCGGACGGCCTCCTCGTCGAGGGCACGTGCGACGAGATCGGGCGCAGGCACGTGTGGGTCGCGCTCGGCCCCGAGGGCCCGCGCACGGTCACCTTCGCGGCCCGCCTCGGCTCCCTGGACCGCCCGTCCGACCTCGCCGAGCGGCTGCCGAAGGCACTGATCCACCGGAACGTGCCGGGGGAGCCGGTGCACGCGTTCCTGCGCGACTTCGACCGGGCGTGGGCCGCGGCCGCGCCGTACGCCGCGTACGGGGCGCGGCAGCGGTGGCTGCGGGCGGTGCGGGACCTGACGGCGGACTGGCCGGTCCTGGACCGGAGTTCGCGGTGGCGGCAGGGGGAAGTGACGGTGGCGTGGGGGGCATTGGCGCCGGGGCGGGGCTGAACCCGGCGCTCGGCGGGCCCGGGTGCCGGAATTGTTCCGCGCATGCCCCGCGACCTGCGGGGAACGATCTTCGCGTGCGGTTCGTCACATGTGACGGGTGGGAGTTCGGAGTTGTCACGCGGCCCTGTCGCATTCGGCACCGGCATGGCACCATCCCGGGAACACCGAGAAGTTACTGACGGTAAATCAGCTTTGGGGGTGGCGGGCGTGACCGGCAAGAGGCACTCGACGACGACAGCCGTGGCACTGGTCTGCGCGTGCGCGGCCGCGGTCCTCGCCGCGCCGGGCACGGCGTTCGCGAGCCCGGCCGAGCCCACTCCCCCGTCGAACAGATCCCTGGAGAAGGTCCGCAAGGAGATCGAGCGGCTCTACCGCGAGGCGGGCACGGCCACGGACGCGTACAACGCCGCGGAGGAGAAGGCCGAGAAGCAGTCGGAGGAGATCGTCCGGCTCGCCAGAGCCATCGACAAGGGCCAGACGAAGCTGGACGGGCTGAAGGCCCGCGCGGGCGCCGCGGCCCGCGCGCAGTACCGCGGCGGCGGCGTCCCGGACGAGGCCCGGCTGATGCTCAGCGACAACCCGAGCCGCTTCCTGGACGGCGCGGGCCGGCTGCGCCAGGGCCAGCACGCGACGAAGGCCATGCTCACGGAAATGAGCCGCACCCAGGCGGACTTGAAGACGTACGCCAAGGACGCCTCCGCGCAGTGGAAGCGCCTTGAGGCGGGCCGCAAGGCCAAGGCGGAGGCGAAGAAGGAGATCAAGAAGAAGATCGCCGCCGCCGAGAAGCTGGAGTCGCGCATGGAGAAGAAGGAGCGCGACCGGCTGCGGAAGCTGGAGGAGGAGGCCGCGCTGAGACAGCAGTCGGCCTGGGTGGACACCGGCATACTCAAGGACGCCAAGGGCAAGGCGACCTCCCCCGGCAAGAAGGCGATCGCGTTCGCCACGGCGCAGATCGGCAAGCCCTACGTATGGGGCGCGGAGGGCCCGAAGTCGTACGACTGCTCGGGGCTCACGTCCCAGGCCTGGGCGGCCGCGGGCAAGGGCATCCCGCGCACCTCGCAGGAGCAGTGGAAGCGGCTCCCGCGCGTCGACGTGAAGAACATGCGGCCCGGCGACCTGATCATCTACCACAAGGACGCGAGCCACGTCGGGCTGTACGTGGGCGACGGCGCGATCGTGCACGCGCCCCGCCCCGGGCGCAGCGTGACGCTCGCGGGGGCGGGCTCGATGGAGATACTCGGCGTCGTGCGGCCGGACAAGTAACCGGACAAGAAGCCGGACAAGAACCAGGCAAGAACGGGACAAGCAGGACGGGCGGGACGGGCCCGCCCGGTGACCGGGCGGGCCAGGCGGGCCGCGCACTGTGACCCACCGCACGGCCCCGCGCCCCGCTCAACCCTCACGGCGTGACGTTCGTCATCCCAGGCAGACCGGGTTCGTGCCCAAATGCGGTCCAGGATGCGGCATATGCCTTCGGCCGCGTGCCGCACGGCATTCCACACACGCCCCGGGTGACGCTATGGTCCCCGTCTGGTGGGGCGTGCGACCGTCGCCCCGCCATGCCCTCGGGGGGAGGGAAGGATGTAGACGATGCCCGTACCCATACCGCGGCAGCGAGCGATACCGGCCGCGGAAGGCGGTCAGGCTCACGCGGCGCCGACAACCGACGGCACCGGCCCCACCGCCCACCACACCGCGGGCACCGACCCGGTTCGCGACACACCCGTACGCGACACACCCGTACGCGACGGCCTCGCGGACGACGACCCCATAGGGAGCGACCCCATGGTCAGCGACCCCGTGGGCAACGGCACCGGGCTCACCCTGCTGGTGATCGAGGACGACCCGGCAGGCTCCCTGAGCGTGCCCGAGCTCCTGGACGCCGCGGGCAAGCCGATCCGCATCCGCACCGCCCGCAACCTCACCGAGGCCGAGCGGCTGCTCACGGACGACGTGCACTGCATCCTGCTGGACCTGGCCCTGCCCGGCCGCGCCCCCGCGGGCGGCTCCGGCAACCCCGGCACCCCCAACGGCTTCAACGGCCCCAACAACCTCAGCGGCCCCGGCACCCCCAACAACCACACCAGCTCCCCCAGCGGGCCCGGCAACCACGGCGGCTCCCCCAGCCCCGAGCCCCCCAACGGCAAGGACGGCGAAAGCGCCGCGGGCGCCGACGCCGCCCCCGACGAGCTGGCCGTCCTCAAGCACGTCCTGCGCCTCGCCCCGCGCCACGCCGTCCTCGCGCTCACCGCGTCCGGCGACGCCGAGATCGGCGCGCAGGCCGTGGGCGTCGGCGCGCAGGACTATCTGCTGCGGGAGGAGCTGGACGGCCGCCTGCTCAGCCGCGCCATCCGGTACGCGGTGGAGCGCAAGCGCGCCGACGCCGCGCAGCGCCAGCTCACCGAGTCCCGGCTGCGCGCGCAGGAGAACGCCCGCCTGGAGCGCGGCCTGCTGCCGACGCCGCTCCTCGAGGGCTCCCCGCTGCGCTTCGCCGCCCACTACCGCCCCGGCCGCTCCCGCGCGCTGCTCGGCGGCGACTTCTACGACACGGTGCGCATGCCCGACGGCTCGGTGCACGTGATGATCGGCGACGTCTGCGGCCACGGCCCCGACGAGGCGGCGCTCGGCGTGGAGCTGCGGATCGCCTGGCGGGCGCTGACCTTCGCTGGCCTGTGCGGCGACGAGCTGCTCTCCACGCTCCAGCGGGTCCTGGAGCACGAGCGGGCCGACGAGGAGATCTTCGCGACGCTGTGCACGGTCGACATCGCGCCGGACGGCCGCCGGGCCGGACTGTGCCTGGCCGGGCACCCGTCACCGCTGATAGCTCGCCCCGGCCGCCCCGCCGAGCTGCTCCCGTACGACAACGGGGGCCCCGCGCTCGGCCTGCTGCCGCGCGCCCGCTGGCCGCGCCGTCAGGTGGAGCTCGGCGGCAGCTGGAGCCTGATGCTGTACACGGACGGCCTGATCGAGGGCCGGATCGGCGAGGGCAACCAGCGGCTCGGGCAGGACGGCATGGTGGAGATGGTGCGCCGCAAGATCGAGGCGGGCCTGCGCGGCGACGCGCTCCTGGAGGCCGCCGTGAACGAGGTCAGGGACCTCAACGGCGGCGACCTGACGGACGACGTGGCGGTACTGCTGCTCGACCGGGCTCGCTAGCAGGTCCGCGCTGGAGGGTCCTGACCCCGGGCGCGCCGAACGGCCCCGGCCCGTCCCGGACCCTCCCTCATCGACCGCCGTTGTACGGGCCGTACGGACCGTCGCTGCTTGAGCCGCGGCGGCCGCCGCCCCCGCCGGTGATCTGCCGCAGCGCGGGCCGCACGTCGACCATGTACACGATGGTCGCGATGAGGCCGATGATGGGCAGGAACGACAGGATGTTGAAGATCAGGTTCACCACGAAGGCGAGCCCGAGGATGATCAGCCAGAAGGGCTTGGTCTTCTTGTCCGCCGCGCGATAGGCGTCCTCGCGTCGGATCGCCGCGTCGAGCAGCGCGAAGCCGCTGAACGCGATCAGGGCCAGCGACAGCAGCCACATGAGGTTCGAGAACCCCTGCATCAGCACAACGTCCACCACCAGTCTCGGCGAGTCCCTACGCGACGTACGCAGTCACCGTACCCGCTACCCGAACAACGGGCCGGGCACTCCGAGAGTGCCCGGCCCGGTGCGGCGCCGACGAATCGACGCCCCGTCAGCCGACGGACGCCCTACTTGGCAGGGGGCGTGGTCTTCTTCGCCGTCGTCTTCTTGGCGGCGGGCTTGTCCGCGGCGGTCTTCTTGGCCGCGGTGGTCTTCCGGGTGGAGCTCTGGGTCCCGGTGTCGCCCGCGCCGTTCGACTCGGCCTGCGCCGACTGCTCGGTCTGCGCGGCCTCCTCGTCGTCCGGCTCGACGGTGTCGGCCAGCTCGGAGAGGCCCTCGGCGGCCTCGCCGCGCCAGGCGCGCACGGTCTGCTCGCCGTGCTCGGCGACCTGGTCGTACTTCTCGCGCGCCTGGACGGCGTACTCGAAGGCGACGCCGACGCCGCGCAGCGCCAGGTCCTGGGCGCCCTCGCCGATCTTCTTCAGGTCGGTGTCGAGGTTGCTGATGAGTCCGCCGACCCGGGACTGGATGACGTCACGCGCCTCCTTGGCGCGGGCGGCGGCCTTCTCCTGGACGTCCTTGGGGTCGGTCCTGCGGACGGCCTCGATCCGCGCCGGCGCCTCGGCGGCGAGCTGCTCGATGAGGCCGGGCACCTTCTTGGCCTGCTGGTAGGCCAGTTCGGCGCTGCCTGCGACGAAGTAGAGGGGCTTGGGGTCGGTGATGGTCTTGCGCACGTCGTCGGTGGTGGGCATGGCGAAAGGTCCTCCCGGATTCGCGTGAGCTCGGGAACTACTGGTCCGAGGACTTCTCGGGGCCGTCCGCGGACTTGGTGTCGCCGTCCGTGGACTCGTCGCCGCCGGAAGTCTTCCTGCTCCTCGAAGACCGCTTCCCCGAGGATGGCTTGCCTGCGGGTGCCGCATCGCTGCCGTCGGCCGTGCGGGGGCCGTCGGCGTCGGTGTCCGGGCTCGCGCCGCGGACGTCGTCGTACGACGTCTCCTCGGCGCCGCCGTCCGCGTACACGGAGGTCGCGAAGCCGTTCTCCTTGCGGAACGACTCGTAGATCTGCAGCAGCACCTGCTTCTGCCGCTCGTTGATGGACGGGTCGGCGAGGATGACGGCGCGCGTCTCCAGCTCGTCCCGCTCCTTCTCGTCGAGGATCCCGGCCCGGACGTACAACGTCTCGGCGGAGATCCTGAGCGCCTTGGCGACCTGCTGCAGAACCTCGGCGCTCGGCTTGCGCAGCCCGCGCTCGATCTGGCTCAGGTACGGATTGGACACCCCGGCGGCATCGGCGAGCTGCCTGAGCGACAGCTGCGCGGTGCGCCGCTGTTCGCGCAAGTACTCCCCGAGATTGCCGACGTTGAGCGATGCCATGCTCCGATACTGCACCCCTCGCGCTAACTTTTGCAAGCACGCTGCTTGCAAAAGTGCGCCACGTCACGCGACCGGGCCGGGACGGAGCAACAGGCCGGGAAGAGCAAGGGGAAAAACCACTGGAGGGGCGCGGGTGTGTGCCCTTACCGTGCTGCCGAACCGAGTCGTCTGGGTGAGGACGTGCCGTTGTACACCGTGTGAGACCTCCCGAGAGCTGATCTGTCGCGCGTCGCGTCTGTGCGCCGCGCTCCTTCTCGCTGCGGATTTCTCACTGAGATCGGTGTACTTCTGTGCTCAATCGCTGGGTGGTCATGCCCACCTGCCTGCCACTTGTCCTCCGCCGTTGCCACATCTGCGCCTCCGGGCGCTTCCGGGCCGACGGAAAGTTCCGCGTCAACGCCCACCACAAGCTCATCGACGCCTGGCTCCTCGTGCTCTGCTCCGGCTGCGGGGAGACCGCGAAGCTCACGGTCCTGGAGCGCGTACGCGTGCGCTCCGTACGGCCCGAGCTGCTGGACCGGATGCACGCCAACGACCCCGGCCTCGCGGCCGAACTGCTCCAGGACCCGGTCCTGCGGCGCCGCAATCACGTCGCGCTCGACTGGGACGGCGCCTGGCGCCTCGACACCGGGGGAACGGACCACCTGGACCGCGAGGTCATCGACGTCTCGGTCCGGTTCGCGGCGCGGATACCCGTCCGGCCGGTGCGGCTGATCGCTGACGGCTGCGGTCTTTCGCGGGCCGAGGTCGAGAGGCTGGTCGTGGAGGGGAAGCTCGTCTCGGCCGTCCGGCTCGGCGGCAAGGTGTCCGACGACTTCACGTTCACGCTCAAGCGCTGAGGTCTCTTCGGGGCGGGGGGCGGGGGCGGGGCGGGCGCGACCCCGGCGGGGCGCGCCGCGGGGGCCCGGGGGCCGGGGGCGGCGCC